>NZ_JBFUJB010000011.1:0-279143 GCF_056401575.1 Rhodococcus sp. P4_E4 | reverse complement strand
TGGTAGTGGGAGCTACCAAAAAGGCGCACGGGGGCGAAGCCCCTTACTTGCCTTCTGGACGCGTCAGGAATGCCAGAACGGACGCGACCCAGGCGTCACGGGCTTCGATCATCGTCCAGTGTCCGCAGTTGGGGAAGATGTGAACTTCGCCGTTGGGGATGTCGCGCATCGGCAGTATCGCCATGTCCACGGGGCTGACGCGGTCGTCGCGTCCCCAGGTCAACAGCGTCGGCGCCTTGATCTTGTTCAGCTGCGCCCAGTACGGCACGGCGGTCGACGCAGCGGCAGCCGCGCCCATGGCGGCCATGGCCTTGCTGCTGTACATCCGTCGGGCGATCTCGAGTGTCGTCGGCTCGGTGGCCAGGGCCCAGCGCTCTTCGATGAGCTGCTCGGTGACGACCGCGCGGTCGAAGACCATCGAGTGCAGCCACCGGACCAGAGCTTCGCGGGTGGGGTTGTCGGTGAACTCCATGAGAAGTTTGATGCCTTCACCGGGGCCGGGAGAGAAGGTGTTCTTGCCCATGCCGCCGATGGTGACGAGCTTGCTCACCCGGTGCGGTTCGTCGATCGCAACCTTGGTGGCGACGATGCCGCCCATGGAGTTGCCGATCATGTGGACAGGTCCGAGGCCGAGGCCGTCGAGGAACATCCCCACCGATGCCTGCGCCATCATCATCGGGTGGTCGGGGCCGGGATCGCTGACGCCGAATCCGGGGAACTCGAGAACGTAGCAGTGGAAGTGCTCCGCGAAGTCCGCGAGAACGCCGCGGTAATTACGCCAACCCGTGACACCGGGGCCCGAACCGTGCAGCAGCAGGAGCGGCGGGCCGTCGCCGGCTTCGTGGTACCGGAGCACACCGAGATCGGTCTGCAGTTCCTTCAGGGTTCCCTCGTAGCTCAGTTCAGTCGTCATGGTCCGAACGGTGCCATCAGTACCGCTGAGCTGCTATGACTCGTCCCGATCAGCGAGACAAGTCGATCAAAATACGTCAGATCCAGTGGTCGGACGACGCTGCCAGCAGGCGATCCATCGTCTCCGCCGAGAACGTATTGGTCGGAACGGGAGGCGTCTTGCGGCCGCGACGAGGAGCACCCAGTTCGGGGTACAACGTCCGCGAGACCTCGCGAGCCGCGTCGACGACCAGCGGAGCAACTCGCTCGAGCTGAGCGGTCCGCATGTCACCACACAACGCGATGCTGCCGACTGGACCCTCGTGTCCGCGAATTGCCGAAGCCACACATGCGACTCCACGCGCCGACTCCCCGCGTTCGAAGGCCAGTCCCCGACGCTGACGGATGCGGTTCAGTTCCTGATGGAGCACGGCGACGTCGGTGATGGTGTTCTCGGTGCAGCGGGGAAGAGCCGACCCGAACAGAGCGTCGACGCGCTCGGGGTCGATCCATGCCAGCATCGCCTTGCCGCCGGCCGTCGAATGAGCGAGCACTCTGCCGCCGACGCGGGACGGCAGCGCCGCGGCGAATCGTCCGCCGACCTTGTCGAGGTAGACGCTCTCGCGTCCGTCGAGCACCGACAGGTGAACGACCATGCCGGTCTGCAGGTGCAGTTCGTGCAGAAGCGGAGCTGCGGCTTCGCGGATCTGGCTGTGGCCGCCGTCGCCACCACCGAGGCCGAGCGCGCGGCGCCCGAGGCAGTAGCCGAACGATGCGTGATCGACCCAGTCCAGCTTGACGAGCTGATCGAGAATGCGGTGGACGGTGGACCGCGGCAACTGAGTGCGGCACGCGACTTCTTCCAGCGTCAGCCGCGCGGCGCGGCCGTCGAAGGCGTCGAGAATCAATGTCATCCGCTCGACCATCGACGGCGGCAGATCCTTCTTGGGTTGCCCGGCGGCGTTCTGGACGGTGGACAGTGTGTCGTTCATGTCAACGATGGTCATGGACGCCTCCCGAAAACTGGAATTGATTCTACCGACTATAACCCAGGTCACAGTTTCTGGAAAGTGAATCGGTCGTTTCGATCCCGATCAGCGGTAATTCACCCGCCGCCGCGTCGGTGGGAGCGCTATAAACGCCCGATGCACCTGGGAATCGTCACGCCGGTCCTGATTCAGCACCCGAGCACGCGTTCGGAGTGGGAGGCGAGTGCTGACATCGGCGAGATCGCCACAGTGGCTGCCACGGCGGATCGACTCGGTTTCCATCATCTGACCTGCAGTGAACACGTGGCGGTTCCCGAAGAAATTGCCACCGAACGCGGCGGAACCTATTGGGATCCGCTCGCCACGCTGGGTTACCTGGCCGCACGCACGTCGCGGATCCTCCTGGCGACGCAGGTGCTGGTACTGGGTTATCACCACCCCCTCGAGATCGCCAAGCGCTACGGAACGCTTGATCGCGTCAGCAACGGACGCCTGATACTCGGTCTCGGAGTGGGGACTCTGAAACAAGAATTCGATCTCATAAATGCTCCGTTCGTCGACCGAGGAGCACGTGCCGACGACGCTCTGGCAGCACTTCGAGCATCACTGTCGACTCCGACTCCGGAGTATCACGGCGAGTTCTACGACTACTCCGGATTTGTCGTCGAACCCCATGCCGTCCAGAAACGTGTGCCCCTCTGGATCGGCGGCCGGACCAAGAGATCGTTGCGCCGGGCCACCACACACGGCGACGGGTGGGTGCCGTTCGGGCTGCGATTCTCCGAACTGAAGGAAATGCTCGACGCCACGACACTCCCCGACGGATTCGACGTAGTGCTCCCCGCCGGTGCGCCGCTCGATCCCCTCGGCAATCGCGAATCCGCCCTTCGCGCCTTGACACGCGTCCGTGACGCCGGGGCGACCATCGCCAGTTGCTCGGTCGGCGCTCGAAGCGTCGAGCACTACTGCGAACAACTCGAAGAACTTCACCGAATCGCCCTCGCTGAGGGCTTCGCTTTCACCACCCCATGATTCGTCAACCTTCCTACACAAAGGACGTACCGATGACCGACTCGACCGCCCTGATCGAATCTCTGCTCGCCCGAGTGGAATTGCTCGAGGACAAGCTCGCGATCACCGAACTGCTGACCACGTACAGCCCTGCCGTCGACAGCGGATCAGCCGACGAGGTCGCGAACCTGTGGCTCGAGGACGGTGTCTACGACGTCGACACCGGCGCGATGCACGGCCGCGGCGAACTGCGCGCGATGGTTCACAGCGCCTCTCACCAGAACTGGATCATGAACGGCGCGGCTCACATGATGACGCCCGCGCACATCCGCATCGACGGCAACAAGGCCGTCGCGACCTGCCATTCGCAGTTGGTCATCAAGGACCCCGAGAACCCGACGGGGTTCAAGGTCCTCCGCATCACCGCGAACCGCTGGGAGCTGATCAAGACCGACGGCGAGTGGAAGGTCGAACTGCGTACCAACGCCCTCCTCGACGGCCGACCCGAGGCCCGCGCTCTCCTGGCCGCCGGGGTGACTGCCTAACCCCTGTGCGCGGTTAGGGACCCTCTGCGGTCGCTGACCGCGCACAGCTGTTGAAAGTTCGGCTCCCCGAACTCTATAGTTCACTTATTCGAACCAACAGGTCCGAGTACGTGTGACCAGGAGACCGATGAGCACCAGTACGCAAGAGCCGACGACTCCGCGCCGACGACCTACGGGAAGATCCATCGCCCTGCTCGGTCCGGCGTTCGTCGCGGCAATCGCGTACGTCGATCCGGGTAACGTCGCCGCCAACCTGACCGCCGGCGCGAAGTACGGCTATCTCCTCATCTGGGTGCTGGTACTCGCCAATGCAATGGCCGTCCTGGTGCAGTACCTGTCCGCGAAACTCGGGCTGGTCTCCGGCAGATCCTTGCCCGAAATGCTGGGTCAGCGCCTGCGTAAGAACAACCGCCGCGCCTTCTGGCTCCAGGCCGAGATGATGGCGATCGCGACCGACGTGGCCGAGGTGATCGGCGGCGCCATCGCACTCAACCTGCTCTTCAACATCCCGCTCTTCCTCGGCGGGTTGATCACCGGATGCGTGTCGATGGTGATCCTGACGATCCAAAGTCGGCGCGGACAGCGCACTTTCGAGTTCGTGGTCATGGGATTGCTGGCCATCATCACCATCGGCTTCCTGACCGGGCTCGCCTTCACCGACGTCTCCGGCAGCGAAGCGGTCGCCGGACTGGTCCCCCGCTTCGAAGGAACCGAGACCGTACTGCTCGCCGCCAGCATGCTCGGAGCAACGGTCATGCCGCACGCGATCTACCTTCACTCCGCATTGGCACGTGATCGCCACGGCCACATCAAACCCGGGCCCCGGTTGCAGCGACTACTCAAAGTCACCCGTTGGGATGTCGTCGTCGCGTTGATCATCGCCGGTGGCGTGAACATCGGCATGCTGCTTCTGGCCGCTTCGGCGCTGCGCGGAGTACCCGGCACCGACACCATCGACGGCGCGCATGCCGCGATCGAGAATTCACTCGGTCCGGGTGTAGCCGTGGTGTTTGCGATCGGACTCCTCGCCTCCGGACTCGCGTCGACCTCCGTGGGATGCGCGGCCGGCGCCGAGATCATGCATGGTCTTCTGGCCATTCGCATTCCGGTGATCACACGCCGAATCGTCACTCTCATCCCGGCACTGATCGTGCTCGGACTCGGCGTCGACCCGACGCTGGCACTCGTGCTCAGCCAAGTGGTCTTGAGCCTGTGTATCCCCTTCGCGATCATCCCGCTGGTGCGAATGACCTCGGACCCCGAACTCATGGGCGACGCGCGCAATGCCCCGTTCACGACCGTCGCGGCATGGATTGCGGCCGGCTTGATCGTTGCACTCAACGTCGCTCTGCTGGTTCTGACGGTCACAGGCTAGAGCACCGGAGCCACCCAACGCGTCCCTCACAAACGCGCTGGATGGCTCCGGCCGGACTAGGAAACTTGCTCGGCGAGAGTGACCTTGGCCCAGCGATAGTCGGCCTTTCCGCTGGGAGAACGCCTGATCGACGGAACGTTCATGACGGTGCGCGGCACTTTGTACCGAGCGACCTGCGACGCGCAATGCTCACCGATCTCGGCAGCGTCCGGGACGTCGAAACCTTCTCGGGTCGTGATGACCGCAGCGACGCGCTCACCGAACTTCGCATCCGGAATTCCCGCGACCAGAGCGTCGAGCACCGCCGGGTGACTCTTGAGTGCCTGCTCGACCTCTTCGGGGTACACCTTCTCCCCGCCGGTGTTGATGCACTGAGAACCACGCCCCAGCAGGACGATCGAGCCGTCGGCTTCCACGCGCCCGACGTCGCCGAGCACCGACATCCGCACCCCGTCGATCACCGGGAACGTAGCCGCGGTCTTGACCGGATCGTTGAAGTAACCGACCGGCACGTGACCACTGCGAGCGATGTAACCGGTCTCGGGCGATCCCGGCTCCAGCGGCCGCATCCTTTCGTCCACGACGCGGGTCTCGTCGCGAGCGGCGATGCGCATCAGGCCGTCTTCGCCGATTTCGAGATTGCCGTCGACGCCCGACTCCGAGGAGCCGAATCCGTCGCGGATCACCAGGTTCGGAAGTATCGACTTGAGCTGCTCCCGCAGTGAGAGCGAGAACAAGGCCCCGCCGGACGAGACCATGCCGACCGTACTGAGGTCGTAATCTGCTGCGTTTGCTGCCAATTCGTCTGCGAGCGGACGGGCCATCGCGTCTCCGACGACGGTGATGGAGACGGCCTTCTCACTCCCGGCGAGCTGCAGGGTCGTCTTCGCGTCGAACCGCGCCATGAGAATTGCGTTGGCGCCCATGAAGAATCCGGTGAACAGCGAGTACGACGCCGCACCGTGCATCAGGGGTGCGGTACTGAGCATGTTCATCGCGGGAACGTTCGGCACCGCGGCGAACAGAGCCTGTGCGGTCGTGTGCGGCGGACCGAACGGATTTCCGCCGGTGAGCGCCGCGAAGTAGAAGTCTTCATGACGCCACATGACACCCTTGGGCATCCCCGTCGTGCCGCCGGTGTAAATGACAAAGAGGTCGTCGTTGCTGCGGGGCGCGAAGTCACGAGTGGCGGGCTGCTCCGCGGCAGCGTCGGCAAATCGAACGACGTCGACGCCTTCGATATCGCGGACGGCTGACTCGCCGACGACAACGACGTGTTTGATGCCGGGCGCGGCCGGGAGAACCGTCTCCACGACGGAAACGAACTCCTCGTCCACGATCAGTGCCACCGACTGCGAATCGTTGTACAGGTAGGTCAGTTCGGCGTCGACGTAGCGATAGTTGACGTTGATCGGGACCGCACGAATCTTGAGGCAGCCGAGCAAACTCTCGACGAACTCGACGCTGTTGCGCATGTGCAGAGCGACGTGATCGCCCGGCCCGACACCGACACTCGCCAAGTGGCGGGCAATGCGGTTCGATCCCTCGTCCAGTTCGACGTAGGTGCGACGACGGCCATCGCACACGAGCGCCGTGCGGTCCGGAATCAGATCCGAAATGCCCTCGTACAGATCTGCCAAATTCAGTGACACTGCTGGTGCCTTCCTTGATGTCCGGCCCGGTGAATTCGGGGCCGACCGTACTGCGTTTTCGGTGAGAACTATCCGACCCTGGAGCCGACGAATGCGGCCGAGAACTGAGCGGATCGGTGGTGACGCAAACGCGTACGCGGTGGGATCGCCGCGTCGACCCAAGGTGGCATGCAGCGCTCGTGACCCAGATCACCGCTCCCGCTGAGTGAGACTGCTCCTCAGTTGGTCAAACTTCTGCTCAAAACTAGAACTAATTCTGATTTCGCTCGAATGATTTTTTCGGAAAGACTGCCGAACTCTCGACTTCAAATTAGAATGAATACTAATTTTGCTGTACCTACCCGCCAGACCGGATCGAAGGAGCACGACATGACGCAATCACTGAGCTTGGAAGGCAAAGTTGCCGCCGTCACCGGCGCCGGCGCCGGCCTGGGTCGCGCCGAAGCACTCGGACTCGCGGCTGCCGGTGCAGCCGTCATCGTCAACGACATGGGTGCAGCGGCCAACGACGTGGTCGACGAGATCAAGGCCGCAGGTGGACAGGCACTCGCCATCACCGGCGACGTCTCCGACTGGTCGCTCGGCGGGCGCATCATCGAAGAGGCTGTCAAGAACTTCGGATCCTTCGACATCCTCGTCAACAATGCAGGCATCCTGCGCGACAAGATGATCTTCAACCTGACCGAATCCGATTGGGACGACGTCATCCGCGTGCACCTCAAGGGCCACGCCGCCACCTCGCACGCAGCCGCAGTCCACTGGCGCGCAGCCAGCAAGGCAGCCGACGCACCGGTCTACGGCCGCATCATCAACACCTCTTCCGAGGCCTTCCTCTTCGGCAGCGCCGGACAGCCCAACTACTCGGCAGCCAAGGCCGGCATCACCGCTCTGACGCTCTCGAGCGCAGCAGGTCTCTCCCGCTACGGCGTCCGCACGAACGCGATCTGCCCCCGTGCCCGCACCGCCATGACGGCAGAAGCTTTCGGCGAGAACAACACCGGCGTCGTCGGCCTCGATCCGCTTGCACCCGAGCGCGTCGCGACCCTGGTCAGCTACCTCGCATCCCCCGATTCCGACGAGATCAACGGACAGGTCTTCGTCGTCTACGGCAAGATGGTGGCATTGATGGAAGCACCCAAGGTCGAGAACCGTTTCGACGCAGCCGGATCCGCGTTCACCGTCGAAGAACTCGGTGGCCAGCTCTCGTCTTACTTCTCCGGCCGTGGGCCGTACGAGACCTACGCTGCCTACAGCATCGCCGGCCTCGAAAAGATCGCACTTGCAGTCGACGAGACCGCAACAGTTTAAGCAGCACTTACGAAGAGGAGCGTTTTCATGAGGTTGAACGGCAAGGTAGCGATCGTCACCGGCGGCGCCGGTGGAATCGGTCGTGCCATCACCCGAGTCTTCGCCCGTGAAGGCGCGAAGGTCCTGTTCGTCGACATCAACGACGAGCAGGGCCAGGCCCTCGAACAAGAACTGGCCGGCTCCGGCAAGTTCCTGAACGTCGACCTTGCTGCCGCCGGTTCGGCCGAGCAGATCCGTGACGCCGCGCTCGAGGCTTTCGGCAAGCTCGACATCCTGGTGAACAACGCTCACGCATCCCGTCAGGCTCCGTTGCTCGAAACCACGCAGGACATGTTCGACTTGTCCTTCAACACCGGTTTCTACCCCGTTGTCCACCTGATGCAGGCATGCCACGACGAACTCGCGAAGACCAAGGGTTCGGTCGTCAACTTCGCATCGGGTTCAGGTTTGGACGGAATGCCCACCCAGACGTCCTACGCTGCGGCCAAGGAAGCTGTGCGAGGCCTGACGCGCGTCGTCGCCAACGAGTGGGCGCCGGAAGGCATTCGGGTCAACGTGGTCTGCCCGTTCGCCGCCACCGAAGGCGTCGTCAAGTGGCAGGAAGCCTTCCCCGAGCGCGCAGCCGCATCGGTTGCCAAGGTACCTCTCGGACGCATCGGTGATCCCGAAACCGACATCGCTCCCGTCGTGGTATTCCTGGCGAGCGAGGATTCCAAGTACATGACCGGACAGACGTTGATGGCCGACGGCGGCAGCATCAAATTGCGCTGAGCGAAATACTTCTCGGTGGGCTCAGCTCACCGAGAAGAGTTTCGCAGCGTTGTCGTGCACGACGGCTCGCAGCCATTCGTCTCCGAGATCGAAGCGCGTAACCGCTTGCAAGGCTGTGAGATACGGGTACGGAATGTTCGGGAAGTCGCTACCGAACAGAATCCGGTCCTGCATGTCGACGAGCCGTGAAACGTCTGCCTTCGGGAAGGCGCACTGCTCTTCCGTGAAATCGGTGAACGCCATGGTCGTATCCAGGCGGACGTTGCCGTAAGCCTCTGCCAGATCGAGGAATTCGCTGTACTCGGGCATCCCCATGTGGGCGACGATCAACGACAGGCGCGGGTACCGTGCGAGCAGCGAAGCAATGCGATCGGGTCCCGTGTACTCCCCCGGCGCCGGTCCCGATCCACAGTGAATCACGATGGGCGTCTCGGAGTCCTCGAGCTGACCCCAGACCTTGTCGAGCAGAGGGTCGTTCGGGTCGTAGTTTCCGACCTGGATGTGGGACTTGAAGATTCGCGCGCCCGACTCCAGGGCCTTTCCGACGTACGACGCCGCCGACTCCTCGGGATAGAACGTGGCCGTGTGCAGGCAATCAGGTGTTTGCGCGGCAAATTCGACGGCCCACTGATTGAGCCACTCGGCCATCGCGTGCTTGTGCGGGTAGATCATCGACGTGAAAGCCCGGACACCGAACTCGCGGAGACGGTGTACCCGCTCCTCCTCGGCAAGTCGGTACGCGATCGGCCATGGTCGACCGATCATCGGTCCCGCCGAATCGAAGTAGCCCCACACCTTGTCCATGACGCTCTTCGGCATGAAATGGGTATGGACGTCGATCACGCCAGGAACACCCAGCTCGCGCCAGAAAGCCCGAACCTCGGCGATCTCCTCCGGTCCGGTCGATGGGACCTCTTCGGTACACACGTCTGACACCCCTTTCGTTCGCTCGACCATACCGAGTGCCGTCGCGCTCACCGGGACAGGTCGTTGACGGCCCGCGCTGAGCACCCGAATGTGAACCCATCTTGCCGATCACCGTTGGAGGTTGAATGTCTCAGGCCGAGTCCGAAGTGGGATCGATCAGTGCCGTCGAGGAACTGCTCGCAATCGAGGAAATCAAACGTGTCTTCGCCGCGCGCCTACGCTGCATGGACACCAAGCAGTGGCACGTCTACCCAACCCTGCACACCGCAGACGTCGTCAGCGAGACGTGGGGCGGACTCCCGACAGACAAGCAACCCAAGACCGGTGACACCTCGAACCAGGTAGTGGGCATCGACAAACTCACCGCGGCAATTCGGAACATGCTCGACGGCGACATCCCCCTCACCACGGCGCACCACGCACACACTCCCGAAATCGTGCTGACCTCACCCACCACCGCAACCGGTATCTGGGCGATGGAAGACATGCTGTGGTGGAACGACGGCGAGAAAGAACTACACCTGCACGGCTACGGCCACTACCACGAGGAATACCGCAAAGAAGACGGCAAGTGGCTGATCAGCTACCGAACCCTCACCCGGCTCCGTGTCGACCAGGACCCCGGATTCTTCCGATTCATGAAAGCGCTGTGACGAAGTGACCAACCCGCTGTTCCAACCGCTCCGCATCCGTTCGCTCGAATTGTCCAACCGCATAGTCATGTCGCCGATGACGCGCACGTACTCCATCGAGGGCGTGCCTGGCCGCGACGTCGCCGACTATTACCGCCGACGCGCCGAGGGCGGTACCGGACTGATCGTCACCGAAGGCGTCGCGATCGATCACGAGACTGCTGTCGACCACGCCAACGTCCCCAACCTCCACACTCCCGCTGCTCAGGCCGGATGGCGCAAGGTAGTCGACGACGTGCACGCTGCTGGCGGCAAGATCGTGCCTCAGCTCTGGCACGTCGGGCCTCTGTGGGGCGCGATGACGCAGATGGACCCTTCGCTCAAGCCGATGCGTCCCTCGGGTGAGTGGGGTCCGCTGGGCGTCACCTCGTACTCCGCGGCCTACGTCGAACGTGCGCAGGCGAGCACCGAAGCGATGACCGAGCAGGACATCCAGGACGTCATCGACGCGTATGTCCGTAGCGCGAAGCACGCCGTCGAACTCGGCTTCGACGGTATCGCGATCCACGGCGGTCACGGCTACCTCCTCGATTCCTTCTTCTGGGAGGGCACCAACCAGCGCGACGACGCGTGGGGCGGCGACCTGGAGCGTCGAACCAAGTTCCCGGCCGCCGTCGTCGCTGCGATCCGCGCGGCCATCGGACCGGATCTGCCGATCGTCTACCGTTTCTCACAGCACAAGCAGCAGGATTTCACCGCGAAGATCGCGGAGACCCCCGAGGAGTTGGGCGTCATCCTGGGCGCGCTGGTCGACGCCGGAGTCGACGTTCTCGATGCCAGCATCAGGCGCTTCGACGTCCCCGCCTTCGAAGGCAGCGATCTCTCGCTGGCCGGCTGGGCGAAAAAATTGACCGGCGCCGTCACGATGGCCGTCGGCAGCGTCGGTATCGGAAAGTCGCTGCGGGACAGCCGTATCGAAGGCGTCGCACCTGTCGTCGACAACATCCCACAGCTCGAGGAGCGCATCGGCAGTGGAGAGTTCGATCTGATCGCGATCGGCCGTCTCCACCTCGCCGATCCGGCATTGGCGACAACCCTGCGCGACGGTAGTCCGCTGCCGGCATTCGATCGAGCGGTGCATGAAGGAAGCTTGATCTAGGGGCTCCGCCCCTGTGCGCCTTTCCGGTAGTTCGCACTACCGAAAAGGCGCACAGGGCCGAAGGCCTTTATGTTCGACCCATGACTACTTTCAACGCCTGGGTCGCCCGCGAAAGCGACGGCACCATCGACTTCGCCCCCGAAACCGTCGACGAATCCTTCCTCCCGGCAGGTGAGGTCACCATTCGCGTCGAGTATTCGAGCGTCAACTACAAGGACGCGCTCGCGGTCACCCCGAAAGGCGGGGTGGTTCGCGAGTACCCGATCGTCCCCGGCATCGACGTCGCCGGCGAGGTCATTGCCTCCGAGTCCGACGCATTCGCCCCGGGCGACAAGGTCGTCGCACATGGCTACGAGATCGGGACCGCCCGCAACGGCGGCTACGCCGAGATCGCCCGTTTGCCTGCCGAGTGGGTCGTGAAGCTCGACGGCATTTCCACCGCCGACGCTGCTGCGATCGGCACGGCAGGATTCACCGCAGCCATGAGCGTCCAAGCCATTCTGGCCAGCGGAGTGAAGCCCGCCGACGGTCCCGTCCTGGTGACGGGCGCGAGCGGCGGAGTCGGCACCGTCAGCGTCGACCTTCTGGCAAGCGCAGGCTTCGACGTGGTCGCCTCCAGCGGTAAGCCAGGCGCGGCAGACCTTCTGACGTCACTCGGTGCGTCTTCGGTGATCGGCCGGCTCCCCGAAGATCCCGACGCCAAGCCTCGCCCGCTCGGAAAATCTCAGTGGGCGGCGGCCGTCGACTGCGTCGGTGGAAAGACCCTCGCTCACGTTCTGAGCACGATCAACTACGGCGGTGTTGTGGCCGCCAGCGGTTTGACCGGCGGCGCCGCGCTGCCTACGACCGTGCTGCCGTTCATTCTCCGCGGAGTCTCACTGCTGGGCATGGACTCGGTATTGATGCCGATCGAACCCCGTCGCGCGCTGTGGGCCCGCCTGGGCTCCGACCTCACCCCACGTCATCTGAAGGAGATCACGAACCTCGTTGCCGTCCGCGACGTCGTCTCGGTGATCGATCAGGTGCGCGAAGGCAAGTACACCGGCCGGGCGCTGGTTCAGGTTGCCGACGGTTTCTGAACCGCTCAGAAAAGTGTGAACAGATCTGCCGGTTCTTCGGCCGTCGTGGACTTCTCCTTGTAAGGGGAGTTCACGGCGGTCGGTTCCTTCTTCACCGGGGCAGCAAGCGGGACCGATGCGATGTCCCCCGAGACGATGGCGCGTGCGGCTTCGCCGGCCAGCTTGTCTGCCATTTCGTTGTAATGGTTGCCGACGTGCCCGCGCACCCAACGAAAGCGCACCGGACCGACTCGATCGGTGATGGCTCGGTCGATGCTCTGCACCAGTTCCAGGTTCTTGACCGCCCCGCCGCTCGCGGTCTTCCAGCCCTTGCGCTTCCAACTCGGCAGCCATTCCGACGCGCACTTGATGGCGTACTGCGAGTCGGATTCGATGAGCAGAGGATCAGCACCGGGATGGGCGACGACGGCCTCGAAGAGCGCACGCAACTCGGCAATCTGATTGGTGCCGGACGCTTCTCCGCCGGACATGCTCGGACCCTCGTGATTGACCCACGCCCAGCCGATAGCCCCGCCGGGGTTTCGCAGACAGGATCCGTCGGTGCTCACGATGATCATGGCTCGGACAATACGTTGCGCCACCGACACACGCCTTAACGGAGGATGGACGGTGGCGATACGCTGACCTCGATGACGCCGCTATCTCCGGTCGACGAAGTCACGGTGACTTCTCAGCGACCGCTCGATGCCGCGCTGACGCTCAGCCCGCATCAGCGCGGACCCGGCGACCCCGCACATCGACGGTCAGCCGACGGAGCGATCTGGCGAGTTTCCCGCCAACTTTCGGGTCCTGTGACCTACCGCATCACGCAGTCGGATCGCCATACGGTCCGGGTACAGGCCTGGGGTCCCGGCGCCACGGAATTTCTGACCGGCGCCGAAGCTCTGCTCGGTCTCGACGACGAGGCCGAAGATTTTGCGCCCGAGCATCCCAAGCTCGCCGAAGCTCATCGACGCTTCCCTCATCTGCGCATCGGCCGCACCGGACGCGTCATGGAAGCCCTCGTTCCCGCGATCCTCGAGCAACGCGTCCACGGCATCGACGCGTTTGCCGCATGGCGCCGGCTGCTGACCAAATTCGGGGAGCGCCCACCCGGCCCCGCGCCCGACGGAATGCGAGTTCCACTCACCGCGGACCAATGGCGACGAATGCCGTCGTGGGAGTTTCATCGCGCAAATGTCGATCCCGCGAGATCCAAGACGATCGTTCAGTGCGCTCGGGTCGCCGACCGCCTCGAGCAGGCGTCATCGTTCCCCCGGGCCGAAGCGACCAAACGATTGCGAGCGGTGCCCGGCGTCGGGATCTGGACTGCCGCGGAAGTGGCTCAGCGCGCCTTCGGCGATTCGGACGCACTCTCGGTCGGCGACTACCACCTCGCTGCGGTCGTCGGCTGGTCGCTCCTGGGTGAACCGATCGACGACGCCCAGATGGTGCAGTACCTCGCTCCCCTCCAACCGCATCGATACCGTGCCGTGAGGCTTCTGCAGGTCAGCGGCCAAGCCGTCAAACCCAAGTTCGGTCCGCGAACTGCCGTTGCCGACCACCGCTGGCACTGAGCACCAGGAGATAAAGAATGTCGACCCGATACGCACACATCGCCTTCTCCCCCGCTGCGGTGGAGCGTCAGCGGTCGACCGGGAGTTTCACCGTCTACGGTTCAAAGCTCGATCAGCCCGACGAAGGTCCGATGGAATTCGATTTCCGCGCTCAGGGATTCGTGAAATCCGTGGATTCCTTCTTCATGTCCACGGTGACGCCCGATGGTTGGCCGTATGTCCAACATCGCGGCGGACCGCGCGGATTCCTGCATGTGTTGGGCCCGAATCGAATCGGATTCGCCGATCTCCCCGGCAATCAGCAATTCGTGACGCTCGGCAATCTGGAAGAGAACAATCGCATCTCGCTGTTCGTCATCGATTACCCGACGCGAACGAGATTGAAGATCTACGGGCGTGCACACGTGATCGAAGCGGACGAGGACCCTGAACTGCTGCAACAACTCTTGCAGGCCCCCGGCGGCACCATGACAGCAAAAGCGCAGCGCTCCATCGTCGTCGAGGTCGAAGCGTTCGACTGGAACTGCAGTCGAAACATCACACCTCGCTTCGACAAGGAGCGCATGGACGAATCCCTCGCTCTGGCACGCCAACCCCTGCAAGCCGAGGTCGATCGGCTTACTGCCGAGGTCGAAGAATTGCGCGCGCGGTTGTCGAAAAACGAATGAGACTGGGCGGTTTCAGGGCCCCCGGAGTCGGGTAGCCACCAAACACGGCCCGTCGCGCGGAGACGACGGGTCCCGTTGTGCCCGAGGAGGTCCGCACGATCGATCCAGACGGTGGAGTTCAGGCTGACGAACTGCACCGCCACCATTCACGACTGGTTCCACACAGACAGATTGGCCGTCCCCATGAAACTGTCCCGAACTCTCACCATGTCCGTTCTCGTCGTCGCCGCTGTCGGCGCCGGAGCCGGCACCGCGGTCGCAGCGCCCCCGAATGCGGGCTTCGATCCGTCCCAACCCCTATTGACCCCGACCGCCGAGTCGAACAGCCAGGCGGCGTTGATGCTCTTCCCCGGTAACGATCCGAAGCAAGCCGCGTTCGACACGATGGCCAACGAGGTCAATATCGGCTGGAACAACGGCGGCGTGCAGTCGACGCTCATCGGAGCCAACCTCGGCGTCGGAATCGGCTGCCTGTCGATCTTCCCGAACTTCATCGCCGGCTGCATCGTCGGTGGAGTCATCGGCACGGTTGCCGGAGTCGGCGCGGGAATCACCAACGGAAACCCGAACGCTGCGCCGGCCGTCGAGAAGTTCTTCGCGACTCCTTGAGAGACGCTCAGCTGTGCGTGTGCCCGGGGGTGGGTGTCTCGTCGTGAAAATGTGTGGCGCCGATCGAATGCAACAGCTGGTGAACGGTGTCGTCTGCCAGTTGGTATCGCATCGATCGGCCGTCGCGCGTCGCGCTCACCCACCCCTGGCTACGCAGTAGCCGCAGCGCATGTGAGACGGCTGTGCCGCTCATCCCCAGCGCCACGGACAGATCCGTGACGCAGATACCCGGTGCGTGGTGAAGGCAGAGCAACAGACGCAGACGGTTGGCGTCGGAGAGAAGCTCGAAGCGACCGGACCAACTGGTGACATCGAGACCCTCGAGTGCAGCCCTGGCGCGACGAACATCCTCGACGCTCAGCGCGCCACTGGTGTCTGCTGCGCCTGCATTCGTCAACCGACTGCCTCCGTAGAACTTCCGATCCCCCGCCGCAAGTGTACCCAGAAGCGAACCTCGTCAGGCAGACTCCACCACGGCTGCCATGCCCTGGCCACCGCCGATACACATGGTCAACAGCGCTTTTCCGCCGCCGCGACGGCCGAGTTCGTGAAGCGCGGTTGTTGCCATACGCGCACCCGTCGCTCCCACGGGGTGCCCGAGCGAGATGCCGGAACCGTTGACGTTCAGTCGATCGAGGTCCTCGAAGCCCCATTCCTTCACTACGCCGAGAACCTGGCACGCAAACGCCTCGTTCAGCTCGACCAGATCGAAGTCGGCAAAGCCTGCCCCTGTGCGAGCAAACAGTTTCGAGACGGCGGCAACCGGTCCGAGGCCCATCAGCGCCGGTTCACAACCGGCCGCGGCCCAACTGTCGAGGAACCCGATGGGTTCCAGCCCCAGCTCGTCCAGGCGATCCTCGGCGACCACCAACATCGCTGCCGCAGCGTCATTCTGTTGGCTGGCGTTACCGGCGGTCACGACGCCTCCCTCGGACACCGCACGCAGCCGTGCCAGGGTTTCGAGTGAGGTATCCGGACGGATCCCCTCGTCAGCACGAAACTGTGTGACGTTCCCTTTTCGATCCGTCAGTTCGACGGCGACGATTTCGGCATCGAATCGGCCGGATTCTCTTGCCAGTGTAGCTTTTCGGTGACTCTCGACGGCGAAGGCGTCCGACTCTTCCCGCGTGATCCCGCAGCGTGTCGCGACGTTCTCGGCCGTTTCGATCATTCCGCTGATCCGGCCGAAACGCCACTCGGGTTGCGAGCGCTCTCGACCACGATCGAGGCGGTCGAACAGTTGCAGCCCACCGGATTTGGTGCCCCACCGCGCTCCGGTGGTGTAATGCTCGATCCCGCTCATCGATTCGACGCCGCCCGCGAGAACCACGTCGGCAGCACCCGTCTGGACCATCATGGCCGCGGTAACGATGGCCTGCAGACCCGTTCCGCATCGGCGATCCGTCTGGAAGCCGGCTACCGAAATCGGCAACCCGGCCTCGAGCGCCGCCCACCTTCCGATGCACGGTGCTTCCGAATTGGCATACGACTGCCCCATCGCGACGTCGTCGATGCGGGACGGATCGATTCCGCTACGACGCACGGTCTCCTTGACGACAGTGGCAGCCAAACTTTCCGCAGGCACGTCACGAAGTGCCCCTCCGAAACGGCCCACCGCGGTTCTGACCGGCGCGACCAATGCTGCTCGTTTCACAACTGACCTCGAATTTCGTTCTGGAAGAATGGAAAAGGATTCAGGAGACCAACAGGCGCACGGTATCCGCCACCAGCGCAGGTTTACCTGCTCCTTCGATTTCGATCGTGTACCGCACGACAATCGTCGCGCCCTTCGCGGTGCGCTCGAAGGAAAGAATCTCCGCACCTGCCCGCACCGAAGAACCGACCTTGACCGGTTCGGGGAATCGCACCTTGTTGCTGCCGTAGTTCACGGTCATGGAGATTCCGTCGACACGCATCACCTGAGCGCCGAGCACCGGCAACAACGAAAGAGTCAGATAGCCGTGGGCGATGGTGCCGCCGTACGGACCCTGCGCTGCGCGCTCGGGATCCACGTGAATCCACTGGTGATCCTCGGTGGCGTCGGCGAACTTGTCGATCCGATCCTGTGTGACCGGGAACCACGCGCTGTAGCCCAAGTGCTCACCGACAGCCGTCTCAACTTCGTCGATTCCGTTGAAAATTCGCATAGTTCTCTCCTGAAAGGTGTTGAACAGCAAAGAAAAGTGCAGCGTTAATGTGCGCCCCGGCGCAGCGCTAATGTGCGCCGCGGCGCAGCGTGACCCGATACGTGTACTGCTCCGGCAAGAAATAGCTCACCGACAACTCGTTGGCAACGCCCTGGGCGTTGGAGTACAAACGGTCCACCCGCAACATGGCGTGGCCGATCTCGCAATCGACGTCCCTGGCAACGTCTGCCGTTGCCGGGGACACCGTGATCGATTGTGCTGCTTCGACAATCGGACTGTCGATCAGCGGTTCCAGCAGGCCGATCACCGTATTGGCGCTCACCGCACCGGCCGCCATGGCGGGCAGGTCGATGATCTGCCGCGCGATCGCCTCCGGCAGATGCGCCGTCGTCTGCACGAACGGAACTCCCTCGTGTATCCGTCGGAAGACCACGGTGTACACGACGTCGGTGTCGAGCCGAAGCCGACTGGCCGCCTCGATGTCCACGCGCCGTTGCAGCGGTGACACCACTTCCATCGTCGTGTCCCGCGAAAGGTTCATGAGATCTTCGATGGATCCGAGATGACGGAGATAGCGGCCGCTGTTCTCGGTCACGAAAGTCCCGCGCCCGGGTACTCGGTACACGATGCCCTCGGCAACAAGATCGTGAAAGGCTCGGCGGACCGTCTGCCGACTCACGCCGTGATGCTGCGCCAGTTCGGATTCGGTGGGCAGTTGAATGCCGTCGCGGTAGGTACCGGCAGAGATCTGCTGACGAAGCTCACGAGAGAGGCGTTGGTACGCCGGCTCCGTCTCTCTTTCCTTACCGCTCATAGCGACATGATCCTACTTGCTCACCGGTCCGTCACAGACCGCCGCGGGCAACCAGCTGCGAAACGATCACGTTGCGCTGAATTTCGTTGGTTCCCTCCCCGACGATCATCAGTGGCGCATCACGGAAATACCGCTCGACGTCGTACTCCGTCGAGTAGCCGTAACCGCCGTGGATGCGGACGGCGGACAACGCGATTTCCATCGCCACTTCGGAGGCGTACAGCTTGGCCATGCCTGCCTCCATGTCGCACCGCTCGCCGCTGTCGTACATCTGTGCCGCGTGCCACGTCAGCTGCCGTGCGGCCGTCAGCTTCGTTGCCATGTCGGCGAGGTAGTTGCCGATCGACTGGTGCTTCCAGATCGGCTGGCCGAAGCTCTCGCGCTGCTGCGCGTACGCAAGTGAATCCTCGAGTGCAGCCGTGGCGACGCCCAGTGCACGGCAAGCCACCTGGATACGGCCGGTCTCGAGCCCCTTCATCATCTGCCCGAAACCCTTTCCGGGAGTGCCGCCCAGAATGGCCGACTCGGCGATGCGGTAATTGTCGAAGGACAGTTCACAGCTCTCGACGCCCTTGTATCCGAGCTTCGGGAGGTCGCGGGACACGGTCAGCCCTTCGCCGTGCTCGACGAGAACAATCGAGATGCCCGCATGACGAGGGCTTGCGCTTGGATCGGTCTTGCACAGCAATGCGATCACGCCGGATCGGCGGGCATTGGTGATCCATGTCTTGGCGCCGTTGACGACCAGATCAGTGCCGTCGCTCTTGGCGTTGGTCGTCATGGCCTGCAGATCGGAGCCACCGCCGGGCTCGGTGAGGGCCATCGTTGCCCGGATCTCGCCGGTTGCCATTCGCGGCAGGTACTTCACCTTCTGCTCTTCGGTACCGAACAGCGAGATGAGCTTGGCAACCACTGTGTGTCCGCCCATCGCTCCTGCCAGGGACATCCATCCGCGCGACAGTTCCTGCGTCACCTGCGCATAACAGGGCATGGACACCGGCGATCCGCCGTACTCCTCGGGAATCGCGAGGCCGTAGATCCCGATCTGCTTCATCTGATCGATCCACTTCTCGGGATACTCGTTCGCGTGCTCCACCTCCTGGACCGTGGGCTTGACCTCTCGGTCGACGAACCGGCGCACGGTTTCGATCAGGAATGTCTCTTCGTCGTTGAGCTTGAGCATGAATCCGCCTCGACTTGAAATAAGTTTGTACGGCCATATTTCGATATTGTTCGCGCAATGTCAATACCGCGCCTTGACATCGATACGCAGCAACTGCCAGCATCGAGGCAGTTCGCTGCACATCGACGCCGTTCACGGCAGCACATCTATTTCGCAACTGGCCGTACATTTGATCACCAGATCGAGGTAATCGACACACTATGGACGAGAACCACTACCGCGCGACCAGACGCCGCGCGTCCCTGGTCGCTCCGGGTTCAGACGAGCGCAAGGCCCGCAAGGCACTCTCTTCGAACGCAGACGAGGTGATTCTCGACCTCGAAGATGCCGTCACTTCGGCGAACAAGGACCTGGCGCGAACCCTCGTGAGCTCCTTGGTGCACGAGTTCGGTAAGGCGCGCACCATCTCGGTCCGAATCAACGGCCTCACCACACCATGGGCCCGCGACGACCTGATCGCCTGCGGCACCCTCGGAGAATCGCTGACGAGCGTGATCGTCCCGAAGGTCGAGTCCGCCGACGAACTCCTCGAGGCCGAGCACATCCTCTTCGCTGCCGGTGGGCACCACACCACCCTGCAAGCCCTGATCGAAACTCCGCTCGGCGTCCAGAATGCCGACTCCATCGCCCGCGCGACTCCTCGTCTGCAGGCCGCGATCATCGGATACGCAGATCTCGGTGCAGCGCTGGGTCGCTCACGCTCGGCACTGCCCGAACACTGGCTTGCCGTCCAGGACAGAATCCTGATCGCCTGCCGCGCAGCCGGCGTCGCCGCCATCGACGGACCCTTTCTCGGCATCACCGACGACGACGCCTTCCGCCGCGCCGCGCACTGGACCAGCGCTCTCGGGTTCGACGGTAAATGGGTCATCCACCCGGCGCAGATCGACTCGGCCACTACCGCATTCACTCCTTCGGACGACGCCGTCAATGACGCCAGACGGGTGTTGACCGCACTCGAAGAAGCCGAAACCCTGGGTTCCGGCGCCGCCCAGCTCGACGGCCAAATGCTCGACGAAGCAGTGGCCGTGGCAGCGCGTCGTACGCTTGCCCGAGCCGAAGGAGTCACCGTATGAGCGAGCACTACGTAGGAGGACCGTACTTCGACGAACTCACCCACGGTCAGATCTTCGACGAAGCACCAGCGGTGACGTTGACCAGTGGACTCGCCGCCTCCCATCAGGCGATCCTCGGTGACCGCATGCGCTTGCCTCTCGACGCACACTTGTCGTCGAGCGTCACAGGTTCCGCTGCACCAGTGGCGAATCCAGGACTGGTCACCGACGTCGCCATCAGCCAGTCAACCGTGGTCACACACCACGTCAAGGCAAACCTCTTCTACCGCGGACTGCGATTCCACCGTTTCCCGGCACTCGGTGACACCCTGTACACGCGCACCGAGGTTGTCGGTCTGCGCGAGAACTCGGCCAAGCCGGGACGCGGCGCCACCGGACTTGCCGCGCTACGGATGACGTCTGCTGATCAGAATGGCAACACGGTCCTCGACTTCTATCGCTGCGCCATGCTCCCCCTGAGCCCCGACCCGATCGAGACGAGAACTCGCCACGCCGACGACCTCTCCGTGATCGGTCCGTCCGAACCTGCGCCGTACGTATCACCTGACGGTTGGGACCTCGACACATATCGAGATCGGGTACCCGGCAGGCACTTCGATTCCGACTTGGTGGGCTCCGTCTTCCACAGCAGCGGCGACGTCGTCTCCAGTGCACCCGAACTTGCCCGGCTGAGCTTGAACATCGCAGCGACGCACCACGACGATCGCGTCGGCGCCCACGGTCGCCTCGTCTACGGCGGCCACACCATCGGAATTGCACTTGCCCAGGCAACTCGCGCTCTGCCCAACGTGGTGACGGTTCTCGGATGGCACTCGTGCGATCACACCGGGCCCGTTCACGAGGGCGATACCCTCACGAGCGAACTGCACGTCGAAAGTTCGTCGCCCCTTGAACACGGAACCGCAATGCAACTGCGTTCACTCGTGTTCTCCCACAATGCTTCTGCAACACAGACTCCGGTTCTCGACTGGCGTTTCACCGTGTTGATGGCATGATCGCACACTCATCTACCACGGAGGACCACAGATGACTCAGACCCAAGGCCCGCTGTCCGGGCTTCGCGTCGTCGAGGTCTCGAGCTTTGTCGCCGCGCCCCTGTGCGGACTGACTCTCTCCCAGCTCGGCGCCGAGGTGATCCGCATCGACCCGATCGGAGGTGCCTCCGATTACAAACGCTGGCCCGTCACCGACACGGGTGAAAGCATCTACTGGACCGGACTCAACAAAGGCAAACGGTCACTGTCAGTGGACATGCGCGCCGAGCGCGGTCAAGAACTGATTCGCCAACTCGTCACGGCTCCGGGACCTGGCGGCGGAATCCTGGTCACCAATGCCGGCGGTCGCACCTGGATGAGCCACGACTCCCTGGCCCAGTTGCGTAGCGACGTCATCACCCTCGAGGTTCTCGGACGCCGCGACGGCAGCCCCGGGGTCGATTACACGGTCAACGCCGCGTTGGGATTTCCACAGATCACCGGCCCCGCCGACTACGCCGGAGTTGTCAACCACGCACTGCCCGCCTGGGACGTCGCCTGCGGGCTCTACGCCGCTCTGTCGATCACTGCCGCAGTGCGCCAACGTGACTCGACCGGACACGGCACGCAGATCACGCTGCCACTCGAAGACGTCGCATTGGCCACCGCGGGAACCCTCGGCTACCTCACCGAAGTCCAAGTGAACGGTCGCAGTCGCGAGTCCGGCGGAAACGCCGTCTACGGCACGTACGGAATCGATTTCGTCTCCCGCGACAACGAACGGTTCATGATCGTTGCACTCACTACCCGCCATTTCCGCGACCTTGCGTCGGTCACCGGCACCACGGCGGCTGTCGACGCTGTCGAAGCTGCACTCGGAGCCGACTTCTCCACCGAAGCAGACCGCTACCGTCATCGAGAGGTACTCACTGCTCTGTTCTCACATTGGTTCCGGGAACACAGCGGCGCCGAGATCGCTGCAGCGCTGGACACATCGTCGGTTCTGTTCGAGAGGTACCGCAGTTTCGATGAAGTGGTGAATTCCGGTGAACTGGAGAAGAACCCGATGTTCTCCGCACTCGATCAGCCTCGAATCGGAAGTTATCTGGCTGCCGCGAACCCAGCCTCGTTCGACGGCGCACACCTGAGCACCGGACCGGCCTCCGAGGTCGGCGGCGATTCGATTGCGGTGCTCGCGGATGTCCTCGGAACCACTGCTGATCAGAACAAATGTTCCGAGGCCGAAAACATGTCGAGAGTGCGTCAGAGACCAAGATCCTTCGCGATGATGGTCTTCATGACTTCACTTGTGCCACCGTAGATTCGTGTGACACGCGTGTCTGCGTAAAGACGCGCGATGGGATACTCGGTGATGTAGCCGTACCCGCCGTGCAATTGGAGGCACTTGTCGATAACTCGACCTGCTGCCTCGGTGCAGAACAGTTTCGCCTTCGCGGCGTCGGGAATCGTCAGAGTGCCGCGGTCATGACATTCGAGTGCGTTGTCGGACACCAGCTGGATGGCATCAACCTCGGTAGCACATTCGGCCAGAACGAATTTGGTGTTCTGGAATGCCGCGACGGGCTTACCGAACACCTTGCGGTCTTTGACGTAGTCGATGGCAAAGCGAAGCGCTGCACTGGCAGTGGCGGCCGCTCCGAAAGCGATGGTCAACCGCTCCTGAGCCAGGTTGTGGGTCAGATAGCTGAATCCGTCGCCCTCTTCTCCGAGCCGGTCCTCGACGGGCACCTGTACGTCGACAAACGAAAGCTCCGCAGTGTCGGAGGTCTTGAGACCGATCTTGTTGATCTTGCGCCCCACCGAGTATCCGGGCGACGACGTGTCGACCACCAGGATCGACAACCCGGTGCGTCGGTTCTCCGCTGTGCTCGGCGCGGTGCGGCACACTACCAGGACGCGATCGGCAAGTACCCCGCCGGTGATGAACGTCTTGGAACCATTGACCACGTAGTGCGTACCGTCCTCCGACAGCTTGGCCGTCGTCGCGATGTTCGCCAGATCCGACCCTGTTCCCGGTTCGGTCATCGCAATCGCGAACATCAGATCGCCGGAGGCGAAGCCCGGCAACCAGCGGCTCTTCTGCTCGTCGTTCGCGTACTCGAGCAGGTAGGGCAGGATCAGGTTCGTATGCACCGACTGCGAGCCGAAAGACGCCCCGGCGGCAGCAACCTCCTCAGCGACGACGACGTTGAACTTGAGCGACTTCTCGCCGCCTCCGCCGTATTCCTCCGGCACCTGAATTCCGAGTACGCCAAGCTCTCCGAGTCGTCGGTAGAAGTCACGGGGCGGGTGACCGTCCTCTTCCCACTTCTCGTGGACCGGGGTTACTTCCTTCGCGATGAAATCGCGGACGGTAGCCCGGAATGCCTCGTGATCCTCGTTGAACACGGTGCGCTGCATGTATGAACTCCAGTCGGTCAAGGGAACAGGGTGATCCTGATCTCACCTTGCCTCAACGTTCCGTATTCGATCCAACACTCATCGGCTATGCGTCCGATAGGGCGTACCAATATGGCCTGACCTGCGATACATAGGCAACCGCTATCGTTCCGATCATCGACGCGACATTGCTCAAAGTGATCCAGAACACGTTGAATGGGTCAGCCGGCAAACACAACACCACCGATCGCTTCGAGGCCGCGCTTCGAGCACGATCGCATCCGCCCACCAGTCTCGAAGGGACGCCACGTGACCCCCATCGCGCCACAGCGTAACGACGTCCAGCCCGAAGCAACAGCAACGCCAGATTCGTCAGCAGTCCCCGTCTTCGGTACCCGCAAGCGTGCGT
The DNA here is from genome assembly GCF_056401575.1 of Rhodococcus sp. P4_E4. Classification (NCBI taxonomy): domain Bacteria; kingdom Bacillati; phylum Actinomycetota; class Actinomycetes; order Mycobacteriales; family Nocardiaceae; genus Rhodococcus; species Rhodococcus sp. P4_E4. Next base: position 254,968 of record NZ_JBFUJB010000011.1, on the reverse strand, counting down.
GGACGATGACCGGGCTCGTCGTCTTCCTCTACATCGTCAACTACGCGGACAAAGCAGTCCTCGGAATCATCGCTCAGCCCCTCGCTCGCGAGCTCGGACTGAAGTCTTCGCAAATCGGCATGGTCGGCTCGCTGTTCTTCCTGATGTTCTGCATCGGCGGATTTCTCGCCGGACCGCTCAACAAGTACCTGACCCTACGTTGGGCTCTGTTGATCCTGGCCGCAATCTGGTCCGTGGTCATGCTCCCCCTCGTTCTCGGTGCCAGCCTCGCGATGTTGATCGTCTCGCGCATGCTCCTCGGATTTGCCGAAGGCCCCAGCTCGGCGCTGATGCACACCGCCGCGTACTCGTGGCACCCGCCGGCCAAGCGCGGCCTTCCCGGTGCAATGCTCGCCGGATCCGCCTCCGTCGCGAAGATCGCCCTCGCGCCCGTACTGACCTTCATCGCCGTTCACTACGGCTGGCGCGCAGCGGTTCTCTCGCTCTCTGTCCTCGGACTCGTGTGGATGGGTTGCTGGCTGGCCGGTTGGTCCGAAGGCCCGTACACGAGCAAGGCCGTCAAGGCGACCAAGACTGCAGATACAGAAGCAACCGAGGCGACCGGGACGGCAACGAAGGCAGTCACCGAGCCCAACGTTCCGTGGCGCAAGATCCTGCTCTCCCGCACCTTCGTCAGCTGCTGCTTCCTCATCGCCACCATCTACGCACTGACCACCGTCGTTCTCACCTGGTTGCCGTCGTACTTCGAGGTCGGCCTCGGATACAGTGCGATGCAAGCCGGTTCGATGTTCGCACTGCCCTCGATCGTCGGCCTCGTCCTCATGATCACCTCCGGTTCCGTCACGGACAAGTTGATCGGCCGCGGCTTCACCTCTCGCACGGTTCGCGTCATCGTTCCCTGCGTCGGCGTTCTGATCTGCGGATCGATTCTCCTGTTCCTGCCACAGATCTCCACTCCCATCGTCGCTGTCGCCATGGTCTCGATCGGCTACGGATTCTCGGCAATCACCTTCCCGCTCATCAACGCTGCGATCTCCGAACTGTGCCCGCCGCAGCAGACTGCAGGCACCATGGGATTCTTCCTCGCCATCATGTCGATCGGCGGCCTGATTGCTCCCTACGCAACGGGAGTCATCGTGGACAACGCAGCAACCCCGGCCGACGGTTACGCCCAGTCCTTCCAGGCAATCGGCATCATCGGAGTCGTCGCCGCGGTTCTGGTCCTCGTCTTCGCCAATCCCGAGCGCGATCGCAAGCTCATCCGCGGCTGAATGCTCCACGTATAGCCATTCGCTAACAAAGCCATTCACCGAAAGACATTGCCGGGTCGACCCGCTCGTGATCGACTCGAGGCACGCCCCGACCGCACAATCGCAACACCGGGCACGAACAGCAGGAGAGATACATGCGAGATGCCGTCATCGTCGACGCAGTACGTACACCGATCGGCCGTCGAGGACGCGCCCTCTCGGAGATCCATCCGGCCGAACTGTCCGCACATGTACTGCGTGCACTCGCTGAACGGACCGGACTCGACGCGGCCACGGTCGACGACGTGATCTGGGGATGCGTCAGTCAGGTCGGCGAACAGGCCGGAAGCATCGCCCGCACAGCGGCACTCGCCGCCGGCTGGCCCGACAGCGTTCCCGGCGTCACATTGACCCGGGCCTGCGGATCGAGCCAGCAGGCAGTTTCCTTTGCTGCGGCCACCGTCATCGCCGGTCAGAACGACGTGGTCGTAGCCGGAGGCGTCGAATCGATGTCGCGAGTTCCGATGGGAACCGCCAGCAAGAACGGTGAGCATTTCCCGCCTTCGGTACTCGAACGCTACGGTGTGGACAGTTTCAGCCAGGGGACCGGCGCCGAGATGATGGCCCGGAAATGGGCACTCACCCGAACGGCTCTGGACGAATATTCCCTCCGCTCACACGAGCTCGCGGCCAGCGCCACCGATGCTGGAGCATTCACCGGGCAGATCACTCCGATCGCCGGGTTGTCCCAGGACGAAGGCATTCGGCGAGGTGGAAGTCTGGAGTCGCTCGCGAAGTTGCCCCCGGCCTTCGACGCCGACGGTGTCATCCACGCCGGCAACTCTTCTCAGATCTCCGACGGGGCGGGCGCCACACTCGTCACGACCAGCGAGTACGCCCGGGCACGCGGTTGGAAGCCGCTCGTTCGTATTCACACCGCAGTGGTCGCAGCCGACGACCCGGTCATCATGCTCACCGGTCCGATTGCCGCCACCGCAAAGGCACTGGATCGCTCCGGATTGTCCATCGACGACATCGGCGCCTTCGAGATCAACGAGGCATTCGCCCCCGTCCCGCTCGCCTGGCAGGCTGAAACCGGCGCAGCCATCGATCGTGTGAATCCGCTCGGCGGCGCTATCGCGGTCGGCCACCCACTCGGCGGATCAGGTGCGATCTTGATGACTCGCCTGGCACATCACATGCGCGACAACGGAATTCGATACGGTCTCCAGTCGATGTGTGAGGCCGGCGGCATGGCCAATGCGACCATTCTCGAATTGATCTGACCCGACAACGCTTTCGGGCCGACACGTCATCCAGCAGGAAAGAAGAATTGATTCATGAAACTCGAGGGACTTTCCACCGCGATCACCGGCGGCGCTTCAGGTCTCGGCCTGGCAACCGCTCGACGGCTGCTCGACGCCGGAGCGCAGGTCACGTTGATCGATCTGCCTTCGTCCGACGGTAAGCAGGTGGCGGCCGATCTCGGAGCTGCCGCGCAATTCGCCCCGGCCGACGTCACCGACAGCGAACAATTCGCCGAAGCACTCGACGCGGCGCACGAGCGCGGCGGCCTTCGCGGCGTCGTCCACTGCGCGGGTGCCGGGCGTCGCATGCGCATTCTCGACAAGGACGGAAAAGCCGGATCGGTCGAAGATTTCGAGTTCGTCGTCAAACTGAATCTTGTCGGTTCGTTCAACGCACTCCGTCTCGGCGCCGAGCGGATGGCAGAACTCGATGCCGTGGATGGTGAGCGAGGAGCCATCATCATGACGGCGTCGGTCGCAGCATTCGAAGGTCAGATCGGTCAGATCAACTACACGGCGTCCAAAGCCGGCATCGTCGGTATGACGGTCACCGCTGCCCGCGATCTCGCCAGCCGCGGAATCCGCGTCAACACCATTGCTCCCGGCATCATGGACACTCCCCTGCTGGCGCGCCTGCGCGAAGATGTGCGCACGGCCCTCGAAGCCTCGGTTCCCAACCCCTCACGGCTGGGTCGCCCGGACGAGTTCGGCCAGCTGGCCGTCTCGATGCTCGAGAACGGCTATCTCAACGGCGAAACCATCAGACTCGACGGCGCTATCCGAATGGCTCCCCGGTGACGGGCATCAGCGTGATCGCCAATCCACAACTGCGCCACAACATGCACTACCCGGACACCACCATGGCCTACTGGGCACCCAGCATGGCGGCGCTCTACGGTGATCGCCTCGCCGTCGTGGACGGCGAGCGCACGTGCACGTTCCGCGAACTCGGTCAGCGCAGTGCACAATTCGCCGGCGCACTGCGGCAGGCCGGGGTCGGCGTCGGCGATGTCGTGTTGCTACACCTCGGCAACTGCGTCGAGTTCCTCCAGGCCTACTACGGCTGCCTGCAGGCCGGGGCGACCGTTACATTGGTCAATCCGCTGCAGCCAGAACTTGGACTGCGCAAGCAGATCGAGGAGACGTCCGCCGTTGCTGCGGTCACTCAGAGTTCGCAGCTGCACACACTGCTCGCGGCCTCTTCAGGAACCTCCGTACGTACGATCGTGATGGTCCAGGACACCGAGGGTGCGCTCGACACACCGGAGTCGGTCGTCGCGTTCGACGCCTTCATCGCCGATCTACCCACCGAATTCACCCCTGCCTCCGTCCGAAGCGACGACATCGCACACATCGCGTTCACCGGCGGAACCACCGGAGTATCCAAAGGTGTTCGTGTTCTTCACCGCAACGTCGTCGGCAACATCACGCAGATGTGTGGGTGGAGAACCGGGCACGAGTTGGAGGCAGGTCCGGACGGTCTCGTCACGCCTCGACGCATCGACGGCCTCGACGTGCTCGGTCCGACGCCGGGAACAGGGGCGACCATCGTGGTCTCACCTCTCTTCCACGCACATTCGTTGCTCAACACGTCGTTCCTGTTGATTTCCGGTCTCACCCAGGTATTTGCCGGTCGGTTCGAACCCGGCCGGATGCTCGAGCTGATCGAAAAGCACGAGGCCACCTATCTCACCGGGTCTCCTGCCATGTGGCATGCACTGTCGGTTCATCCCGACGCTACGGTGCGCAACACCGACAGCGTGTGCGTCGTATCTTCGGGCGCTGCCCCGATCGACAGCGTCACGCTCGCCGCACTCCGCCGGGCATTTCCCAAAGCGCTCGTCGTCGAGGGGTACGGGCTGACCGAGGCCACCTGTGTGGTCACGGCAGCTCCGCTGATCAACGGCTCGGAATACCGGCAGAGCAGCGTCGGCCTCCCGATTTTCGACACCGAAATCCAGATTCGCGATCAGCTGGACCGGAAGACCGTTCTGGGCGAGAACGAACGCGGCGAACTGTGGGTGCGTGGGCCTCAGGTCACCGACGGCTATCTCGGACACCCGGAAACCACCGCAGAACAGTTCGTCGACGGCTGGTTGGACACGGGTGACATCGCGTACCTGGACTCGGACGGATACCTCTTCATCTGTGACCGGGCGAAGGACATGCTCATCTACAAGGGGTACAACGTCTATCCGCGTGAACTCGAAGAGATTCTGGTTTCGCACCCGGCGATCTCGACTGCCGCGGTTGTCGGCCGTGAAGTGGGGAGCAACGGCCAGGAGCCCGTAGCCTTCGTGGTGATGATTCCGGGCGCCGAGTTCGACGCCGAGCAGATCAAGGCGTTTGTCGCCGAGCAGGTGCTGCCGTACAAGAAGATTCGCGAGGTCGTCGAGGTAGAACTCCTTCCGACATCGGCTGCCGGTAAGGTCCTCAAGACCGACCTCCGCTCGAGACTTCTCGAATCCGTCGATCAGAAAGGCGGTTCCAGGTGACGACCTTCGCAGACCTGACGTCGCAATTGCGTGTCCCTGTTCTCGCTTCACCGATGTTCATCATCTCGACTCCTGACCTCGTCATCGCGCAGTGCACCGCTGGGATCATCGGGTCCTTCCCGGCACTGAATGCTCGTCCGCAGTCGGCACTTCGGGATTGGCTCAAACTGATCACCGTGGCTCGTGAGGAACATGATCGTGAGCACCCGGAGAATCCGTCGGCGCCATTTGCCGTCAACCTCATCGTCCACCGGTCCAACAACCGCCTGGAAGAGGACCTGGCGACCATCGCCGAGTTCGAGGTTCCGATCGTCATCACGTCCCTCGGCGCTCGCACCGACATCAACGACGCCGTCCACGCATACGGTGGAATCGTTCTTCACGACGTCATCGACAATCGCTTTGCACGCAAGGCGATCGAGAAGGGCGCCGACGGACTGATCGCGGTAGCTGCCGGGGCCGGTGGTCATGCCGGTAGGCAGTCGCCGTTTGCCCTGATTCGGGAAATTCGTGAGTGGTTCGCCGGTCCACTGCTGTTGTCAGGTGCCATCGCTCATGGTGATTCGATTCTCGCTGCGCTCGCGGCCGGAGCCGATTTGGCATACGTCGGATCAGCTTTCATCGCAACCGAAGAGGCTAACGCGGATCCTGCGTACAAGGAGATGATCGTGGGTTCAGGGGCCTCCGACATCGTCTACTCCAACCTGTTCACCGGAGTACACGGAAACTACCTGCGGGGCAGCATCGTTGCCGCCGGCTTGGATCCCGACAACCTAGCCGAATCCGATCCTTCCGCAATGAGTTTCGCGACAACCGACACCGATACCAAGGCGTGGCGTGACATCTGGGGCGCCGGACAGGGCATCGGAGCGATCGACGCCGTACTTCCGACGCATGCAGTAGTAGAGCGTCTCGCCGCCGAGTACGCTGCCGCTCGAGAACGCATCTGCCGACTCTAGTGCTGTGACCGGTGTTCGTCGGACAGGGATTCGTCGGACAGGTACTCGTGGATCAGGTTCACGAATACCTGTCCCACCGGCGACAACGTCGAGGGGTCGAAGGCGAGACCGTACGCACGCAGGAATCTCGGCTCGCAGGCCCGTTCCACGACCTGACCAGGCATCGATTTCGCCACCGAGCGCTCGACCAACGAACCGCCGAGCCCGGCGATGACCATCGGGAGCCGCGACTCCCGTTGCTCGGTCACCACCGCGAGTTCCGTTCTGGTACCGGCCTTTCGGATCGAATCTTCGATCGCGTCACCCATCGCTGCCCCGCGAGGAACGAATACCATGGGAATGTCCGGCATTTCCGAGAGGCGTACCGGCCCCTCGGGTAGTTCGGTTCCCGCCGGGTAGACCAGGCGGTACTCCTGCTCCCCCAATTCGACGATCTCGAGCCCTTCGCCCGCTTCGAGAGGCAGATGAGCCACCGCGAATTCACAGTGGCCGTCCCTGATGAGACTTTCCAGATTGTCCTCACGCTCGAGTTCCGAGAATCTGACTCGTGCTTGCGGATACCGTCGACAGAACTCCGCAATCAGATCGACGATCGTCCCCGAGGTCAGTGCAGGGAAAGCCATGATGTCGAGGCGACCGACGATGGCGCCATCGGATGCCGTCAACTGTTCAGCCGCCGCAGCTACGTCTCGCAAAACCTGTCGACTCGGGCCGACCAGGCTGCGACCGGCCGCACTGAGCACCATGCCGCGCCCGATGCGATGGAAAAGCCGCACTCCCAGTTCACGTTCGAGCCCGCGCAACGCTTGTGACACGGTCGGCTGAGCAACTCCCAAAGCAGCTGCGGCGCCGTTGATCCCCTTGTTTTCGACAACCGCGAGGAAGTACTCCATCTGCCGGAACTCCACAGTTCACTCCTCTTCCTTGGACGGAACGGCGGAGGTGGCCATTTCCGCAGCCGTCGCGATGAATGCGGCGGCGGCCGGGGATTGCTCGCCCGAGCGATAGACGATGCCGACGTCGCGTGTCAGCGGCGGATCGAAGGAGAAGGCGCAGACGTCTGTCATCTGCTGCTGTGCAACCCTTCTCGGCACGACGGTGGCGCCGATCCCTCGACGCACGAGTTCCCACGTGGTCACAGGGTGGACACAGTCCACGACTACGTTCTCGGCGCCTTCGCTGAGTAGACCCCGGAACTGATTCGATTGATCACCGAGATCGACCACCAGCGGCAAACTGTGCAAGAGCGTTCGCGGAACCGGATCCGCCAACGGCGTTGCAAGCCGGCCGGACAACGACGCATGGGTGGCGAGTACCAACTCCTGGGCGGCAATCGGAGCCGTGACCAAACCTTCGTACCCGATACTCAGATCGGTGACGCCGACCTCGGCCGACCCTCGCCGTAACGCATTGTCGACCCCGGCCGGGCCGTACGTGTCGAGGACGCGCACGACGATCTTCGGAAAGTTGGCCCGGAATCGACGAACCAACTCGACCATCGGATCGATGGAGAACGCCGAGTACGAGACGACGTCCACCCGGCCGAACTCGAGTTCGCGAACGGCGGTCACTTTAGCCTTCGCGCGCTCGACGTCGGCAAGGATTCTCCTGGCCGCGAGATCGAAGGTGCGGCCCGCGTCGGTAAGAACCAACCGCCTACCGGTCCGATCGAACAGCGTGGCGCCGAGTCGACGCTCGAGCGTGCGAATTGCCTGTGACAGCGAGGGCTGCGAAATGTAGAGAGCCTGAGCGGCCTTCGTTATCCCACCGTGGTCGACAACAGCGACGAAGTAGGTAACGAAGTGCAGATCCACTCATCCATCATACGACCAGCGATCCGACGCTCACTCCAATCGAGTTAGCCCTGGTACGGCCCACTCTCCGGTGAAGACCGGCTCCCGCTTTTCCACGAAGGCACGAACCGCGTCGGTAGCATCCGTCGCAAAATTGACCGCTTGCGCCCTCGCCTCGTTGTCCAAGGCTTCCCGCAACGAGAGTGAGGTGTGACGTTCGAGCATGGCGGCAGACTGACTCAGTGCGGCTGGCGGACCGTCAGCGAGCCGCTGCGCAAGCTTCGACGTGTGTTCGTCCAGTTCACCCGGCTCGACCAGATAGGTCACCAGCCCGAGTTCGTAGGCTTCCTGTGCGTCGATCGTCTCGGCGAGCATCACCAGTCGCTTCGCTTGCTGGAGGCCGACCAGTCTCGGCAGGATCCACGAACCCCCGAAGTCGACAGACAACCCCCGTTTGGCGAAGATCTGGCTGAACTTCGCACCCTTGGCTGCCACGACGAAGTCGCAGAGCAACGCCATGTTCCATCCGGCTCCGACGGCAAACCCGTCGACCTTCGCCACCAGAGGCTTGGGAAACTCACCCAGTGCGATGGCCGTTGCGTTGATGACACGCATGCGATCGAGAGGGTGCGACGAGCCGCGTTTGTCCAGATCGGAGCCCGCACAGAAGGTCCCGTCCGCGCCGGTCAGGATCACAGAGCGAATCTGCGAATCCTCTTGAAGTTCGAGGACTGCTTCACGTAGTGCGATCCAGGCGTCGAGATCGAGAGCGTTGCGGCGGTGCGGCCGACAGAGAACAATCGTCGCGACAGCACCGTCACGTTCGATGCTTACGGCCGCGCGCTCGATCGTCTCGGCACTCATGAGCCACTCCACACGGGAGAGCGCTTCTCGGCAAACGCCGTTGCACCTTCCTTGGCGTCACGTGAGGTGAAGACCGGATCGATGAATTCGCGTTGCGCGACAAAGGCATCCGGATCGGTGTACTTGGCGGACATTGCCAGTACCTGCTTGGTCGCGCGAACAGCCAGTGGACCGTTTGCCGCTACTCGGGCCGCAAGCTCGCGTGCGACGGTCAGCGCCTGTCCAGGTTCGGCGAGCCGATTGACCAAGCCGTGATGATGCGCCACGGTGGCACTGAGCGGATCCCCGGTGATCGCGATTTCCATGGCCAACTGATACGGGAGGATCTTGGGCAGACGCAGAAGGCCACCGGCGGCCGCGGCAAGTCCCCGCTTCACCTCGGGCAAGCCGAATTTCGCGTCGGTGGACGCCACGATCAGATCGGCTGCCAACGCCAGTTCGCACCCGCCGGCGAGGGCCCACCCCTCGACGGCTGCGATCAGCGGCTTCGACGGCGGAGCCTCGGTCAGACCGGCAAAACCACGACCGGGCAGCGATGGCCGTTCCCCTCGCGCAAATCCCTTGAGATCCATACCAGCGCAGAAGGTTCCACCAGCTCCGGTCAGAATGCCGATGGTGAGATCGGCCCGTTCCTCGAACTCGTCGATGGCCGCAGCCAAGGCTTCGGCAAGTTCGAGATTGACCGCGTTCTTGGCCTCGGGACGATTGAGGGTGATGACGGCAACGCCCTCGGCGAAGTCGGTGAGCACGACGCTCATGTTCGGTTCCTACTTCCGTGATGAGATTCTTGAAAGGTCACTGCGCGCGAATGCTCCAGCGCACGGGTGTGCCGCCGGACGGTGTCACGATCTCCCGCTTGGCCAAAACAACGAGATGAGCATGGGTTTCGCGGACTGCCAAGCGAAGTAGTCGCGGCGACATCTGTTCGAACGGGCGAGACCAGGAGATCGTGCGTGAGAGTTCCCAGGCCGTGGATTCGGGCTCATCCTGAACCGCAGCCACGATCTCCGCCAATCGCTCCTCGTGGTGCCCCATCAATTGACGTGCACGATCGGCGATCCCACGGAATCGATATTCATGTGCCGGAAGCACTTCGCACTCGCCCAGTGTTGTCGTCGCCTCGAGCGAGAGAAGATAACGATGAAGCGGGTTCTCGAGTTCACCGGGAATCGTGGAGATGTTCGGGCTGATCCTCGGCAGCATGTGATCGCCGCTGAACAACAAGCCTCTGTCCTCTTCCACGAAGCAGAGATGTCCGGGAGTGTGCCCCGGTGTCCACTGAGCCCGGAGATTCCACCCGGGAAGATCGAGTGAATCACCATCTCCCAGAACAATGTCGATGGTTTCGTGCTCAGCGAACCGCACCAGGTCGACCCGAGACGCGTCGAGCACTTCGGCCGGTGCGCCGAGTTCGGACAATTGCAGGTTCCAGCCACTGATGTCGTCGCGGGTCTGCTCGGGACCGTGGTATCCGAGGAGCGTCGCGTCGGCCACGTGCATCGCAAGCGTTGCGCCGCTGACCTGCCGAAGACGCGGCGCCAGACCGAAGTGATCGGGATGCAGGTGCGTGATTGCCGCATAGCGCACTTCGGAAACGTGGTATCCGATCGATGCTATGCCGTCGACGAGAGCCTGCCACGACTGTTCGTGATCCCAACCGACGTCGATGAGGGCAAGTCCGTCGTCGAGCGCGAGTGCGTAGACGAGCACGTAACGCAAAGGGTTGTCCGGCATGGGAACAGGGATCGACCACAGTCCGTCCCGCACCTGTTCCACCGGTGGAAGGACTTTGTTCGCCCACGCCTCACGTTGTGCGACACCGACGTCTTCGGTCACGATCATGATGCTTCTCCGCTCGCGTTCAGCATGGTCCGCAGGCTCGACTTGAGCAGTTTCCCGCTCGCGTTGCGAGGCAAGGAGTCCACGAAATGGATCTGGCGAGGTTTCTTGTACGACGCCAACTTCGCTGTGCTGAACGCGATCAACTCGTCGACGCTCGGCACGTCGGCACCGTCGACCAGTTTGACCACCGCGGTGACGGATTCACCCCAGCGCTTGTCCGGAACCCCGACCACCGCGACCTCGGCAACCGAGGGGTGTTCGGCCAGAATGGATTCCACCTCGATCGGATAGACGTTCTCACCGCCGGTGATGATCATGTCCTTGAGGCGGTCGGTGACGAACAGATACCCCTCGTCGTCCAAATGGCCGGCGTCGCCTGTTCGGAGAAAGCCGTCCTGAGTGAACAGTTCCGCGGTCTCTCGGTCACGTCGCCAGTACCCGCGAGTGTTGTTTCTGCTGCGCGCAACGATCTCACCGGATTTGTTGGGCGGCAATACCTCACCAGTTGTGACGTCTCGAATGGAGATCTCGACGCCGATCATCGGTTTTCCCGCCGAGCGGAGCAACTCCGAACGCGGACCGCTCACATGATGGTCGAAGGCACGAAGGACGGATACCGAACCCGTTGTCTCGGTCATCCCGTATCGCTGGACGAATTTGCAGTTCAAGACAGTCATCGCATGAGCGAGGAGTGCCGGAGTGATCGGCGACGCCCCATAGGCGACCACCTCCAGGCTGGTCAGATCGAAACTGTCGAGAGTGGGCAGATCTACCAGCGTCTGAATGACGGCAGGCACCAGAAATGCGTGGGTGACGTGGTGAGTCGCGATGGCATCAGCGACCCGAGCCGGCGCCATGTCTCCGAGCAGCACCAATGGCACTCCGGCCGACAAGCACGTACTCATCCAGCCGGCGCCGGCGATGTGAAAGAGGGGAAGTGCGTCGAGTGCGACTGCATTCGAACCGAATTCGTAGACATCGAACCCCTCGGGCTCGTTGTACAGATTCCGGTGCGTGGCCACGACGCCCTTGGGCCGGCCGGTTGTCCCGGACGTGTACAGCTGCAGAACTGCTGCGTCCGGATCGTGCCCATGTCCGGGGTCGACGCCGTTCCCGGAGGCCACGAACTCCGCCCAGGTTCGCGAATCCGGCAGGCCCCCTGCAGCTCCCACGGTTATGACCTCGATCTCCGGCAACGCTGCGGACATCGCCGCCGCCCCCGCGGCGAACTCGTCATCGACGATCAAGACGTCGAGCTCCGCATCCTCGGCGATGTCGACGAGTTCGAGTGGGTTGAGCCGCCAGTTCAACGGGATGAACACAGCGCCTGCCTTCGCACACGCGATGAAGGTTTCCGCACCTTCGAGCCCCATCCGCAGTAGCGCACCGACGCGAGCACCGGCAGCGGTCACTTCTGCCAGCGCGCTCGCCAAGGTACTGGTCTCGCCATCCAGCTCAGCCCATGTCAAAGTTCGGTCGCCGCACGTGATCGCCGGATCGGACGGCCGTGTCGACGCCGAGTGGCGTATCCGGTTGGGTAGGTGAAGCTCGCTCACATCACGCTCCTGTGTTCCAGGTACTCACCGAGCACGAACCGCGGTCGGTGGTACTGGAACAGTCGATCATCGCTATGGCCTGCGCCACAAAGACGAGAAGGCGCACAGAGCCATAGCTGAGACCTATGTCTGCAGGTCGCAGCAAGTCACCGCCGCCAAGGTCCGGTCATCTGGGAGAATTTGCCAGATGCAGGCACCCGGGATGGACATACGCAGCGCGCAGTATCTCGTCGCCGTCGTCGATCACGGCAGCGTCACCGCCGCCGCGGACGTCCTGCGTATCTCGCAACCGTCACTCTCGCAGGCCGTACGCAACCTCGAACGAGCACTCGGAGCCACACTCTTCGAGCGCACCACTCGCGGTCTGGCTCCCACCACAGTCGGACTGGCAATTACCGATTCTGCACGTGCGCTGCTCGCCGACGTTGCTCGGGCCGAAGCCGCGGTGGCCGCAGTAACCGCTCTGCGCGCCGGCGAACTCGCCATAGCTGTTCAGTCCGATCTTGCCATCGACCCTGTCGCAGAGGTCGCCGGACGCCTCCATCTGACGGCGCCCGGAATTCGGTTCTCCACGAACGCCGTCCCGAACGCACAGGACGTGCGCGCGCTGGTCAGAGCGGGCACGTGTGAACTCGGGTTTCTCGAGACCCACCCGGGTACCGATGTCTCCGACGGGCTTCGAGAAATTGCCGTGAGTACCCAGGAAACGGTCTTGTCGATCCCCGTTCGCCTGGCCACAGACCTCCCCGATCCGGTTCCGCGCGCCGTGGTTGCGCGCCTGCCGATGGTGGTCGAGGCATCGACATTTCGGCGCGGGCATTCGATCGACGACGATCTGGAGCTCACCAACGTCGTCGTGGAAGTACCTGATCGCCTTGCCGTCCGGGAAATGGTCGGGCAAGGTGTAGGCGCCGCGCTGCTGCCCAGATCGATCGCCGAACAAGACTCCCCAGCATCTGAGGTTCGCTCGCTTTTCCCACCGATCACGCGGCAGACGATCTTGGTCTACCGCGACGGCCCGCTCTCGCCGGCCGGGTCTGCGTACATCGAGAACGTCTCCACACGTCACAAGCCGTCCACGAACAGCCTGCCCAACGGCGAGAGCGTCTCCGGATCGAACTCGATGCCGTAATTCAGTGAGATCGCCGGCTCCACCGGAAATATCTCCGCGCCGGACGCGACCGATCTCTCGGCCAACGAACGCTCCATGAATGCCATACCCAAACCCGCAAAGACGAACGCGCCGACGGTCTCCCGCTGCGCCAGTTCCGTCGACATCCGAGTCCGGGCCCCGGCGGCCTGCAGAGACGACTCGATGGCAAGCCGAGCCCGCGAGTGTTTGAGCACACCCACCACGGGGAGATCGGGCAAAGCCGTCAATGACACCGGCTCTCCCGCAGCGGGTTTCACACCATTCGGCCAGACGTCAGGATGAACCCCCGACGGCACTGCCAGCCAGTATTCGTTCACCCCGATCACTTTCGTGGACAGCGCCGACATGTCGGGTGGCCAATAGCTGAAGACCACCTCACATGCGCCGTCTGCCAACACCTGCTCAGACGTTGCACCCTGCGGCAGTTCACCGACCCGAACGGTCACAGCAGGCCACCGCTCACGAAAGTCCGCCACGATGCGTGCGATCGGACCTTCGAGACCATGTGCCGCGGAGCAGATGTCGAGCCGCCCACGAGGCTCGTCGGCCGTCCCGGTCGCGACATTGAATGCGGCCGCACTGCTGCGCATCATCTGCCGCGCCGGCCCTACCAACGCCCGACCTGCCGCCGTCAGAACCAAACCGCGACCGACACGGTGAAACAGTTCGACTCCGAGTTCACGCTCGAGACCACGAATACCCTGCGACAGCGACGGCTTGGTGACCGACAGATTCTGCGCAGCGGTCGACAGGGACTCCCCACCGGCAACGGCAAGGAAGTACTCGATCTGACGTAGGTCCACGCCATCGACTTTGCCATAAGCGCAGCCGACAGTACCGCCGGCAAGCGCGGACGGTGTTCATGCACGCTTCACTAGTCGGACATACAGGACACACCTTTTTCTACCCGGCGCCACCTAGCGTAATTGGTCCAGACCAATTACGGATGGGTCTGAACCACCGCGTCGAAGACAAGGAATCCTCGTGAGACGTACGACCATCGCGATAGCAGCCGTGACCGCGGCTCTCGCCGTTCCCGGCATCGCCCCCGCCGAATCCCAAGCCGAACCCAGCTGGGGCAGTTCGTCCTTCGAATGGGGTAGCTCTTCGGGCGAGAACAACACGCCGCCCGCAGCGCCCGGCGTCAGCGTCCCCGGCGGACGGTACGAGCACCCTGTCGATCTGACCTTCACCGCCGAGCGCGGCGCCACTGTCCGCTACACCTTGGACGGAACGACACCCACCACCGACAGCCAAGCTGCCACACCGGGACGTCCGCTGCAGATCGCACAGGACACCAACGTCACTGTCGCCGCTTTCCGCGGCGATCACGCGAGCGCGGCAGTCTCGTTCGGCTACCTGATCAAGACCTCGGAGAAGCCGCTGGCTCAGGTCGTCGTGATGTCCGACGTCCACGTCGGCGACCACGCGAACAACGACAAGAAGTACGAAAGCTTTTTCGACACAATCGGTTCCATCTTCCCGAAACCCGACGCGATCCTCTCCAACGGCGACATGATCAACGACAACGGAGACGGCAAGGGGCCTGACCACAAGATCGTCGCAGAAATCTTCCAGGCAAACCTCGCCAGGAAGGGCATGAACGACACACAACTCCTGATCTCCAACGGCAATCACGATGCAAGTCTCGCGGCAATCAGAGCCGGATATCCGGCGGAGTGGTTCCCGGATTCCGGTGGCGGATACTACGAATCCGATGTAAGCGGTGTCCATCTCTTCACGGTCAACACCGAGACATACAACAATGATTCAGCGCAACGTAATTGGCTGAAGTCCCGCCTGACCGAAATAACCGCGGAGTCCGGGAACCTGACCAAACCGATCCTGGTCCAGGGACACCGGCCGGCAAGCAACACAGCCATGGACGGCCAGCAGGCGTCGAACCCTCGACTGACCGAAGACTTGAGCGCCTTCCCTCAGGCAATCTTCTTCTCCGGGCACTCACATCTGAACAACAACGACGACCGGTCGATCCATCAACGCGACTTCACGGCGGTCAACGACGGCTCGATGTCGTACATCGAAATCGATCACGGCTACCAGATGGTGACCGAGTCCGGTCTCGCGAACCGTTTCGAATCACCCACTGCCCAAGCGCTCTTCGTGGAGGTCTACCAGGACCGCACGGAAATCAACCGCATCAACATGGCGGCAGACAAGCACGACATCTACACCGGAGGCGCGTGGTCAGCCAACTGGCAGCCGCCGTACTCGAGCGCGGGCACGCTGAGCGGCTCGGGTTGGACGGTCGAACTCGACGGGTCGACCAACCAGCAGATCAAGGACAACTTCCGCTACACCTCGGGTGCACGAAACAAGAATGGACCGGAATTCACCACGGCCACCCCACTCTCGGTGAGCACCGGAGCGAACGGTGAAACTGCGCTACGGATCGCGCAGGCGAAGGACGACCAGATGGTCCATCACTATGCCGTCGAGATCACGGACACAGCCACCGGAGCGAAGGTGGTCTCGTCGAAGGTGCTCTCCGACTTCTACTTCATGCCACGGCCGAACAGCCTCGACATTCCGATTCCCCATGCCGCAGCGGGCACCGTATACGAAGCCCGCGTCGAAGCCGTTGACGCATACGGCAACCGGTCACCGGTGACAACCCTGGCCTTCACCCGCTGACCCGACACGACAAAGCGGCACCGCGCATGTTCGCGGTGCCGCTTCTCGGCTCAGTTGTACGTGCGAAGCAGGCCCTTGCTGATGATCTGCTTCTGGATGTCGCTGGTGCCTTCACCGATCAGAAGGAACGGCGCCTCACGCATCAACCGCTCGATCTCGTATTCCTTGGAGTAGCCGTATCCACCATGGATACGGAAGCTGTCCTGCGTGACCTCCGAGCAGAATTCACTCGCCAGATACTTCGCCATACCCGCGGCGACGTCGTTGCGCTCACCCGAGTCCTTGAGCCTGGCAGCGTTGACCATCATCAGATGTGCCGCTTCGACTTTGGTGCCCATTTCGGCGATCCGGAACGCGATGGCCTGATGCTCGGCGATCGGCTTGCCGAACGTCTCGCGCTGCTTGGCGTAGGTGACAGCCAGTTCGAAAGCGCGCTGGGCGATTCCGCACGCACGCGCGGCGACGTTGACCCGGCCGACCTCGACGCCGTCCATCATGTGCCGAAATCCCAAGCCGGGAGTGCCACCGAGAACCCCTTCGGCTCCGATCTCGAAGCCGTCGAAAATCATCTCCGTGGTGTCGATTCCCTTGTAGCCCATCTTCTCGAGCTTGCCCGGAATGGTCAGGCCCGGGAGTACCTCGCCGAAACCTGCGGGCTTCTCGATCAATATCGTCGTCAGATTGTTGTGCGGCTTCTCCGCGCCCTCGTCCGTCTTGACGAGGACTGCCACCAACGTCGACGAACCACCGTTGGTCAGCCACATCTTCTGGCCGGTGATCACGTAATCGCCGGACTCCGTACGCTTCGCCTTTGTCGATATGGCAGCAACATCGGAACCCAGGGCCGGTTCCGACATGGAAAATGCGCCGGTGAGTTCCCCGGACGCCAGACGTGGCAGGTACTTCGCCTTCTGTTCCGGCGTCCCGTGCGCGGAGATCATGTGAGCCACGATGAAATGCGTGTTGATGACACCGGACACGCTCATCCATCCACGGGCCAATTCTTCGACGCACAGTGCGTAGGTGAGCAATGATTCGCCGATACCCCCGTACTCGGGGTCGATGGTCAGTCCGAACAGACCCATGTCCTTTATCTGCTTGACGATGTCGGTCGGGTACGTATCGGAGTGTTCGAGCTCCTGCGCCGCGGGGATGACCACACGATCGACGAACTCGCGTACCGCCCCGACGATATCGGTCTGGGTTTCGGTCAATCCCGTCGTCTGCGCCAAACGAGTCACTGTTCCACCTGTCAGTCGGTACTTCGTGCTCTCCTGTCGACGAAACTGATTCGACTCCAGGAACTTTCACCCCACCGCGACATGTGTGCGGCAGAGACGCTGCATCCATTCAATCCCCGAACGGTATATGTGTCAAAGTCGATTTCGCATACGAACCGTATGGCGGAAACTATGTCCGAACAGGTCGTTCCTGCTGTTGACAACCGCGCCACGCGTGCTGGATATTCGAGTGGCCAGGTCGCGATGGGGCCCTTCGATCGGCCCGTTCACGCGACGCATTCCCCACCTCTCCTCGAGACAGGCGCATTCCATGCACGACGCAGTCATCTGTGAACCCGTTCGCACCCCGGTGGGCGGATTCGGCGGAGTCTTCAAGGACGTTCCCGTCACCACTCTCGCCAGCACGGTTGTGCGTGGCCTCGTCGAACGAACCGGCATTGCGTCCACCGATGTCGACGACGTCATCTTCGGTCAGGGTTACGCCAACGGAGAGGCCGCGGCCATCGGACGAATCGCGGCACTCGACGCCGGTCTGGACGTGTCCGTTCCCGGAATACAACTCGATCGCCGTTGCGGTTCGGGATTGCAGGCGATCATCTACGCCGCGATGCAGGTACAGACCGGGATGAGTGATCTGGTCATCGCCGGCGGCGCCGAGAGTATGAGCGGAACCGAGTTCTACTCCACCGATATGCGTTGGGGCACAAAGCGCCCTTCGGTCGAGTTTCACGACCGATTGGCCAAACCGCGCACGAACTCCGGCGGGGTCAACTTTCCGGTCGAAGGCGGCATGATCGAGACCGCCGAGAACTTGCGCCGGGAGTACTCGATCACCCGCGACGAGCAGGACCGATACGCGGTGCGATCGCACGAACGGGCCGTTCATGCCCAGGACAGTGGGTATTTCGACGACGAGACCATTCCCGTTTCGGTACGCGGGCGCCGTGGTGAGCAGACAGTCGTCACTCGCGACGAGCATCCGCGCCGAGGGATTCAGCTGTCCGATCTTGCTGCACTGCGCCCCATTCGAGGTCGAGTCGACCCCGAAGCCACAGTCACCGCCGGAAACGCCTGCGGCCAGAACGACGCCGGAGCCGCGGCCATCGTCACCACTGCGGCCAACGCCGAACGCCTTGGCCTGCGACCGTTCGCGAAACTGATCAGCTGGGGTGTGGCGGGTGTGGAGCCGAACCGGATGGGCATCGGACCGGTGCCTGCCGTGGCGAAAGCTCTCTCCCGTGTCGATCTGTCGCTCGACGACATCGACCTCATCGAAGTCAACGAGGCATTCGCCGCACAGGTTCTCGCGTGCGCCAAGGCCTGGGGATTGAGCGCGCAGGACATCGAGGAGCGCTTCAACGTCAACGGTTCCGGGATCTCGCTCGGACATCCTGTCGGTGCCACCGGTGGGCGGATCCTCGCCAATCTGCTGCGCGAACTCGACCGGCGCCAGGGACGGTACGGGATCGAGACCATGTGTATCGGTGGCGGACAAGGGATTGCAGCGGTGTTCGAGAACCTGCGACGCTAGAAGCGTTAACCGATCGATCCGTCGCGGCGAAGGTCCGCGATCTGGTCTCCCGTACGCCCCAACTCGGCCAGCAGAGAATCCGTCTGCTGGCCGAGTGCCGGAACGTCACCCATGCGCATTTCGACGTCCGAGTACGTCATCGGAGGCAGCACGGCATCGATCGGTCCGTTTTCGGTGCCCACGGACCTCCACCTGGCACGCTTCTCCAACTGCGGATGTTCCAGTAGACCTGCCATGTCGTTGAGTGCAGCGGCCGGGACACCGGCGGCGGCAAGGCGTTGATCCAGATCTGCCGTCGAATACAGACGAGTCAGGGAACCCACCAATTCGTCTACCTCGCCGCGATTTTCGACGCGCACGATGTTGGTGGAAAAGCGTGGATGGTCGACCAGATCCTCTCGCTCGAACACGTCCACCATCAGTGCACGCCATCCACGATCGTTCTGGACGCCGATCAGGATCTCGCCGTCGGCAGTAGGATACGAATCGTAGGGAACGATCGCCGCATGGCCGAGACCGACCCGCGGAATCTGCTTGTCTGCATACATTTTCATGTACATCGGATGCCCGAGCCATTCGACGGTGGAATCGAACATCGAGACCTCGACGAGCGCTCCCTTACCCGTTCGCTCTCTACGGAACAGGGCGCTCAGAATCGAAGTCAGCGCGTACATTCCAGCGGCGATGTCCGAGACCGGGATACCCGTCTTCGTGGCCGTCTCCGGTGTGCCTGTCACGGAGATCATTCCGGTCTCGGCTTGGACCAGCATGTCGTACGCCTTGCGCTCACGCCGTGGGCCGGCACTGCCGTATCCGGACATGTCGATCACGATGAGCTGTGGGAATTTCTCGCGCAGTTCCTCCGCGCCGAACCCCAGTCGCGCAGCTGCGTCGGGTGCCAGATTCTGTAGGAACACATCGGCTCGCGCGACAAGATCGAGAACGATCTGCCGGCCGGATTCCGACTTCACGTCGACAGCGATCGATTCCTTGGAACGGTTGAGCCACACGAAGTGTGACGCCTGACCGTGAACCGCCCGGTCGTAGTGACGCGCGAAATCGCCCTCGCCGACGCGTTCTATCTTGATCACCCGCGCACCCATGTCCGCGAGATGCCTGGTGGCGAGCGGTGCCGCCACCGCCTGTTCGAGTGCAACCACGGTGATTCCGTCGAGCGGAAGATCCGAGTTCGGCTGTCCCATGTCAGTAGTCACCCCAGAAGTTTTACACCCAGAAGTTTTACACTCTGAATTCTTGCACTCGAACAGGACGGATCAGATGTGGCGGCCGCCGGTGATCTCGAGAACCGTGCCCGTCATGTAGCTCGAGAGGTCGCTCGCGAGGAACAGTACAACCGAAGCAACCTCCGAGGGCTCGGCCGCACGCCCCATCGGGATCTCGGCAAGCTTCTCGTTCCAGATCCGTTCGGGCATTGCCTCGGTCATCGCCGTGCGGACAAGTCCGGGCTGAACGGCGTTGACGCGAACGTTCTTGAACGCGACCTCCTTTGCCGCGGCCTTCGTCAGACCGACGATGCCGGCCTTGGCGGCCGAGTAGTTGGTCTGCCCGAGCATGCCCACCTTGCCGGAGATCGACGAGATGTTCACGATTGCGCCCGTCTCACGCTCGCGCATGCGGGCGGCGGCAGCGCGTGTTCCGTTCCAGGCACCCTTGAGGTGAACGGCGATCACGTCGTCGAAGTCCTGCTCGGTCATCTTCCGCATCGTGGCGTCGCGCGTCATGCCGGCGTTGTTGACCATGACATCGACTGGACCGAAAGCACTTTCGGCCAGATCGAGCATGGCCTCGACCTGTCCGGAATCACGCACGTCGCAGGAAGCGAAACGGGCGACCGACTCTCCACCGAGTTCGGCGACCGCAGCCGTTCCGACGGTTTCGTTGATGTCGCCGAGAACGACGGTCGCGCCTTCCTTGATGAAGGTGCGCGCAATTTCGAGCCCGATGCCCTGCGCTCCGCCGGTCACTACCGCAACCTTGCCGTCCAACAATCCCATGTCCACTCCGTTCGTGAGGTTAAAGCTCGTCAGGTAAAGGTGTCAGCGCTGGTTTTGCTTTTTCGCTTGCGCCACGAGCCCACCGCCGAGAATCAGTCGCTGGATCTCGCTGGTTCCCTCGTACAGGCGCAACAGGCGAACTTCACGGTAGATGCGTTCGACCGGCACACCGCGCATGTACCCGTTGCCACCGTGGATCTGCACGGCGAGATCCGCGACCTTGCCCACCATCTCGGTGCAGAAAAGCTTTGCCGCCGAGGGGCCGAGACGTCGATCCTCACCGCTGACGTACCGCGCAGCCACCTCACGCACCATCGCACGCCCGGCCATGACACCGGCCTGCTGGTCAGCCAGCATCGCTTGAACCAGCTGGAAGTCACCGATAGCGGTGCCGCCCTGTTCCGTGACCACGGAGAACGCGACAGATTCGTCGAGCGCTCGCTGTGCTGCTCCCACCGAGAGCGCCGCGATATGGACTCGTCCGCGCGCGAGAGACGTCATCGCTGCGCGGTATCCGGTGTCCTGGTCGCCACCGACGAGGGCCGACTCGGGAACCCGGACGTTGTCGAAGGTGACCTCGGAGGTCCAGGCACCTTCCTGACCCATCTTCTTGTCCTTGGGACCAACTGTGACTCCTGGCGTGTCAGCCGGAACCAGGAAGACTGCAATTCCCGGACCATCGGAATCCGCCGGGCGAGTGCGCGCGAACACCACGAACAGCTGTGCCAGTGGAGCATTGGTGATGAACCGCTTGTTGCCGTCGATCACCCATTCGGATCCGTCCAGAACGGCCTTGGTCCGAAGGCCGGCCGGGTTTGAGCCCGCGCCGGGTTCGGTGAGAGCAAAGGAAGCCACGACGTCGCCGGAGGCGATGCGCTCTAGCCACTGAGCCTTCTGCTCGTCGGTACCGAAGCCGACCAGCACCTGCCCGGCAATTCCGTTGTTGGTACCGAACATCGAACGCAGCGCCAGGGACGTGTAGCCGAATTCCATTGCCAGTTCGACGTCTTGGGTGAGATCGAGTCCGAGCCCACCCCATTCCTGAGGAATCGCGTAGCCGAACAGCCCGATGGCTGCGGCCTTCTTGCGTATGTCCTCAGGAATGGCGTCGGTGTCGGCAATCTCCTGCTCACGCGGAACTACTTCCTTACGGATGAACTCCCGCGCAGTCGCCAAGATATCTGCGAAGTCATCTGCATCGACCTGCATTCCCACCACTCACCTTGCTGTTTCCGAAGTCCATGCCGTCCTCCGAAGTCAATACCGTGAGGCAATCGGAGTCAAAGACCTGAAAACGAACCGAAGGTAAGGCAGAACCTATAGCAGGTGTCAGACGGTGCGCAGTTCCCGCTTGAGCAGCTTTCCGCTCTGATTTCGCGGGAGTTCGGCCACGAAACGCACGTGCTTGGGGACCTTGAACGGGGCAATTCGCTCCTTGACGTGGGCAATCAACGCCTCAGGCGTCAACTCGTCGTTGCCGTCCTTGAGCACGACGATCGCGGTGACGGCCTCGATCCACTTCTCGTCGGGCGTACCGATCACGGCAACTTCTGCCACAGCCGGGTGTGTGTAGACCGCATCTTCGACCTCGCGCGACGCCACCAAGATGCCGCCGGTGTTGATGACGTCCTTGATTCGGTCGACGACCGTGATGAACCCTTCTTCGTCCCGCACGACAAGATCGCCCGAATGGAACCAGCCGTCGCGGAAGGCGTCGGCGGTGGCTTCCGGATTTTCCCAGTAGCCGTTGCACAGCTGCGGTGAGCGGTAGAGAACCTCACCGGACTCACCGTCGGCAACGTCGTTTCCGTCGGCGTCGACGACACGGGTTTCGACGAAGAACACCGCTCGCCCGCAAGAAGACGGACGATCAGCATGCTCGCCGGGCTGGAGAACTGTTGCCAGCGGACCGATTTCGGACTGGCCGAAGCAGTTGTAGAAGCCGATGTCCGGGTAACGCTCACGCAGACGATTGAGCACCGTGACCGGCATGATCGAGGCGCCGTACTGCGCCTTCTTGAGCGAAGACAGATCGCGGGTCTCGAGGTCCGGATGGTTGGCCAACGGTACCCACACGGTCGGGGCCAGGAACAGCGATCCGATCTTTTCTGCTTCGACGCGGCGCAGAATCTCCGGGATGTCCGGCGCCTGCATCAGACTGACCGTCGCACCGACGGACAGGTACGGCAGCATGAAGACGTGCATGCCCGCGGAGTGGTACATCGGCATGCAGATCAGCGGGTTGTCGTTCTTGTCGAGCCCGAGCGCGATCACCGAGGACACGTACTCGTGAACCAGCGCGCCGTGAGACATCATGGCGCCCTTGGGCTTCGAGGTGGTGCCCGAGGTGTACAGCAGTTGCGCCAGATCCGTCGACGTCGCACGCGGTTCGAAAACAGGCACCTCGCCGGCCTCGCCGATCGTGACCACCGACAGTTCCGCGTCCCGCAGTGCGATCACGTGGTCGAGATCGAGGTCGGAGCGAACCGAGTCGAGCGTCGACGCCAATGCCGGATCCACCAACACCGCGCGGGCGCCTGACTGCGCCACGAGGTACCGGAGTTCCTCCCCCTTGAGTGCGTAATTGACCGGAACATGCACCAAACCTGCTCGCGCACAGGCAAGGAATCCGATTGCATAGGCGTCGGAGTTGGTTCCGTATGCCGCGACGCGGTCGCCGTGTTCGAGGCCCAGACCGAGCAAGTGGGCCGCGACCCGCGTCACCGCGTCGTCGAGTTCGCGGTAGGTGCGAGTGCGATCTTCGAAGACGACGGCTACGCGGTCGGGGTACTTGGCTGCCGAGCGCCGAAGCACTCCGTCGACGGTGTTGGTGCGTGGATCCAGGCTCATTCGCTCAGGTTATAGGACGTCCAACTAAACCGGAAGAGCGATCGTTACTTATTGCGCCATTCAGGCTTTCGCTTGTCCACAAAAGCTTGCATACCTTCTTGAGCGTCGCAGGTCACGGCATTGGTTGCCATCGTTTCCGCCATCGCCTCGTACGCCTGGGCTTGCGGCAGATCGATCTGGTGATAAAACGCTTGCTTACCGATCTTCACCGTCAGGGGGCTGGCCGTCGTGATCTTGCCGGCCAGTTCGCGCACCTCTCGGTCCAGGTCTTCGGGCGCGACGACGAAGTTCACCAGACCCCAGTCCGCAGCGGTGTCGGCGTCGATCGTCTGCCCGGTGAGCAACATCTGCATCGAGCGCTTGCGCCCTACTGCCCTGCTCAGGGCCACCATGGGCGTCGAGCAGAACAGTCCGATCTTGACGCCGGGAGTACCGAAGACAGCGTTCGACGCAGCAACAACCAGATCACACGACGCGGCCAGTTGGCAGCCCGCCGCGATAGCCGGGCCCTGTACTAGGGCAATCACCGGCTGCGGAATCCGCTGTACGGTCTCCATCATCTCGGTACAGCCGTCGAAGATCGCCCGCTCGTCTTCGAGGGTTCTCCCGATCATCTCCGTCAGATCGTGGCCGGCGGAGAACACCGGGCCTTCGGCGCGCACGATCACGACCCGCACGCGCTCGTCTGCAGACAATTCGAGAAGGGCAGCCGTCACCTCGCGCATGGTCTCCGCCGAGAGCGGATTGCGCCGCGCCGGCCGATCGAGCGTCAGGAATCCGAGTCCCACCGACTCCTCGACGGAAATCTTCACTGCAGTGTCTTCTACCTGTGTCTGCGACATGTGTTCTCTCTACCAATCGAATCCGTCCCGGTCAACGAGACGAAAGGGGCATCTGTTCGCGCCGCGTCGATACGGTCCGGTCAATACTTCGCCACTACGAGGAGTGCCCATGAGCACCGATGCCGCCGTCACCACCGATCTCGAAGAGATTCTGCGGGCCCAGCAGGAAGCAACTCGCGCCGCTGGTCTTCCGTCCGCGCAGACACGACGCGAGCGCATCCAACGCGTCGTCAATCTTCTGGTGGCAAACCACAAGGATCTGACCGAAGCGATCAACGAAGACTTCGGCGGCCGAATCCCGGCCTACTCGGTGATGAATGACGTTCTGGGATCCATGGTTTCACTCAAGCACGTTCGTGATTCGCTCGAAGAGTGGATGATTCGCTCACCGAGAGCCACCGGGGCGATGCAGGATCAGCTGGGTGCCACGGCGTACGTGTCGTACCAGCCGAAGGGTTCGATCGGCATCATCGGAACCTGGAATGCTCCCCTTTTCACTCTCCTGAGCCCGCTCGCCTGCGCCCTCGGAGCGGGAAATCGCGCCGTTCTCAAACCGTCGGAGATCGTGCCGAACACTGCGGCGGTCCTGGCCGAGGCGGCGCGTCGAACGCTCGACCCCGTGGAGGTCGCGGTGGTGACAGGTGGACCGGAGGTCGCTGATCTGCTGACGTCGCTGCCTTTCGACCACCTCGTCTTCACCGGCAGCACAACCGTCGGAAAGCTGGTCATGGCCAATGCTGCGAAGAACCTGGTGCCGGTCACCCTCGAACTCGGCGGCAAGTCACCGAGCGTCTTGAGCCGCAGTGCCGATATCAGCTCTGCTGCATCACGTTTGGCCATCGCGAAGTCGACCAATGCCGGCCAACTCTGCGTCTCTCCCGACCTGATCTACGTCCCGCGCGAGAACACAGAAGCGTTCATCGACGCGTTCACCGATCAGTTCACCGGACTGTTCCCCACGATCGCCGACAACAAAGACATGGTCTCGATAGTCAGCGATCGTCACCTCGCACGCATCGAGGGGTACATCGCGGACGCGGAAGAGCGTGGGGCACGAATCATCACGGTTCCCGACGAAGAACTCTCCGCAGACACTCGTCGCCGCCCACTGCGAATCGTGGTCGACCCTCCGACCGACGCGCAGATCATGAAGGAGGAGATCTTCGGACCGGCCGTCGTGATCCTGCCGTACGACCAACTCGACAGCGTCGTCGCCGACATCAACTCACGGCCGAAACCGTTGGCGCTGTATTACTTCGGAACCGACCTGGACGAGAAGGAATCCGTACTCGAACGCACCGTCTCGGGCGGCGTCACCATCAACGACGCGATGTCACACCCAGGGCTGAGCGACGCACCCTTCGGCGGCGTCGGAGCTTCGGGTATCGGGCACTACCACGGCCGCGAGGGTTTCCTCGAGTTCAGTCACGCCCGAACGGTATTCGAAGCAGCGCAGCATGACCCGCGCGGTGAATGGGGAATGCTCCCGCCGTACGGTGAGGGTTTCGAGCAGATGATGTTGGCTCAGGTCACGCCCTGAGGCCTCCGGCCCCGTGCGCCCTTTTGGTAGTGCACGCTACCCGAAAGGCGCACCGGCAAGGCCGCGGCTGAGGAACTCCACCAGCTGACCGGGTTCGGTATCCACCGACTCGATCAGTTGGATCAGTTCCCTCTTGTCCTCTGCTGCAAGCGGTTCGATGCCACCGAAGGTGCGCATCGTGGAGCCGGCGGGGAGAACGCGTGCACAGACGAGCGTGCCCGGCTCGAGATTGACTGAGCCCCACTCGTCCGTGACCTTCACCAGATGCCCGTTGCGGACGTCGCTGAGGGTCACCAACTGTCCCGGCTCCGTCGAGGCGACCTTGTACACCGAGCGCGGAATCGACAACCACTGATCGGCCAGTTCGCGTTCGTCGGCAGGCAACAGTTCTCCGCGCCGCTCGACAAATGCCGCGAAAATACCCGCATCGAACAAGGCAGCGTCGACGGCCAATCCGCCTTCGACGGCCAACGTCAGTGCTTCTTCGCTGTTGAACTGCTCGGCACGGATGAGCGCAAGATCGAACACGGCGTCGAAGTACTCCGGTGTGCGCGAGAACAACTGAGCCTTGACGTAGAGCCAGTTGGCCCGGTCGTCGAACGTCACCTCGGACTTGCCCAGATGGCAGACCTTGAACTTGCGACCGGAACCGCACCAGCACTTGTCATTTCGGCCGAGTTCGGGGTGCTCGGCCGGGGCATAGCGCTGAAGAACCTCGTGCAGAACCTCGGACTCGCCACCCTCGATCCGGCCGAGAAGTGCCAGCGCGCGGGTCACGTCGCTGCGATCGGCCGCCAGTAGTGCCAGATCGAAGATCGCGGGAGTCCAGTCGGGATCGAGATCGTGCGCCGTTTCGTACGACGCCTCAGCGACAAGGATCTTGCCGAGACGATCCGAAGCCTTGCCTGCCAGCCAATGCGCTGCCGGCTTGACACGACGCGACCCTTTCTCGGCGAGAGCAGTTGCAACAGAATGCAATACGGAATCATGATCGTCGAGTTCGGACAACAGCTCCAACGCTGCCGCAGCCGCGGGCGGCTCGGCGATGCCGGCGAAGGTCTGCGGATCCTCCTTGATCTGCTTGCGCGCCCAGTCCGAGACATCCTCGACGGCTTCGGCTTTCGCGGCCATGACCACATCGACGAAGGCAATCACCGAGGCGGCTTCTTCCGGGTGCAGGTTCTCCCGAACCTCGAGCATGCGGGCTCGGTTCGCCAGGTGGTATGCCTCGAAATCGAATCCGTCGACCGCAACGTAATCACCGTCGCGGACGTAACCTGCCGCCTCGAGCATTTCGCCCAGCGGTGCGGTGGGCTGACGGAACAGCGACGGCTCGTCGAGCATCAATTGCCAGACAATGGCATCGAGGGTGTCAGCACCGGTGTCTGCGAGGACCGTCCCCAGACTCTCGCCGAATCCGGGTGCGGGATCCAGTACCTCGGGGATGGTGCAGAGCGTCAGCTCACGGTCAGCGACGAACAGTCCGATCAAATCGCCCGCAGAACATTCGGCGAGAGTATCGGTGTCGAGGAGAAAACCCTCGTCGTGCAGGAACTCCGGATCTTCGATCCCACGATCAGCCAACAGGTCGTCGTCGATCCCGCGGTGCACGACGCTGATGCCATGAATCTCGTCGTCGTCACGATCGAGGAACACCCGCAGCATCATCAGATCAGGGTTCGCGTCGAGAACGCCGGACTTTATTTCGGCTTCGGTGAGCCGATGGGTCAGCACTCGATGCTCGAACAACGTGTCGAGTGCGGCGTACCGCTCCTCACTCAAGTAGCCGAGCAGTGGGTCCTCGACGTACTCGACGAATTCGGCCATGTCGTCGGCTGTACCGTGGCCGGCATCGGCCAACAGGGTGCCCCAGTCCGCCGCTGTCTGCGGGCCGTGCTCACGCAACAACTCCATCGCGGCTTCGGCGATCAAGTCATTGGCATCCATCGGTTCGTTCACCTATCCAACTTTAACGGGGTCGACTCGATACATCGTCACCGGTCATCGGTCGAGTGATCGGCGCCTCCACGCGACTCGCGGACCAGTTCTTCGGCGTCGAGTTCCTCGGAAGCGAGAACCTCGAGTACCCTCGCAGCCTGCGATTCCGAGGACATGACGACAACGCCCACCGCAAGCGCACCAGTGGGGGCCGTCAGGAGCCTGGCACTGATCAGGTCGCCGGGCTTTCCTTCGACCGGGTGACCAACGGTGACGGTTTCCTCGGACACACGATCGAGCAGCACGACGCCGGTGTCGGAAGTTTCGATCACCTCGTACACCGACCTCCGGACCCCGAGCCACTGTGCGGCTGTCACTACTTCCGCCTCGGGAAGTAGTTCGCTGCGTCTGGCCAGGAAGTCGGCAAAGATCCCACCCTCGAACAGAGCCACGTCCAGTGCCGAGCCGTCGAAGATCGTGGCGGCGATCAGTTCGTCCTCGGAGAGATTCGCGTTTTCGAGATCGTCGAGCCCGGTCACGACGTCGACGAATTCGGAGGCAAACGCAAACAGGCACGCCTTCTTGTACAACCAGCGACCATCTGCCTTGACCGATTCATCGGCCTTTCCGAGGTGGCAGACCTTGTACTTGCGGCCGGAACCGCACCAACACTTGTCGTTTCGCCCGAGTTCCGGGTGATCGACTGGGACGAAGTCCTGCAGTACGGCGTAGAGATTCTCTTCACTTCCGCCGTCGATCCGCCCGAGCAGTGACAGCGCCCGGGTCGCGTCGCCGCGGTCCGACGCGAACTGAGCCAGCTCGAACAAGGCCGGACCCCAACCGGATTCGGCAAGGAGCGCTTTCTCGTAGTGCGCCTCCGCTTCGAGGACGCGCCCCAGCCGATCGACGGCCTTACCGGCGAGCCAATGAGCCGCCGCCCTGACCGACCGTGGCCCTCGCTCGGCCAGTTCGGAGGCAAGCGCTTCGAGGATTGCGTCGGTCACCGGGTCCTGATTCCGAAATCCGAGATCGAACACGGCCACTGCAGCACCCGGATCTGCCAGTGAGACAAAGAAGTCCGGGGCGGCGCTGACGTGACGGCGAGCCCAGTCCACGATGTCGAAGTCGGCGATGACGGCATCGGTGTATCCGCGGTCCGCCAGATCGACAAATGCAACAGCAGCGACGGCCTCGTCGTGGGTCAGGTCGTAGGTACTGGCGACCGATGCTGTCCGAATCTGCAGGTCGTAGGCATCGAAGTCGAATCCCCGCCGAGCCAGTAGTTCACGCTCGTGCTCGTATCCTGCCGCCTCGAAGATCTCACCCAGCGGCGCAACAGGAACCGTGAAGAGAGACGGATCCTCGAGCAGGAGTTGCCAGCACACCGAATCCAGGGCCTCGACTCCGTCCTCCTCGAAGAGTTCGCCGAGCGCCGGAGCAAGATCGGGTTCGTCCTCGATCTCGACCAGACGAAACGCAAGTCTTCCGTCTTCGACTGCCAGGCCGATGAGATCACCGTCGGCGCACTCGCCGAGGGTTCCGGCTGGAAGAACCACAACTCGTCGACTCCGGAAGGGAGCAGCTCCACGTTCCACGGCCGCTTCTTCCGCCAGGGCCACCCGGATCGCCCCGTCTTCGCCGTCGCCGTCGCCGTCGCCGAATGCCAAGATCGGCTCCAGGTCGGGGCTCGCGTCGAGGATGTCGGACGCAATCTCGAGCTCGCTTAGCCGGTGAGTGAACACGAGGCCTTCGAGGACCGTGTCGAGGGCGACGTACTTTCCGTTGGGCAGGTACCCGAGCATCGGTTCGGACAGATACTCGAGCACGTCGGCCAACTCGGTCGCAGTTCCGTACTCCTCGAGATGGGTCGCCCACTCTTCGAGACTCAGCGGGCCTTGCTCGCGCAGAACAGCCAAAGCAGCGGAGGCAATGGAACCAGCAGCGTCGGAACCAGCGGTTTCGTCGTCGAAATCAGTCACCTGCCAATGGTAGGCGACTTATTGCAGTCCACTGAGCCCCTCGCCCAGCACGGTCGCGCCGAGGATCGCCAGGATGACCGCCATCATCACTGCGTTGTTCGCGGTCATCCATGACTTCGCTGATGCGAGGATCTCGTCGGCTCGCTTGCCGGAGAACACCTTGACCAGGATCGGCGACGCGATGCCGACGCTCGCGATGACCGTGAAGATCACCGCGGCAACAATCTGTTGGGCAACAACATTCGTGGCGACCGCGATAGTGGCCGCACCGGATACTGCCAGCGCTGCATTTTTGGGATTGACCGCCGCGGACAAGAACGCCAACCCGAACGCCTTCCGCGGAGTCAACCCGTCGATGCTCTTCATCCACTTCGGAACTGTCGGATCACTTCCGTCCCTCGGACGCGCTCGCCACTGCTTGTACGCCAATCCGAACAGCACGAGCCCCAACACGATTCGTACGACGCTCGACCACACCGAAGTCTGCGACGACTCCGACTCAGCAAACGAATAGTCAGCGATCACGATCGTCACCGCAACGACTGCCGAGATTCCGAGGACCCACCCGAGTAGAAAAGATGCTGCCCCTCGATGTGCTCCAGCGGTGATCATGACGAGCACGATCACCGCCATGGGCATCGAGACGAAAAGCAGGCCGAGGGCAATCGGAAGAGACAGACCGATCGCAGCTAGCACCGAAAACCTCCAGTTGAATGCAAAATCGACGATCGATTCGAGGTCGAAATCACGACGGCGGAGGCAGCATGACCTCGATGAGATGCGGGCCGGGTTCCGCCAGCGCTGCGGCAAACTGTTCGGCCAACTCCTCCGCTGTGTTCGCCCGCGACGCGGGCACTCCCAACCCCTCGGAGATCTTGACGTAGTCCATGTTCGGAGACGACAGATCCAACATCGACTGTGCTACGACGCCGCCACCTTCTGCGCCGACTCGTTGCAGTTCGCCACGCAGGATGGCGTATGCGCGATTGTTGAGCAGAATCGTCGTGACGTTCAACTGTTCTCGCGCCTGCGTCCACAACGCCGTGATGGTGTACATCGCGCTTCCGTCGGCTTCGAGATTGATCACCGGCCGCTCCGGCGCTGCCACAGCGGCTCCCGTCGCCACCGGAATGCCCTGGCCGATGGCACCTCCGGTGAGCGTGAGCACGTCGTGGCGCGGCGCTCCGGCAAGCGCGATCGGGATCGCCCAACCGGAAGTGGCCGCCTCGTCGGAGATGATGGCGTCGTCCGGCAGCAGGGCCCCGATCACGTCGGCCCAATTTCGCACGTCGAGAGGCCCGCTCGGCAGCGACGGCCGATTTGCCTCCTGCAGAACGGGTTCCACTCCGGGTGCCACGAGTTCCGCCACTGCTTCCAACGCGCCGACAACATCGTCGCTGACATTCGCCAGCGTTGTCACCGCGGCGCCGTCCGGGACCAGATCGCTCGGTTTTCCGGGATACGCAAAGAACGAGACCGGCGAAACCGCGCCGGCCAGGACGAGCTGAGTTGTTCCGCGAAGTTGTTCGGTGGCGTGCTCGGCGAAGTATCCCAAGCGCTCGAATGACGGTAGTCCCGCACCGCGTTGAAGCCTGGCCGGAAAGGTCTCGACCAGAATCTGTGCACCGGTCGCGACTGCAATTCGGGAAGCGGCGCGCAGTCCGGCTTCGGAACACGCTGCGCCGCCCAGCAGTAGCGTGGCGCGCCCCTCGGCATTGAGCGCGCCTACCACCGAGTCGATCTGTGCTGCAGTTACTTCCGCCCGCCCCGGTATGTCTCGAGGACCCGCAAGAACTCCACCTTCGCCCCACGAGACGTCGGCGGGGAGGACAAGTGTGGCAATGCGTCCGGGCGGATCCATGGAGGCGGCAACGGCGTCGGCCGCATCGCTACCGACGGTCGCGGTGGAGTCGGAACGTCGACTCCATCCCTCCAGCCACTCGGTCAGCGCGTCGATATTCGATTCGAGTGGAGCGTCGAAACCGTGGTGGTAGGTCGCGTGGTCCCCGACGATGTTCACGATGGGGGTGTGGGCGCGGCGCGCGTTGTGAAGGTTCGCCAGTCCGTTCGCCATTCCGGGGCCGAGATGAAGCAGCGTCGCGGCAGGCTTTCCGGCGATACGCGCGTACCCGTCCGCGGCACCGGTGACGGCGCCCTCGAACAAACCGAGTACCGCACGCATCTGGGGAACGGAATCGAGTGCGGCAACAAAATGCATCTCGGACGTTCCGGGATTGCCGAAGCACACCTCGACACCCGAGTCGACCAAGCTCTGGATAAGCGATTGTGCACCATTCATTTCGGTCACCTCTTCTTCATGAAAGCTGCGAAGGCTTCTTGCGCTTCGTCGGATCGCCGCCGTCTCGCGAAATGATCCGACTCCACGTCGATGGTTTCCAGCAGGGCATCGAGATGTGGGCGGCGGAGGAGCATCTTCGTCAGCGTCACCGATTCAGCCGGGGAGTCTGCAATGCGCACCGCGCGCTCCAATGCCACGTCGAGCGCGGTCTCGGCCTCCACGACTCGATTGATCAGGCCGGCTTCGGCAGCCTCCTCCGCCCCGAACATTTCTCCGAGCATCAGTAGTTCCGTTGCCCGCTTGAGCCCCGCGATCTGCGGCAACAGGTAACTCGATCCGCCCTCGGGCGAGAGCCCGAGCGGAACGAACGGCAATCGGAATCGTGTACCTCGCCCCGCGAATGCCAAGTCGCAGTGCAACAACATCGTGGTGCCGATTCCGACTGCAAACCCTTCGACCGCTGCGACAATCGGTTTGCGTGCGGTGACGAGTGCGATCAGCAGGTCTTTGGCCTCGCCGCCGTCTTTCCCGGCAGTGTCCTGGAAACTTCCGATGTCGTTGCCGCTGGTGAAGACACCACCGGCGCCCGTCAGCACCGAAACCCGCACTGCGTCATCGTCGTCAGACTCCAGGATCGCGTTCGTGAGCTCGCGGTAAGTCTTCGCGTCGAGCGCGTTGCGCCTCTCCTGGCGGTCCATCGTGAGCAACCGGACTCCCGGTGCGTGCTCCTCGATCCGAACAGTCATCCGTACCTCCGTCGTGGCCGAGAGTCTCGATTCAAGCTACTCGGTCGGGAGTTCAGCGTTCATAGCCCTTGCGCATATCGTCGACGATGCGCGGCCGGTCGAGTGTCGAAGGCTCCATTTCCCGCCTCGGGCGATCGCGAGGAAACACCGAGGCCGACGCCAGGGTGGGCTCGTCGAGGAACCGCAGGTTCGGCACACCAGCGGGCAGACGAAGCTCGGGCGGCGTGGAACCTCTTTGCGCGAGCACGTATCCCCAGTCACCGAAGCTCGGCACGAAAACGTGGTAGGGCGAGACGCTCAGTCCGACAGCCGATACCGTCGACACCGTTCTCCAGTACGCATCCGGCGTCGAGTACGGACTGCCGGACTGGACGACCATCAGCCCGCCCGGATTCATCGCGGCAGCGGCAAGTCCGTAGAACTCCATCGAATACAAGCGGCCAAGTGCGGGGGTGTCAGGATCCGGGAGGTCGACGATGACCGCATCGAAGCCTGGATCCGGACGCTCGCGCAACCACCGAAACGCGTCGTCGAGTACGACGTCCACCCGTGGATCCTCGAGTGCTCCCGCGTTCAGATCACGAAGACGCGTGTTGGCCAACTCGATGACTGCCGGATCGAGTTCCACCTGAACTATCTGCTCGACGCTGTTCATTCGCAGCACTTCCCGTGCAGCGAGGCCGTCACCTCCGCCCAGAATCAGCACGCGCCGTGGGTCGTTGACCAGGGCCGGATACACCAGCGACTCGGTATACCGATGCTCGTCGACACTGGAGAACTGCAGGTCTCCGTCGAGGAACAGTCGCACGTCGTTTCCCCGCTCGGTGACGACGATTTCCTGGTACACCGATCGCTCGGCGGCCACCACGGGATCGGTGTAGAGCCGCTGCCTCGACGTGGTCTCGATGTCCGAGGCCGCGATCAGCAGCCACCCGATCAAGCTCGCCGCCAACAGCATTGCGACGACGGCGATCAATCGTGCACGCAGGCTGAGCTGCCACCGAAGAAGTATCAGCGCGACAACTGCCGCAGCCACGAGATTGATCATGCCGGTGAGTGCGGCACCGCGAATCATGCCCGCCCACGGCAACAATACGAACGGCCACAGGAGGCCGCCGATCAGCGCGCCGAGATAGTCGGCTGCATTGAGGTTGGCCAATACCTTTCCGGTGCTCTGTGCGTCGTTGTCGCTGCGACCGGACTGCAACAGCGTCATCAGCAGAGGCACTTCGGCACCCACGAGGATACCGATCAGCGCGGTCGCAGCCACCAGAACTGCTGCGCTGGAACCGAAGAACGTGAAGGTCACGTACAGCGTGACGGCACTGAATCCGCCGATCAGCCCGAGCAGGATTTCGACGGTCACAAACGAGATGGCCGCATGCCCCAACAGCGGTTTGGCGGCCAGCGCTCCGATACCCAGCGCCGCAACAAATCCCGCGACGATCAACGACGTCTGAGTGATGCCGCCGCCGGTCAGACTCACGCTGAGCGTCAACAGGGCCAGCTCGTAGATCAGGCCGCACGCCGCGCACGCGGCAACAGCCGCAAGGAGAAGCACGCGTGCGCGTGAGCCGAGCATCGTCGAACGCTCGGCAACTTTCACATCGCGATCAGCGGCAACCATCAGGTGAGCGCTGCGGCGTTCACCAAACCGATGGACAACAAGCTCACACCCACCGCCCACGCGGCGCCGCACATCTTCGGATCCTGCACCAGTGCAACCAACTTGCCGGGAAGGAATGCGTTCATCAAACGCAGCGCGATCGCTTGCAACACGATCGCGAACAGTCCGTACACCGCGGAGTCGGCGAGTCCCTGGGCAAAGCCGTCCGAACTGGTCAGGATTGCCGTCACCACGATGATCGCCAGCGCAAGATGGTTGGAAGCCAACAGAATCGCAGCGTTCGGGTTCTTGTCGACGTAAACCTGGTGGCGGAGATTTCCGGGTGTCATGAGGTCGAGGACCAGGAATCCCGTCGCCAGAACCGCTACGCCGACGACGAAGTAGGCGAGGGTGCCGAGAACGCCCCCGACGAGCAATGCCGGATCCACCGTTCCGATCTCGACGGAAGTGGATGCAAAGATGTTCGTCACGCCGTTCTCCTTCTCATTGAGCACTACCGTCATTTGGCACTACCCGAGCCGCCGCTGCCACTACTTCCACCCGCCGGGGATCCCGGGTTGAAGCCCGGTCCCAGGTACGCGTATCCGCCGCTGCGATACGTGCCGTCGATGTCCTCTACCTTGATGGTGCTGCCACCGCCCGAAGCCGAACTGACAGTGACGATGTCATCGTCGTAGCGCAGGTATTCGTTGCCGCCGTCAGCACTTCGCGCCGCTGGTTCGTCCGCGTCGACAATCCGTGAGACGGTCGTGCCCACTGGATCTTTCGACGAGTACAACACGACGTCGCCATCCTGGGACGTCTTGGAATAGTTGTCCGCGATGAAGTCTTTGGCTCCACCACCGCACGCCGACAGCATAATTGCGGCTGCCACCATCACCGGAGCCAACCATGTCCGCCCCCTCACGGTCGCCACCTACTGCGCGTCTTCACGATCACTCCTGTCCCCTCCCCCGGGTACAAATGCCAACTCTGCCAACTCCACCCCTGGCGGTCTCGCACGCCACACAACGCGGTCAACGCTGTGTCGTCGCCGGGAAAGGATCCGCAGATCCAACCGTCCTGGCCGGCGGACTCTCTCAACGATGCAGCTTCCGAATCGAATTCGACTCGGTCCAGGACCAGCGAGGAAGACTCGAAGCGGTAGTTTCCCGTGGACTCCACTGCCGGCAAGGGTTCACCGCCGGCGGCAAGAGCATCGCACGAAACCTGCTCGGTCAGTTCCTTTCCCGATGCCCGGGCCGTCACCACGTGAGATGCCCCGAGCACTCCGAGTGTCAACGTCGCATCGGAAGTTTCGATCACCAACTCGGCGAGGGTCGGCGGCGAGGGGGCTCCCAGCACCAACCCCAGTGCCGAGGCATTCACGTCGGTCGGTTCCACATCGAGTCGATACAGACTCATTCCGGTGGGCCCGAGTGGATCACGGTGAGTTCGCTGCGGGTGACCGCCCGTCCCGTGGAAACCTCCCACGACTGTCCGCGCGCCCACTTCTCGAATGCGATCAGCCCGGTCTTGTCGGCGGTCGCGTAGTCCGCGTATTCCATCGAGCCGGAGGGGGCCGTACCCGTCGTACCCTCGGCCGTGAACTTCGCCGTTCCACTTTCGATCTTGCGGTGAACCTTGTCGTCGAGAATGACGTCGCCGTTCGGGACCAGGTTGGTTCCTTCTCGACGCATCCAGAGAGTCATCTCGAGTTCGCCCTCGTCGTCCTCCACTGTCAGCCAACGACGACCGGTCGACCCGTCGAGAAGGTGCTCACGCCAGATGTACCCCTCTTCGTCGAGCGTGATGGTCCCTCGAACAACGTGGTCGATACCCGCGTACGTGATGATGTCGCCGACCCCGATCTTGTGGGGGTCGTACACCTCGGGATAGTCGGCGAGCGGGTCCACGCGAGCATTCGGCTTGCCCTGGCGTCCACGCAGGACCACAAACGCGACGGCAGCGATCACTACGAGTATCAGGACAACTATCAGCACGTTGGTCAACGGTTTCTCCGAAATCGTCTCGGCAGGGTTGCCGCGGGCCATACCCTACCGATCCGTTCTCAGCCTTTTCGGATGAGACTGCCGGCAAACTGACCCGCCGCCGGCCGGGCAGGTCTCCAGCGCCGTGGGCAGATCGAAAGACTGCCCCGGCGCACCTTTGCGTTTACGCTCAGCCCGAGGAACTCCGCGCGAAAGAAAGCCGGTCGACTGACGATGAGCAAGAACACGGAGCCGTCTGCCCGCACCGTCATGCACACACCACGATTCTGGTTGACGCCGTTGATAGTGGTCACCCTCTTGATGTCGGCGCTGGCAGCGCTGTACATGGGCGGAATACTCGACCCCAAGAAACACCTGGACCAGTTCCCGATCGCCCTGGTCAACCAGGACGAAGGCGACACCCTCCCCGGCGGCGACCCCGCCGACCGCAAGAATTTCGGAAACGACATCGTCGCCGGCCTCGAAAACGGAATCGACCACCAGAAGATCGACCTGCAGCAGATCGGTATCGGCGAAGCCCAATCTCGGTTGAACTCCGGCACGCTGTACGGCGCGATCGTGATTCCCAGTGATTTCACGAAGAGGACGATCATCCTGGCGGAGGCCAGCGTCGTCGCCGGTGACGTAGAGCAACCGATCATCACGATCTACACCAATCCACGTGCAGGTTCCGTCTCCGCATCTCTGGTCCAGTCGATCGGAACTACAGCCCTCGCCTCGGTCAACAAGAACATGGGCGAGCAACTCACCACCCTGGTCACCCAGCAGTTGGAAGCGGGAGGCACCGGAACCCAGATCTCAGGAGCGAGCCGCCTGCTGCTCGAAAATCCGGTGAACGTACTCACGGTGGCCCACGATCCGCTTCCCGACGGCACCGGATTCGGTTTGGTTGCATTCTATTTCGCGCTGCTGTTGGTCCTTGCGGGATTCACCGGAGCAACCGTGGTCAATTCCTTGGTGGACGGCATGCTCGGATATGCGCCTACCGAATTCGGTCCGCTCTTCGTTCAGAACGACGTTGTGGGTATCAACAGGTTTCGGACGCTGCTCGTCAAATGGGCGTTCATGATCGTGTTGTCCGGCATAGTCTCCGCGTTGTTCCAGTGGATCAGTCGCGCCCTCGGAATGCCGGTCACTCACGGGCTTGCATTGTGGGAGTACGGCGCGCTGGTCATCACTGCAGTCGGCATCACGGCGATGTCGGTGATGGCCGCATTCGGCTCGTTGGGCATGTTGATCAACCTGTTCGTGTTCGTCATCCTCGCGCTGCCTTCGTCCGGTGGCACCATCCCCCTCGAAGCCAGCCCCAGGTTGTATGCCTGGCTGGCGCAATTCGAGCCGATGCACCAGATCTACATGGGTACGCGATCGATCCTGTTCTTCGGCGCACGCGGTGAGGCAGGGCTGCTGCATGCCGTCTGGATGACCTTGGTGGGTCTACTGATCGGCGTCGTACTCGGCATCGTGACCACCCGTTTCTACGACCGCAAGGGCTACGAACGCACCCATCGCCCCAAGGTGGCGTGAGATGGTACCCAGCCGGGATTTGATCGAAACCTGTTGGGCCGATTCAATGTGATTGCGCGTTTCGGGAATCTTCGACCCCCTTCCGCACGTTGTACAACTATGGCTAATTACAAAACAGTCAATCCCGCGACAGGTGAAACCGTCAGGGAATTCGATACTTTGGATGACGCCGGAGTTGAAGCCGCACTTGCGAACACGCATCGCGGCTACTTGACCTGGCGCAACAGTGCGCCACAGCAACGTGCGGCAGTCCTGAGCAAGACCGCCGAACTGTACACAGAGCGGGCGGACGAACTGGCCCGAATGATCTCGTTGGAGATGGGTAAGCCGGTCCGCGAGGCCAAGGGCGAAGTACAACTCTCGGCCGCGATCTATCAGTGGTACGCAGACCACGGTCCGGCGTTGCTCGAGGAAGAACGGCTCGACGTTCCCGGGGCCGAGGAGTCGGTTGTGTACCGGCGACCGATCGGTGCCCTGATCGGCGTCATGCCGTGGAACTTCCCGTACTACCAGGTCGCCCGCTTCGCGGCACCGAATCTCATGCTGGGCAACACGATCATTCTCAAGCACGCGTCCAACTGTCCGCAGTCGGCCCTGCTGATGGAAGAGATCTTGCGACAAGCCGGATTGCCGGACGACGCCTACGTCAACGTCTTCGCGACCAACGAGCAGATCGCGGACATGATCGCCGATCCACGAGTTCAAGGCGTGTCACTGACTGGCAGCGAACGCGCCGGCACCAGCGTCGCCGAAACTGCGGGACGCAATCTCAAGAAGGTCGTCCTCGAACTCGGCGGATCGGACGTGTTCATCGTCCTCGATTCCGACGACATGGATGCCACCGTCAAGTCCGCAACCAAGGCGCGTCTGTCCAATGCCGGCCAGGCCTGCAATGCGGCCAAGCGTTTCATCGTCACCGAAGATTTCTACGACGACTTCACCCGCAAATTGGCGACGTCCTTCGAATCCGTTTCTGCCGGTGACCCGTTGGACGAATCCACCGTCCTGGGCCCGCTGTCCTCACAGAGCGCGGCAGACACTCTGATCGAGCAGATCGACGACGCTGTGTCCAAGGGAGCAACGCTGCTCACCGGTGGGAAGAAGATCGACGGCCCGGGCGCCTACGTTCAGCCGACGTTGCTCGCAGACGTGACCCAGGACATGCGGGCTTACAGCGAAGAACTATTCGGACCTGCCGGCGTCGTCTACAAGGTCAAGTCGGCCAGCGAGGCTGTGGAACTTGCCAATTCGTCGGTCTACGGTCTGAGCGGGTCTGTCTGGAGCAGCGATCTCGATTCCGCCCGGTCGGTCGCTGCCGATCTCGACGTGGGAATGGCGTTTGTCAACGAGCACGGAACGACGTTGCCCGGTCTGCCCTTCGGCGGAGTCAAGCGCTCCGGAGTCGGCCGCGAGCTCGGTCCGTGGGGAATGGACGAGTTCGTGAACAAGAAGCTGCTCCGCGTCTCCAAGAAGTAGCGCGGTGCAAAAGTAGCGCAATACAAAGGAAGGCCCTGATCTCTGTTGAGGTCGGGGCCTTTCCTCATATCCCACGGACCAGCAAGAGCAATGCCCTGGTCACTCGCTTGCCGGAGTGACACTCCCACGAGTGAGGCTCCACCCGAACCTCGTCGCGATGACAGCTGACAGCCAGCCCAACAGCGCACCCACCAGTGGAGCAGCGATCGCGGTGTAGATCGCCTCGTTGGAAACACCAACCGACACGGCGGAGTCACCGACAAAGGCGAAATCGGTTCGGGAGGCGACGGACGCCAACTCGATCAGGCCGGAGACAACAATAATCAGGAACCCCAGCAGGAATCCGAAGCCGGCCAGAAGAAGATGAAGTGCACGCATCCGATCAGTCTGCCTGTAACACCCATCCAGATGAAACCGACCTGCTGGTATGACACTTTCACGAATCGCTCGCACTACCGTGATCGCCGCCGCCATCAGCGCGAGCGCCGCCATCTGTTCCGCGACGTCAGCTTCCGCGGACGTAGTAGACGTCACGATCCTTCCGGGTCTCAGCAGCGGGCCGACAACACCGTACGGGGCGGGCTGCACGTATCTGGTGGTTGCCAGGACAGCAGCGTTGGACGAGTCGAACGTCTCGATTGTCGACCTGAACCGGGCGTCGACCATGTTCCCGCAGGAATTGATCTGGGACACCGTCAATCCCTATTTCACCTTGCCGGTTGTACTCGGCCACGCCGTCACGCTGTGGACTCCGACCACACCCGGCGAACATTCTCTGATGGCCTACCAGACGTCAGCGGGCGGGCCGGTCACAACGGTCGATGTCAATCCGGCCACCCCGATCGGTCCGGGGTGCGTCGTCGCACCCTGATCCGCTAGCCCTCCAAGAAGTCGACGAGCACTCGGTTGAGTTCATCGGCGGGAACCATCGGAATACTGTGATGTGAAGCATCTTTCAGCACCTCGACACGTGCTGCGGGAATCCTCTCCCGCACCGACCTCGACACCGTTTCCGCATCATGCACCCGTCCGTCCTGCGCGAGGACCACCAGCAACTCGACATCCAGTGCGCTCAAGTCCTCTTTCGAAGGACGTTGAGGCACTACGAGATCGGGTCGCGGTAGATCCGAAGTGCCCACTTCCACAAGAGACAGCCAGTCGGAGTCGATACTCAACTCACCTGTCTCCCACTCCAACAGTCGCTTTCGGCGTGCTCGCGACGGGGACAGCAACAGCGGAAGCGCACGCAGAAGGTAGCCCGCCTTCATGCCGGCGAAACTCGAATTAGGATCGAGCAGAACAAGTTTCCCGACACGATCCGGTCGATGCAGCGCAAAGGCCAACGCAATCATTGCGCCGTAGGAATGTCCGACCACATCGACGGTGTCGGCGCCGGTGCAATCGACTATCGAGTCCATCCACTCGATCAGATCGTCGACGGACTTCATCGGATCACCATTGGGAATGCTGAGTCCGGCATCGCCCAGGGTGTCGACGGCAAAAACACGCCGGGATTTCGACAGCGCCGCAACGTTGTCGAACCACACCGTCGAAGTGGCACCTCCCCCGGGCAGAAGGATCAACGGCCGCGAGTCTTCAGGTCCACAGACGTTCACATGCGTTCGGCCGAACCGGCCTGCGAGATCCACACCCAGCGGTTTTTGCGGCCATTTGGTCAGTACGGCGTCGTATGCGCGATTGAAGTCCATTCCCCACCCCCATTTTCTCTCGACTATCGAGATAGTAGACAATCGAGAGACAACACACCAGGGCTGGAGGCATCCATGAGCGTCGGCGATGCAGAAGACGAAGCAATGGCGATCGTCCACTCGCTTCGCGCACTGACCGTCGACTTGAACGTGGCGGTTTCCGGCTTTGCGAACAAGTACAAAATGCACTCGACCGACGTCCGCGCACTGATCTGCCTTCTGGATGCCGAGCGCTCGGACACACCGGCGACGCCTGGTTGGTTGGGCTCACAGCTCGGGATCAACTCTGCGTCGGTGACTGCACTGGTCGACCGGATGGTCAAAGCGGGGCACGTAGCTCGGGAGCGAGATTCGGCGGACCGTCGACGGGTGCTCTTGCAGGTCACACCATCGGCGGTCACTCTGGGCGAGAGCTTCTTCGGCCCCCTCATTTCACGGGCTGCGAGCACCGTCGGGAATTACACCGCGGCCGAGCGAGCTACCATCGCGAGTTTCATCGTGGCGATGCGAGCGGACGTGGAGCGGACTCGAATCGATCGGGAGCCCTCCCTGTGACTCGCATACTTCCCGCGGGAGAACGCGCATTTCTCGTAGACCTCGATTCCGAAGCTGACGTTCTCGCGTTCACCGAAGCACTGACGCGTAACACCCCGGTCGGGGTCGAAGACTTCCTCCCCGCAGCTCGCACGGTCCTGGTCACGTGCACCCCGGCCGCAGATCTCACGTACGTCCGGAAGTGTTTGAACGATCTCGAGCAAACCAATTCTGCCGCGACCACAGACGAGCATTCCGAGACGGATGCACTCACCATCGCCGTCAGGTACGACGGGCCCGACCTCGACGACGTCGCACAGTCACTCGGAATGAGCCGTTCCGAGGTGGTTGCGGCCCATACCGGGGCGATGTGGCGTTGCGCCTTCATCGGATTCGCACCCGGCTTCGCCTACCTGACTTCAGTCGACACTCGGCTCGACGTTCCACGTCGAACTCAGTCGCGAACCGCAGTGCCAGCCGGTTCCGTCGCCCTGGCCGCTGGATACAGCGCGATCTACCCGCGGGCATCGCCGGGTGGCTGGCAGATCATCGGGAGCACCGACGCCGTGATGTGGGATCTGAACGCCACACCACCGGCCGCCGTTCAGCCCGGGTGCCGCGTGCGCTTCGTGAACGAGGACGACCGATGAGCGGTCTGGAGATACTCGACACCGGGCCGCTGAGCTTGATCCAGGACCTCGGACGGACCGGACACCTTCGCTCGGGCGTCGGGGTTTCCGGTGCTGCGGACAGGCGATCGCTCAAACTCGGCAACCGGCTCGTCGGCAACGACGAGAGCGCGGCAGGCGTCGAGGTCCTCCTGGGCGGATTGAGCATTCGAGCGCAGCAACAGGCAACGATCGCGTTCACCGGGGCGCCCGCACAGGCCTACCGCGACGGCATTCCGGTCGGGCATTCGAGCGTGATCGCTCTCGACGTCGGTCAGACCGTCCGCCTCGACTACGCACCGAGTGGCCTGCGGACGTATCTGACCGTCCGAGGCGGCATTGTGGTTCCCGAGATCCTGGGATCGCGCAGCACCGACACCATGTCCGGGATAGGTCCGGCGCCTCTCGAGCCCAAGGTTGTTCTCCCGATCGGGCCTTCGCCGACCGCGTTCTCGCTCGTCGACCTTGCACCAGTTCCACCGATGACAAACGAGACTCTCGACATTCGAGTCGTATTCGGGCCGCGCGCAGATCGATTCACCAACCCCGAATCGCTCCTGCGGGGGCAGTGGGCGGTCTCGACCGACTCGGACCGAATCGGGGCGCGACTCGATCGTGTCGGCACCGACGAACTGCTGCAACGAACGAATGACGCCGAACTCCCCACCGAAGGCGTAGCGCTCGGATCGATCCAGGTCCCACCCAGCGGCCAACCTGTCGTGTTCCTCACCGATCACCCGATCACCGGCGGGTATCCGGTGGTCGGAGTGGTCGCGGACGCAGATATCGACCGACTCGGCCAAGCCCGTCCGGGTCAGCACATCCGGTTCGTCGGGGCCTGAGCAGCGCCGAGCGATGGCGTGTCGGACCCTGCCGTCACACTGATGTCGTGCGAGTTGTCCTGGTCCCCGGTAGTACGACGTCCACGGGAGCTGTGACGGCAACTGTCCTACGGACCGACCCCGGTGGAACGCCGCTCGCCGATCCCGTCGAATACCCCGACCTGATCGCAGCGGTGCGCACCATCGAGGAAGCCGAGCACCCGCGGTGGGTGTGGCCGAGTACGGCGACCGTGTACCCACCGCTACTGCGGGCAGGCGTACGGGTTCAGCGGTGCCACGACATCTCCCTGACCCGCGCGATACTCGGAATGCGCGTCGGCAAACCGTCACCACCTGCCGAGGAGTTCGGCGACGATCGACTCGGACTCTTCGACACTGCACCCGTTCTCGATCCTCTCGCCGTCGCCACCGAATTCGCCGATCAGCGCGCAACCATCGGCACGGATGCTCGACTGGACTTGTTGATCGCAGCAGAATCGGCCGGCGCTCTCAGCGCCGCCGAGATGACGCACACGGGCCTGCCGTTCTCGACGCAGAAGCACCGCGAACTCCTCGAAGAACGGCTGGGGCCGCGGCCGACGGGATACGACCTCCCCGCTCGTATGCAGGAACTTGCCGCACAGATCAGTGAGGTCTTCGGGCTCACCGTCAATCCTTCGTCTTCGGTGGAGATCACCGAGGCGTTCGGG
The DNA here is from genome assembly GCF_056401575.1 of Rhodococcus sp. P4_E4. Taxonomy (NCBI): domain Bacteria; kingdom Bacillati; phylum Actinomycetota; class Actinomycetes; order Mycobacteriales; family Nocardiaceae; genus Rhodococcus; species Rhodococcus sp. P4_E4. Next base: position 211,050 of record NZ_JBFUJB010000011.1, on the reverse strand, counting down.
CGTCAGGGCATCGAACTACCGTCGACGCGCAAGTGGTTTCTGCAGGAAATCGATCATCCGGCTGTGCCGCTGCTCCTACGTCACCGCGAACTCGCCAAGCTGTACAGCACCAACGGTTGGCAGTGGATGGACAGTTGGGTGCGGGGCGATCGATTCCGCCCGATCTACGTTCCCGGTGGTGTCGTGTCCGGCAGGTGGGCGAGCCGGGGCGGCGGGGCCCTCCAGATTCCTAAGACCATGCGCTCGAGCGTCGTCGCAGATCCGGGCCACGTGTTCGTCGTCGCCGACGCCGGTCAGCTCGAACCCCGAATTCTGGCCGCCATGTCCGGCGACCGCCGCATGATGGCTGCCGCCGGCGACGACGATCTGTACGCACTTGTCGGTGCAGAAGCCTTCGGCGGGGATCGCGCAAAAGCCAAGGTCGCAATCCTCGGAGTCCTGTACGGGGCGACGGCGGGTGAAGCCAAAGCACTGCTCATCTTGTTGCGGAAGCGATTCCCGGTCGCCGTCGAGTACGTCGAGCAAGCTGCCAAGGCAGGTGAGCGCGGCGAGGTGGTGAAGTCACTGCTCGGTCGGGCCTGTCCCCCACCGTCTCCCGACTTCTACTCCCACGGCGACGCTCACGCCCGCGGTCGTTTCACGCGCAACTTCGTCGTGCAGGCCACTGCGTCCGAGTGGGCGCTGTGCCTCCTGGCCGACCTCAGGCGCCGCCTCGCAGAAGATCCGGACGGCGAGTTGGTCTTCTTCCAGCACGACGAGGTAGTCGTGCATACCCGAAACCCCGAGTCAGGTGCCGCCCACGTGCTGGCCGCTGCGGCTTCGGCAACTCGATTGTTGTTCGGCGACACAGTCGTTCGTTTTCCCATGGACGTCGCAGCCCGCGAGACTTACGGCAAAGGCACTTCGTAGCGTCGTCAATTCCACTCCAAGTGGTTCCACCGCGCCCGTATTGCGTGTTCTACTGGAAAACGTTGCTTTGTTGGTGCTGGTCGACTGCGTTCGAGGAGAACCATGACCAAGCTGGATACAACTGATGCAGAACGGAACGAGCGCGGAACGGTCAAACGCCGTCGACTGCCGATCTTCACCGTGATCGCGCTTGCAATCTTTGCCTTCGTCGCAGGCGGATTCGGCGGTTCGTTCCAAGGCAAACTCGCCGAGGTTCAGAAGAACGACAACGCCTCGTACCTGCCGAGTTCCGCAGAATCGACGATCGTCAGCAATCAATCCGCGAACTTCCTCGCGGTCGAGACGATCCCTGGTTTTGTTCTGTTCCATCGAGATTCGGCCCTCACCGAGGCGGACAAATCTGCAATCAACTCGGCCTACGGCGCTATTGCCGGCATCTCCGGAGTAGACGCCGACGGAATGCAACCCACTCAGTACTCCGCCGACGGCACAACTGCGTCGATCTTCGTGCCACTCGTCGCCAAAGACGGAGACACATCCGTGGCAGGCGATGTCCTGGCGACCACCGAGCAGAACGTCATCGACGCAGCAAAACAAGCAGCTGGTGATGTCGAGGTACTCCCAGCCGGGCCAGGTGGGCTACTCGTTGCGTTCATCGACGCCTTTGCCGGTCTGGACGGAGCGCTCCTTGGCGCGGCACTCCTGGTCGTGATCCTCATCCTGCTTGTCGTGTACCGATCGCCGGTGTTGTGGTTCTTCCCGCTGTTCTCCGCGCTCCTCGCCATCGGCTTGTCGTCGATGGTGATCTATTTCCTCGCGAAAGCCGAATTACTCACTCTGACCGGACAATCTCAAGGCATCCTTTTCGTGTTGGTGATCGGTGCCGGTACCGACTACGCCCTACTCTTGATCTCTCGCTATCGCGAAGAACTGCACACGTATCCCAACCGCTTCGACGCGATGATCAAGGCCTGGCGCGAGTCTGCGCCGGCCATCACCGCTTCGGCTGTCACCGTGATTCTCGGTCTGCTCTGCCTGACGTTCTCTCAACTCAACTCCAACAAGAGCCTCGGACCCGTCGCCGCCATCGGGATCGCCTGCACCTATCTGGTGATGATGACGTTCATGCCGGTCGCTCTGGCCGCCACCGGACGGTGGGTCTTCTGGCCGCGCAAGCCCAAGGTCGATCACGCCGCAGACCTTACGACGCACGGGATGTGGGGCAAGATCGCCGAGGCCGTCGGCAGCAAGGACCGCCCACTGTGGATCGGCGCCACAGTCTTGTTGATCATCCTGTTCGCGGCCGGGATCGGCAGTCTCAAAACCGATGGCCTGACATCCACCGAAAGCTTCACCAATCGTCCGGACGCTGTTGTCGGACAGGAACTCTACGACTCGAAGTTCGATCCCGGAGCCGGCGCACCGGCCGTGATCACCGCAAACGCCGACCAGGCCGACGCCGTCATCAAAGCAGCCAGCGGCGTCGAAGGTATCTCGCAGGATCCCGGCGCCGTCTGCACCCAGGTGGACGTCGCAAAGGTCAGCGAGCTGATCAAGACAAACCCCGCTGCCGTCGCACAAGCCGCCGCTGCGGGTTGCGCCCCTGCGGCTTTCACCGTTGCACCGATCGACGGCCGAACCATGATCAATGCAACCCTCGCCGACTCTTACGATTCGCCGCAGGCACTCGAAACTGTCAAGCGACTGCGGACTGCCGTCCACGACGTGCCCGGCGCCGACGCGCTCGTCGGCGGCAGCACGGCCACCACCCTCGATGTCCAGGCGGCCTCGGTCCGCGACAGAAACCTGATCATCCCGATCGTGTTGGTGGTGATCTTCCTGGTCTTGGCCGCTTTGCTCCGTGCTCTGCTGATCCCGGTGATTCTCATTGTCACCGTGGTGCTTTCCTTCGCGGCGACGCTCGGTGTGAGCGGATTCTTCTTCACACACGTATTCGGGTTCGCCGGGGCGGATCAATCGTTCCCACTGTTCGCCTTCGTGTTCCTGGTCGCTCTGGGTATCGACTACAACATCTTCCTGATGACCCGTGTGCGAGAGGAGACCGGAGAATTCGGCACCCGCGCAGGTGTCCTGCGCGGTCTTGCGGTCACCGGGGGTGTGATCACCTCAGCCGGAATCGTCTTGGCCGCAACATTTGCCGTACTGGGCATCCTGCCGCTGGTCTTCCTCGCCGAGATCGGATTTGCCGTGGCCTTCGGTGTGCTGCTCGATACGATCATCGTGCGCAGTGTCCTGGTGCCTGCGCTCTCTCACGACATCGGGAAACGTATATGGTGGCCGTCCGAACTGGCCCGCGCGAAAGATTGACCACTACAGAAACGCTTCCTTGGTCCACAGATGAAAGAGTGCGTACGCTCGCCAGGGTCGCCAGCGCTCGGACAACGCTGCGGCTTCTTTGCCCGACGAGACCCCCAACGCTCGCTTCAACACCAAATCGTCGGGTACGAAGGCGTCGCGATCACCGAGAATTCGAACAGTGAGATAGTCAGCGGTCCACGGTCCGATTCCCGGTAGCGCCAACAACTCTTGTCGAAATTGGACAGGATCCGCATCCCAGGAGAGATCGAGACCGTTCGCTGCCACAGTTGCCAACGTGTGCACTGTTCTTGCGCGCGCTGTGGTCAATCCGACGGCTTTCTGTATGTCCTCCGGCGATTGCGCTGCAACCGCGTCCGGATCAGGGAAGGCAAGAAACTCCCCTTCCACCGGCGCTCCGAATGCGCTGACAAAACGACCACCGAACGTCCTCGCTGCGGCGAGCGAAACCTGTTGCCCCAGAACGGTGAGCACTGCGGTCTCGAAACCGTCCACCGAGCCGAGCACCCGCAATCCTGGACGGGCGGCAACGAGTGGGGCCAACAACTCGTCGCTACCGAACGCTGCTTCGACAGCAGTGTGATCGGCGTCGAGGTCGAGCCAACGACGCACGATCACCTCCAGCACTGCGGAATCCTCCGCCGGCACATCGGAATCCACGACGACACCGTCGTCTGTCCACGACACCGACACAACTACCGGGCCGGAAGGCAACGGTATGACTCTGGTGTGAACACCGTCGTCGTGACGCTCGAGGCCTGCGACGCAGTGAGCCCGCAAGGCACCGGTGAGCGGTTCGACTGCATAGGGCGCCTGAAAGCGCAGCGTCACTGCGCTCACCGGCCGGCTTCCAGATCCAGCAGAATCGCTTTCAGTTCGGGGCCGCCGGCGTACTGCCCGAGGCTGCCGTCGCTGCGCACCACCCGGTGACACGGGACCACCAACGGCAGCGGATTCTTTGCGCATGCGGTCCCGACGGCACGCACCGCACGCGGGCTTCCCGACGCTGCTGCGACCACCGAATAGCTTGCAGTGTGGCCGTATTCGATCTCGGGGAGATGACGCAACACTTCGCGTCGGAACCCCTTCGCGAGTTGGAAGTCCAAGCGCAGATCGAATTCTCGACGCGCACCGGCAAAGTACTCGTCCAACTCGCGAGCGACAGTGTCCAGCCTGCGCGGGTAATGAAGCACACGGGGGCTGACGGTGTCCGCCAAACGTTCCAGAACGAGGTCGTGCCCTTCGACGGCAAAGGCAACCCGCACCAGGCCGGCATCGGTCGCCGCCAGCAGTAGCTTTCCGACCGGCGAATCGACGGTTCGATATGCCACGTCGATCAATTCAGCTTCGGACGCCTGAGCAGCCAGGCGCGCCCGTAGGCGGATCATGGCGTCAGCGTCAACGGCTGGAAGCGCCTCGAACACATCGTTACTCATGAGTGACTCCCTTCCGCAGCGGTAGCGGACAAGTAGGTTCTTCGTAGTGTGGCGATACCGTCGGCACCCGCGCGTCTGGCGGCCGCCGGGGTGTTGCCGAGGATGTCCGCGATCTCTGCGTACGGCAGCCCACCCAGAAAGTGATAGGCGACTGCCGCACGTTGTTTGAGCGGTAGCTGTTCGAGTGCGTCCCAGAGTTCGTGATCCCACGTTCCGGGTACGCCGATTCGCGTCGGCAACTCCGGAACCTCGTCTGTCGGCACGGCCACGCGGGCGCGCACTCGGGTGATGTCGATTGCCTTGCGGTGCGCGATGGTCACCAGCCAGGCTTCGATGTTCGCGTCCGGATTCAGATCCGGATATGCCCGCATCGCTGCGATGAACGTCTCGGACCACGCGTCCTCGGCGTCGACGGGACCGACCACCGCGCGGCAGACACGGAGGACCACTGCACCGTATTCGGTCACGACGTCTTCGAACGGTTTGAGTCTCACGATCGGTAGACGTTCCCGATCACCGAATTGTGAGCCGAGCGCATCAGAAGAGGACATCCGATTCGCCGCCGTGCTCGCGGTCGAGCAGGAACCGCTTGCGTTCGAGGCCGCCGGCGAAACCGGTCAGACTTCCGTCGCTACCGACCACACGATGGCAGGGAACGATGATGCTGATCGGATTCTTGCCGTTTGCCGCGGCTGCGGCACGGATCGCAAGCGGGTTACCCAAAGTTTGCGCGAGCTCCATGTATGTCCAGGTTTCGCCGTACGGGATCGTTCGCAAGGTATCCCACACCCGCTTCTGGAACTCGGTACCCACGGGCGCCAGCGGCACGGAGAACTCCGTGCGATCACCCTCGAAGTACTCGGTGAGCTGCGATTCGACTTCACCGAAGACCGCCGCGGAACGATCACCGAACGTGGACTCGTCCGGCTTGTGGCGATGCTCCGCCATGTACAGCCCGCAGAGGTCGTCACCTGCTGCTACCAGCGTCAACGCCCCGATCGGCGAGTCGATCACGGTGTGCGTACGGATAGCCGTCATGTCTCGATCCTTCCAGGTTGCGCGGTGCAGCAGGCAGCGGGTGAATTGATTGTCCGCGCCGGCACCGACACCTCGAAGACGCCGCTGGCCTCGTGAATGTGAGATTTACCTGTACTTTGACGTCACATCAGGCAGTATCGAGGGATGGCTCTAGTTTTGCCCGGCAGCTCCACCGTCGTCCGCTCCGTCGGCGACGTGGTGCACTGGTCCCTGTCCACGGTCGCTTTTGCGGTCACCCTGCCCGCTCGACTCGAGGCGCTCCTCTTCTCGGTCGAGAGGTTGGTGGCACGCATCAACCAGATCGCCGACAACGCCGACCGCGTCGTGATCGGAGCCGCCGCCGTGACCGTTCGAGCTGAGACGCTGGTCGAGGCCGTCGAACAGACCTCGGACATCGCGGGACAACTCCTCGAGATCTACGAGCCCATTGCGTTGCAGCTCGCGCCGCTGGCGGCCAGATTCGCCGACGACCTGTCCGAGGCGGAGGTCAGCGCCGCGATCAAACTGATCGACCAACTGCCGGAGCTCACCGACCGCGTGACCGCGGTGCTGCCCATCCTCGGAACCTTGGACTCCGTCTCGCCCGAGATCCACGAACTCCTCGGAGTGGTAAAGGACCTGCGTCAGGCGATCGTCGGAGTGCCCGGCTTCCACTTTTTCCGCAAGCGGGGCGAAGCCAAGCTGGATTGAAATTTCAGGCGGAGTAGCCGTTGGTCCCAGCACGCGTCATGACGACCTTCGGAACCACTGCTCGAGACGAGAGCTTGAGCAGTCCGTCCACCAACTCCACGATGTCGTCGACCTTGATCATGGTCTCGGGTGTGATCCGATCGTGCGTCCACGCCGACATGTCCGTGTCGACGTAACCGGGAGCAATGGCCGTCGCGCTCACTCCGTTTCCGGATTCCTCGGCGTTGAGTGCTTCGACCATCGAAATGAGTGCAGCTTTGGTGGCTCCGTAGACGGCCAGACCGCTCTCGGCGTAGACGCCGGCCATCGAGGCGAGAGCGATCACCTTTGCTCCGCCGGCGAGGTCCGCGTCCGCCGCTGTACGCAGGAGCGGCAGCGACGCTTGCAATAGTGCGAACGGTGTCCGGAGATTGACGGCGACGGTCTTGTCGAAACGGCGCATCGGGTAATCCGCCACTCGCCCACTGGTTCCCACTCCGGCGTTGAGGACGAGGGCTCGCATGGAGCCGAATCGCTCGCCGTGCGTGGCTACGAGTGCTGCGGCGAAGTTCTCGTCCGCCATGTCGCCGGCCGAGACGACGACGTCCGGCGATCCGGCGCGCGTAAGTTCTTCGGCGACAACGGCGAGCCGTTCGGCATCACGCGCCGTGATGGTCAGCCCGTACCCTTGCGAAGCCAAGCGTGTTGCGATGCCGAGCCCGATTCCCTTGGAGGCGCCGGTGACCAGTGCTGATCGAGTCATTCGAATTTCCCTTGCAGTGCGTTGAGTCCGGCCGAGATCAGTTCCGGCACAGAAGATCCAGCCTTGTCGAATCCCCCGCCGACGGTGGCTCCTGCTCGGAATCGGTGATCGATGCCCTGCGCCACGACGGCGAGTTTGAAGAACCCGAGCGCCATGTAGAAGTTCCAATGCGCCAATTCACGACCCGAAACGGACGAATACCGTTGCGCCAGATCGACAACGGACGGTAGCGACGGGCTCGTCCACGCAGCAGGCTCACCCAGAACCAGATCCAGCGCGGGATGCCGATAGACGCACATCATCGCGATGTCCGCCAGCGGATCACCCAGCGTCGACAGTTCCCAGTCCACCACTGCGGCAACCTTGGTGACGTCGTTCGCCGCGAGAATCGTGTTGTCGATCCGGTAGTCGCCGTGCACGATCGACGAAGCCGATTCAGCCGGAATCAATTCCGCGAGGCTCGACGCCAACCTGTCCACATCGGCCGAGTCCTCGGTCTTGACGCGTGACCATTGACCGGCCCACAACTTCACCTGACGGGCTACGTAACCATCGGGTCGGCCGAGTTCGCCGAGACCCACTGCGTTGTAGTCGACGTCGTGCAGGGCAGCGAGAACACGCACCAACTCGTCGGTGCACTGCGTGACCAGCTCTGCCGGAACAGCTTCCAACTCGGTTTTGGTCCGGATCACTTGACCGGTGACGAACTCGACCACCGTGAACGACGCACCCATCACCGAGGCGTCCTCGCACAGCACGACGGTCGGGGCGACCGGCACGGCGGTGTTCTGCAACGCCGAGGTGATTCGGAACTCGCGCGCAACGTCGTGCGCCGACGGCGTGAGGCCGGCCGTGGGTGGACGACGCAGAATCCACTTCGAGTTGTCGTCGAAGATTCCGTAGGTGAGATTGGATTTGCCGCCTGAAATCAGTTCGGCTCGCAACTCACCGCTCACCTCGACGCCTGCGGCTTGCAGATACTTGTGGAGCGCCACGAGATCGAGTCCTGGGAAGTCCGTCACTTCGACTCCTCCCGAGCAGCGCGCTTCGCAGCGCCGACAACACGTTTCGCAATTGCCCAGCGATGAACCTCGGACGGACCGTCGTAAACGCGGAAGGGACGCACTTCGCGGGACAACCGTGCCAGCGGCAGATCGCCGGACACGCCCATTCCGCCACACATCTGAATGGAGCGGTCGACGATCCGGAAGATCGCCTCGGCCGCGTAGGTCTTGGCGATGGACGTCGCGTTGCTCGCGTGCCCGCCCTGATCGAGTTCGAAGCAGGCCTGCACCAGAAGTGCGCGACTGGCTGCGATGTCGATCTCGTTGTCGGCGACCATCTTCTGGATCATTCCGAGATCACCGAGTTTCGAGCCGAAGCCTTCTCGTTCGGCAACCCTGGCCACGGCGACGTCGTGGCCGCGGCGCGCTGCACCGAGCCAGCGCATCACGTGCGTCATCCGGGCGGGACCGAGACGAACCTGCGCGTAAGCGAAACCCTGATCGACCTCACCGAGAACGGCCTCGTCGGGAACGAAGAGATCCTCGAACGTGACCTCGCAGTGCCCGCCGATCATGGCCTTATCGAGGGTGTCGATGTGTCGACCCACGATGAGACCCGCTGTGTCCGTCGGCGTCAGGAACATGGTCGCTCCGCCGCGCTGCCCGGGCTCGCCGGAGGTGCGCGCCATGATGATGAAGAATCCGGCGCCGTCGGCGCCGGTGATGAACCATTTCTTACCGTTGATCTTCCAGCCACCGGGGACTTTCTCGGCGCGGGTGTTCAAAGCCGAGGGATCGGATCCCGCTCCCGGCGCGGGTTCGGTCATGGCGAATGCCGACCGCATGTCCCCGCTTGCGAGCGGCGCGAGGAACTGCTGCTTCTGTGCTTCGTTCGCGACGTGGGCCAGCATGTGAACATTGCCCTCGTCCGGCGCAGCGATGTTGAGCGCCGTCGGCCCGAAGAGCGAGTAGCCGGCTTCCTCGAAGACAGGCGCGCGATCACTCATGTTGAGTCCGTGGCCGCCGTACTCGATCGGTGCATGCGGTGCGAAGACACCGGCTTCTTTTGCTGCCGCCTGCATCTCGATGCGGATGGCATCGCCACCCGCGACGGCGATGTCACCGGCGTGTTCGTCTTCGATGGGGAGCACTACGTTGCGCGTGAAGTCGCGCGTCTTCTCGATCAGCGCCACCACCTCGGGCGCGTACGTCAGATCGATTGCCACCAGCCACCTCCGAAAGAACATCCCGACCGAGCGATCGCTCGGTAACAGCACTCTCGCACATGCCGATGCGCCGGGTCAACAATCTTCGAGCATCGCCTCGCCCTGATCGAGCCGGCCGGCAACCACCATGTCGCGGTACAGATCGTCCTTGTCCATGAGCTCGTCATGGTTGCCGATGTTGCGGATCCGACCGTCTTCCATGACCACGATCCAGTCGGCGTCACGCACCGTTGAGAGCCGGTGAGCGATGGTCACCACGGCCCCGGTACGTGCACGTTCGTTGATCGCGTCGACAATCGCGGCTTCGGTGAGTGTGTCGACCTGGGCAGTGGCTTCGTCGAGCAGAAGCAAAGCACTCGGTCGCAGAACTGCGCGTGCCATCGCGATCCGCTGACGTTGGCCGCCCGACAGCGAGGTGGCCGTCAGAGCGGTGTCGAGTCCGTTCGGCAGGGCCTCGATCGCGTCGTCGAGTCGGAGCAAACGCAGAACGGCCTGGACTTCTTCGTCCGTCGCGTCGGGATGGCTGAAGACGACGTTCTCCCGAATCGTTCCGGGCACCACCGGCGTCTCTTGCTCCACGTACGCGAGACTCTCGCGCACAGCGCGGTGATCGAGCGCGTCGTAACCGACTCCATGCAGGAGAACCTCACCCGATCGCGGTTCGACAAATCGCAGCACAGTCGAGAGCAAGGTCGTCTTTCCGGCACCCGACGGGCCGACGATGGCCATGTGCCCACGCGTCGGAATGACCAGCGAGACATCGCGCAACGCCGGCTGGTTCGATCCGTGGTAACTCACGGTGACGTCGCGCAACTCGATCAGCGGCGCGGCAGCATTTGTTTTCGCGACCACGTCCACGACCTCCTCGTACTGCTCGGTGGGCAACGACTGCATCTCGCGAATCCGGATAGCTGCCGCGATTCCCGACTGAACGGAAGTCACGTTCTGCGCCAGCTCCGACACCGGCCCCATCAGGGTGAAGGCGTAGAGCAGAAACGCGATGAGCGTCGAGACTGCCATTTCGCCGTCGGCGACTCGCCAGGCACCGAAGCCCAGGATGGCAATGATCGATCCCTGAATGGCGGTCCACGCGACAGTCCACGCGGTTGCCGACACTCGAACCGCCGTGATCGCATGCTTTTTCGCATCGGACGCATTGGTCGTCACCAGAGCGCCGACTCGATCCTCGGCAAGGGAAACCTTGACCGTCCGGATCGCACGCAAGCCACCCTCGAGAACGCCGCCGAGCTGACCGAGCGATTCCTGGGTTCGCGCTTCGGCTGCGGAAATCCGAGGCATCAGAACGGCAAAGAGTATGGAGGCGAACACGATTGCCACCATGGTGACACCCAACAACGGCAGATCCAGAACGCCCATCAGAACAATCGTTCCGATGGTCAACGCGGCTGCGTTCAGAATATTCACCGCGGCCGACGACGCCGCCTCCCGCAGCAGCAAGGTGTCCGACGTGACCCGGGTGACCAATTCACCCACGGATCGCGATTGCAGCGAAGGTACGGTCGCCGCCAGGAATCGCCTCACCAGCGAAGACCTGGCGTCGAAGACAACCTTCTCGGCGGCGGTTCCGAGAACGATCCACTGAGCACAACCGAGCACAGCACCGACGATCAGAAGGACGACGAGCGTGAGGATCGGTCCCTTCAGTGACGCACCGGTATCGAGGGTGTCGAGAACCCACTTGGTGACCATCGGCGTTGCCAGCGTCGCCGCCGAGCCGCACAGCGCCAGTACCAACCCGAGGAGGAGCGACGGCAGATGCGGTCGAGCGAACTCCGAGAGGACGCGGAGATTGCTCCATTTCGGTGCGGGCTGAGAAGCGTCGGATTCAAGCATGAATTTATGGAACACGAATGTTCCATAAAGGGCAAGAGAAATTCCGATTCGGAAACACTGGATACCGAAACCGGACACGGCTACGCTTCGAATTCGTGACAACGATCCACAGCGCACCAGAACAAAGCGCGACCCGCGAGCGCACACGGAAGGCCATCCTCGATGCTGCCGTTTCGGTGTTCGCATCCAAGCCTGCTGCGACCCTCAGCGAGATCGCTTCGGCCGCGAAGGTGGGCCGGACCACTTTGCACCGCTACTTTCCCGAACGGTCCGACCTGGTCGACGCAGTCGCGGCCGAGGCCACTCGCGCCGTCGGTGAGGCCGCAGCAGCGGCGCGACTCGGTGAGGGCACCGGAGCCGAGGCACTGGTTCGCCTCTGCCACGAATACTTCGAACTGGCCGACCTTTTGACGGTCCTGTTCTTCACTCCCGGCGTCTATCAAGAAGATTCGTTTGCCGAGTCCGCGTCGAACGACGACGGAGTCACCGACGCCATCGAACGCGGACACTCCGACGGGTCCATCGACCCCGACATGGGTTCGGACTGGGTGCAGAACCTACTGTGGTCACTGCTTTACACGTCGATGGACTACGTGAACCGCGGTTCCGGGACTCGACTACAAGCCTTGGATCTGACGGTTCGCAGCCTCCGTCGCGGAATCGCCCCCGATCCCGCGGTCTAGGTTGTCGGCTGCTTGAACAGCGGCACGCCGCTTGGCCACACCTAATTTGCGGTAAATCGAGCGAATGTGAGTCTTCACAGTGGGATAGGCGATGCCGAGGTGCGCAGCGATCTCGTCTGCAGTCATCGTGGTGCGCAGAAAAGTGAGAATCTCGTTCTCGCGTTCGGTCAGGACTCCGGCGAGCTGGGCAGAGAGCCGGCTCCGTTTTTCCAGAATCGTGCGCAGGAGGTCCTGGTGTCTCGACCCCTGTATTGCGTGCGCGTTCAAGAGATCGACAATTACCGGATCGCCGCTGAGAAAGGGGGCGAGGATCTGCTCCGGGATTGCCTCAGCCAGCGCACGATCCAGCTGCTCGTGCGCCTGCGGCCCACGCCCTGCGACGGAGCTCAGCGCTGCAGAGGTGACAAGTGTGCTCACCAGCGCATATCGCGGCAGCGCGGCCGAGCTTGCCAACCGAAGCGCCTGCGCCGACGGTTCCGGATCCCCCAAGACTCGATAGAGCTCGGCGAGCAGCGCGTGAGCGACCGCAGCACCTGTTCTGGTCAGCGTGGGCTTCGCGATGCGGCGCGCTTGCTCGTCCTGCCCCTGAGCGTGGGCGAGCCAGGCCGTGGTGACGCGCCGCAGCGTATCCCAAGGAATGCCGTGCTTGTCCGCAGTGCTCACGCCTCGCAGCAGCCGAGCGGCGTTGTGGTACCGGTCTTTCCGGTTCAGAGCGATCAGGCTCATCACCAGGTACAGACGGGCGAGCGCCTCGAAGTTGGTTCCGGGACTGCCCTCCACGATTATCGAGTCGAACTGAGCGATCGCTTCCTCGAAGTCGCCACGCCAATAGGCGATGCACCCTCGATTCGACTGTGGGAGTCCACCTTCGAAGCGTTCCCAGTCGGATGCAACCTCTCGGGCAGGAAGGCCGTCGAGGATCTGTTCGGCTTCGGTGAACACTCCCGCGTGGGTGAGTGCAAAAGCCAAATTGGATTGCGCGAGACGCAACGTCTCCGCACGCGACTGCAACCGCGCTTCATCGCCGGCGGAGCGAAGTAGCGCGATGGCGCGAGGTAGATCACGACGAAGCCTGATCTCGGTCCACCCGAGGAGGAAAAGTGCGGACGGGTAATCGTCCTCGGGCTCGCACTGGGCGAGGGCGTGACGCGCGCGATCGGCGATGACGGCCTTGGTCGAGGTGTCCGGAGCGAGCAGTAGCTCGGTGAAACAGACGACAAAATCGTCGGACGCGACCCGTAGACCCTGCCCGCGTAGAAACTCCGCGCCGTACGGATCGCCGCTGAGGTCGCGGCAGCACGCCCGTATCAGCAGGATGTGTGGATCGTGTGGATCGGGATGCGCAAGGCAGAGTTGCTCGAGTTCCCTGGTATGAGATTCGAGAATCAGACGGAGCCAATTCTTCCGCAGGACGCGTCGAGCCTGCTCCGCCTCACCGGAGGCGAGTGCGTCACGCACGGCTTCGATCATGTGTCGAAGATACTCGAGACGTTCGACGGCCGTGGAAATCCCGTCTCATCCGCTTCGGATGAGACAGCGATCGAAGCATGCGGAAACCGGTGAGAATTGCCGGAATCAACTGAAAAGCGCGAGTCGGCGGAATGCCGACGCGCAGGCCTGACACGAACGGACAAGACACATGAGTTTCTGGGAAAGCCTCGGCTTGATGCTGTGGGCGACCGTCTTCGTCGGATATCTTTTCGCGCTGTTCGCGATCGTCGCCGACCTGTTCCGCGACCACAAGCTGAGCGGCTGGTTGAAAGCTGTTTGGATATTCTTCCTGCTCTTCCTACCCATCCTCACCGCGCTCGTCTATCTCGTCGCCCGCGGCGATGGGATGACGGAACGCAGCAACAAGGCCGCACGCGAGGCCGAGAGCGCGGCCGAATCGTATATCCGCGAAGTCGCAGGAAAGAGTCCCAGCGAGGAAATCGCCACAGCTGCAGCACTCCTCGAAGCCGGATCGATCAGCGAGGAAGAGTTTGCCGCACTCAAACTGAAGGTGCTCTCGTGAGTGACGCGCGTTTCGGCCCCGTCGACTTCTACCTTCTCGGTCTGCCGGGGCAGAGCCTCGACCCCGCCGCGTTCTCCGCGCTCACCGACCTCACGGATACCGGCCTGGTACGACTACTCGATCTGATCGTCATCTCCAAGTCCGACGACGGTGAACTCACCCTCGTCGAGGTCGAGGAATTGCCGAACGGCTTCGAGATCAACGTCGAAATGCTCGGCGCGTCCGGTCTGCTCGGGCATGAAGACATCACCGAACTCGCAGAGGCAATTCCCGCCGGCGCTTCAGCGCTGCTGGTCGCTCTCGAGCTGGTCTATCAGCGCGAACTCGCCGCCCGGACCGCCGAGTCCGGCGCGGTGTTACTGGGTTACGAGCGGATACCCGCACCCGTCGTCAATGCCCTCATGGACACGATCATCCCGAAATTGGAGGTCTGACATGCCGTACATCCCGAGACGAGGACGCCCCGGACTGCTGGGCCTCGCCGCCCGCACCGCGGTCGTGACCGGTACCGCGACCGCCGTCAGCGACGGTATGGCCACCCGCCGGCAAAGGAGAGCTCAGGCCGACTACGAGCAGGCGCAGTACGAATTCGCCCAGCAGCAAGCCGTACTCCCCACACCCACACCCGCACCCCCGGCCGATCTCGTCGCCGAGTTGCAGAAACTCGGCGATCTCAAATCACAAGGCCTACTGAGCGACGCCGAGTTCCAAGCCGCGAAAGCACGACTGCTGGGCTGATTCACCCGACGGGCCATGGATTACCCACCCGCTTCCGTACCCCGACACCGATTGGAACCCGCTATGTCCACGATCGCCGTCAACGTCCTGAACTTCAATCGGGCAGAATCCGATCTCATGTTCGCTCGCCTGGCCGCGGGCGTCGGCCTGGGCACGTGGAACCACACTCGCGAGCTCGGGTCACTCGACAACCAGCCGATCATCCGCCAGAACCGCGACACCCTGTACAGCAGCGCGATCATCGACGTGCGCGAAAACGTCACGATCACGGTGCCCGATACCGGCAAGCGCTACATCTCCGTCTGGGTGGTCAGTCAAGATCATTTCGGTCCCGTCATCCTGCGCGATCCGGGAGAGCACCTGCTCACACGCGAATTGGTCGGGACCGACTACGCCGCACTGATCGTGCGCATCCTCGTCGATCCGAACAGCCCCGAAGACGTCGCCGAGGTGAACCGGTTGCAGGACGCCCTCACCATCGACGGCGGCGGAACGGGCGAGTTCCCGTTGCCCGACTACGACGAACAGTCGCAGACCGAGACCCGCGACGCGCTCCTCGCACTCGCGCGTGGCATCACCACCTACGACCATTCATTCGGCACCGCGACGGAAGTCGACCCGATCAGGCACCTGCTCGGTACCGCATCCGGCTGGGGTGGCCTTCCCGAGTACGAGGCCACTTACGTCAACTTCGACGAACGTCTCCCGGTCGGGGAATACCGTCTCCGCCTGAACGTTGTTCCCGTGGAAGCGTTCTGGTCGGTCTCGCTGTACAACGCAGCCGGATACTTCGAAGAGAACGCCTTGGGCGTCAACAGCATCAACAGCCTCACAGCCACCCCCGACTCCGACGGCAGCACCACCATCCGGTTCGGCGTCAATCTCGACGGCGTCGCGAACGCACTGCCCATCATGCCGGGCTGGAACTACGTACTGCGCCTGTACCGCCCCCGCCCCGACGT
This sequence comes from Rhodococcus sp. P4_E4, assembly GCF_056401575.1. NCBI lineage: Bacteria > Bacillati > Actinomycetota > Actinomycetes > Mycobacteriales > Nocardiaceae > Rhodococcus > Rhodococcus sp. P4_E4. Next base: position 195,417 of record NZ_JBFUJB010000011.1, on the reverse strand, counting down.
GCTCGACGGCACCTGGACGGCACCTCGTCCCGAGGCCCTCCAGCAAAGCGTTCCCCACGCACACACCACTCTCGGGTGACTCGACCTGATCACGGAGGTACAAGCCATGCGTCTGTTATTTCAGCTCGTTTCGCAATGCGTACTCGGCGCGATCGCGCTGATCGTCGTGCATTTCGCTCTTCCCGGGGTCAGCCTGAGCGTCAACGGTTTCTTGGCCGCTATCGGTGTATTCACCCTCGCCCACATGATTCTCGGCCCATTCGTGCTCAGCGTGGCACTGCACTACGCGGCTCCGCTCGCGGGCGGTGTCGGCTTGGTCGCCACGCTGCTCGCGCTCTGGGTTGCGACCCTGGTCCCCGACGGCATTGAGATCAGCGGCGCCGGGTCCTGGATCCTCGCCCCGATCATCGTGTGGGTGATCACCGCGTTGGGAGGATGGATCTTCATGGCTCTCGTCATCGACAAGTGGATCAAGAGACGCAATGCCGAAAAGCTCGTGCGCAGTGTGCAGAAGGCATGAATGATCAGTTCGGAAACGGAGCCCACAAGGAGTCAGCCATGCCAACTCACCCGCTCGATCGTCGCGTTCTCCTGAAGACCGCTCCGAACTTCCGGGATCTCGGTGGCATTCCCGTTGCTGATGGCACCGTCCGCGCCGGCGCGCTCTACCGTTCGGCGACGCTCGCGAAACTCGACGGCGACGACGTCGCCGCGGTCGCCGACTTGGACGTCCGGACGGTCTACGACCTGAGGACCGCTGCCGAGCGCGACGGCGCACTCGACAATCTCCCTGACTCGACGCGGACGGTCTGGCTCGACGTACTCGCCGACAATGCCCAAAACGCCGCGGCCACCGGACTACTCATGACGGACCCGGTCGCGTACGCCGAGACCATCAGCGACGGACGTGGGATCGCACAGATGGAGGAAGCGAACCGCAACTTCGTCAGCCTGCCGTCCGCCCTCGACGCCTACCGCGCGTTCTATCTCGACCTGATCGACGAAAAACGCACCGGTGCAGCACTTTTCCACTGCACCACCGGCAAGGATCGCACCGGGTGGGCCGCGACCTCTTTCTTGCTCCTCCTCGGCGCCGACGAAGCCGATGTACGCGCCGACTACCTGGAGACGAACACCGATCTGGCACCTATGACGGAACCGATCCTCGACTTCGCCGCAAGCAAAGGCGTTGACGGAGAACTGCTCCGGCCGCTCCTCGGAGTCCGCGACAGCTACTTCGACGCCGCGCTCGACGAAATGCGCACGCAATTCGGCGCAGTCGAGGACTACGCAATCAACGGACTCAAGCTCACCTCAGAACAAATCACCGCGCTCCGCGAGCGGTTCACATCACGATCGGGCTTCGTCAGCGCGACGTGATCGGAGCTCTTACCGGGCAGGAATCCGTGCTCTCGTCCTGCTTCTTCGGTCGATTGTCCACCCGGGTGACCACGACGACGGCGACGATGCCCACCGCCAAGCCGAGAGCGGTGAACGGAGTGAAGGATTCTCCGAACATCAGTGCGCCCCAGACCGCGGTGACGGGGGCGATCAAGAACATCAAGGTGTTGACGGACGTGATGCCGATGCGACGAAGCAACAACCAGTACAGCCCGTATCCGCCGAAGGTCGACAACACGATCAACCAGAGCAATGCGATCCAGAATGTGCCGACACTCGGCGGTACGGCAGCACCCGAGACGATCGCCAGAGTTGTGAAAACTATTGCGCTGGTTGAGCAGTGGATGGCCAAAGCCTGCAGTGGCGGCGTGGACGTGGGAGCGCATTGCTGGACGAAGGTGGATGCAACCAGGCTGAGCATCCCCAGGAACGGAATCGCGTACGCCCACCACGGGGCCGATGTACCCGCCCCGGCGTCGGCTGCCGTGACCATCGCGACGCCGGCCAGTCCGATCGCCAATCCGATCCACTGCATCCGCGGGACCGCGACGCCGAGGACCGGACCGAGCAGCGCGGCTGCCACCAGCGGCTGAATACCGTCGATCAGCGCTGTGGTTCCGGTGTTCACGCCGAGATCGACTGCCCAGTACACGGACAACAGATAGCCGCTCTGGGAGAGTATTCCGATCACCACCTGCCTGCCGAGAGCCCGCGGTGTCGGCATCGTTTTCCGGCGCCGGGCGGACAGCCAGACAATCGGGACCAGTACCGCCGCAAGCGGGAGAAAACGCCACATCAGCAGCGTGGAGACCTCGGCACTGCCGGCGCCGAGTTTGGCTCCGATGAATCCCGAACTCCAGCACGCGACGAACAGGACCGACAAGGTAGCCGTCACGGCAGATCTCGAGGTCACGATCCGAGGTATACCGATCTGTTTACTCATGAGCTCGACTATACAGATCGGTATACTTTTGTCCATGGCAGACGAATCCGTACCCGAATTGACTCCGAAAGCACGTCGCATCCTGGAGTCGGCGTCGAAGCTGTTCTACGAAAAGGGAATTCACGCCGTAGGCGTGGATACCGTCGCACTGGACGCCGGGGTCACGAAGAAGACTCTGTACGAGCGGTTCGGCTCGAAAGACGGCCTCGTCGTGGAATATTTGAAGGATCGAGATCGGCGGTGGCGAGCCTTTCGCGACAAGAAGCTCGCATCAGCCGGGCACAGCCGCGCCGAGCAGTTGAGTGCGGCATTCGACGCTTCCGCCTCCTGGTCCAAGGCGAGCGGAGGCAAGGGTTGCAGCATGGTCAACGCTCACGCCGAGTTCAGCGATCGGTCACATCCGGTGTTCGCTGTCATCGCCGAACAGAAGCAGGAAATGTTGGACGTCTTTCGGCGCATTCTGGCGACGGACGGGGAAGCCGACGAACGTCTCGTCGAGGCAATCATGCTGCTTCACGAAGGCGCCCTCGTCGCAGACGGTATCGGTATCGGCACCGACCCCTTCGACGTCGGCCGGGATGCGGCCCTCGAAATGCTGAAGCATTCCGGGTGATCGCCCCTACGCCCCCACCATCCGACGCGCTATCTCCAGATACCTCTCCACCAACTCGTCCGGAGACAACTCACCGTCCGGTCGGTACCACACCGCGACGGCGACGCACATCGTCACGACAGCTCGGCTGGCATCCTCGGGATGGTCGGCATCGAACACGCCCGAAGCAACGCCGTCGAGGACGATCCGGTCCACCTGCTTCTGCTGTTCGTCGCGCTGCGCGATGTAACTAGCCCGACTGTCGGGCTCCATGCTGCGGATCTCGGAGGAAGCGACGAACGACTGCTCGCGTCGAAACATGTGGAACCGCAACAGAGATTCGATCACCGCGTCGAAGCGATCAGAGGGATCGTCCCCGGCGTCGAGTTCGGCGGCGCGGCTTCGCTCCAACAACTCCGTCATCACCACGGTCGCCAGACCGATCAACAGAGCCTGCTTGGACGGGTAGTGGTGGTAGAGCCCCGGCACCGACAGCCCGGACCGCGACGCGACGTCACGGATCGAAGTCCCGTGATAGCCCTGCTCGACGAACGCCTCCAGCGCCGCAGCGAGCGGTTTCGGCAGTCCCAGGTCTTCGTAATCGCGCCAGGACCCGCGTACCGGAAGCTCGTTCGTCATACCGATACCGTAGATCGCCGTTGCGCCGCCGCCGAACGCGTCGGTGCCATTGGTTACAGTCGATGTTCACCGAAAGACAGGGACCAGTCATGATCCATGTTCGCCACTCCGCGGTTGCTGCCGTGCCGGTTGATGTCGCCTTCGACTACATCGACGACTACCGCAACGTCCCGACGTGGATGTTCGGTGTTTCCGAGTTCACACCGTTCGGAGAGTTCGATCAGGGGCTCGGCGCCACGTTCGACGCGGCCATGCAGATCGGGCCAAGCACGTTGCGCTCCAAGCTCGAGGTCACCGAGTGGGAGAAGAATCGGATCATCAAGCTGTCTTCGCTCGGCGGTGTATCCAACTCGTCCACGTGGGAGTTCGCCGCGATCGACGATTCCAAGACCGAGCTTTCCGTCGACTTCGCCTACAAACTCCCCGGCGGCATTGCCGGCAAAGCTCTCGGCCGCTTGATCGGGCCGTTCGTCGAAAACGCTGTCAGGAACAGCGAGGAGACGTTGCGCCACAGCCTCGAGCAGCAGTTCGCGGCCCGCGGCGAAGGCTGAAACTACCCGCGGTCGCCTTCGAGGCCCAGCGCGTTGGCCCACACCTGAGTAGCCGTCTTGACGACGTCCTCGAACGGGACGGGGTTGCCGTCGGCGCCAGGTTCCTCGGAGACGAACGAACTGTAGGCAAGACGGCTCACCATCGCCGACAGTGCTCGGGAAGCCAACAGCGGATCCAACGAGCCGTCTGCCTTGCCAGCTGCTTGCAAGCGTTCGATGGCTCGGGCATTACGAGAAATGAAGGTCTCGGCTCGGTCCCGACGCAGTTTCGCGAAGGCCGGATCGATGTGCGATACCTGCTCGAGCAGACCCATCAGTTTGGCGTTGCGGCGAAACGCCGTCAGGTAGGCACGGTTGCTCGATTCGAGGACCGCATACGGATTGTCGACGTCGCGGACCCGTCCCATGCCGGGGTGCAACATGTCTTCCTGCGCAACGTCGAGAACTGCGGCGAAGATCTGCTCTTTGTTGTCGAAGTAGGTGTAGAACGTGCCGGTGGAGCAGTTCGCTTCCTTGGTGATGTCCGTCAGACGGGCATCGAGATACCCTGCGCGCTCGAACACCGTTCGAGCCGCTGCGACCAGAGAAGCCCTGGTCCGGACGCCGCGGGCAGTCACCGGCAGGTCACGCAGAAGCTCCGTCGCAGCCATGGATGGTGGCGGACGGTCTTCCCAGTTCTCCTGAGGTTCGGCGCGAGAGGTCACCAGCTACTTATACGGCAAAGCCGGCGACATCTCGGCATCGGCGTCAGGTGATGGTGATTCCTCCGTCGACGGCGATGGTCTGACCGGTGACGTATCCGCCTGCCTCGGACGCGAGCCACACCATGGTGGCCGCGAGCTCTTCAGGATCGCCCATGCGGCCGAGGATCAGGCGCGGAGCCATCGCGTCCAAGTAGCCGTCGTTGTATTGGTCGGTCATTTCCGACTTGAAGAAGCCTGGCGCGATCGCGTTGACGCGAATGCCCTTGCGCGTTCCCCACTGCTGTGCGAGGTCACGGGTCAATCCGACGACGCCTGCCTTGCTCGCCGCATAGGCGGCCTGTGGGAGTCCGGCGGTCGTCAATCCGAGAATGCTCGAGATGTTGACGATGGAGCTGCCCGGGAGCATGACGCGGCCGCAGGCCTGCGCTGCCCAGTAGGACCCATTGAGGTTGATGTCGATGACGGCGCGGAACTGGTCCGGGGTCTCACGGGTCGCCGGAACAGCGGTTCCGACGCCGGCGTTGTTGACCAGCACGTCCACGCGGCCGAACTTCTCCATCGCGGCATCGACCATGTTCTGAGCCTGAGCCGGATCGACGATGTCGGTGGCCACGCACAACGCTTCGCGGCCTGCGTCACGCACGAGCTTGGCCGTGTCTTCGAGCTTGTCGACGCGGCGAGCAGCGAGGACGACGTCCGCACCCGCCTCTGCTGCGGCTTTCGCAAACGCCACCCCGAGGCCCGACGACGCACCGGTCACGATGACCACTCGATCGGTCAGAGAGAACTTGTCGAGAACAGACATGCGCGGTGATGCTCCTGTGTCGTCGGGTTCGGGAAGTGACGTATGGACTGCAGTGACATATGGACTGCAGTTGCGAAATTACAGGCCGAGATCGCGGCCGATGAGTTCCTTCATGATCTCGTTGGATCCGGCCCAGATCTTGGTGACGCGGGCGTCCATCCACGCGCGAGCGGCGCGGTACTCGGTCATGAAGCCGTAGCCGCCGTGCAACTGAACACAGTGATCGAGGACCTCGTTCTGAACCTGCGCGGTCCACCACTTCGCCTTGGCGGCGTCGATGGCGGTCAGCTCGCCGGCAGCGTGTGCTGCGACGCAGTTGTCGACGTAAGCCTGGGTGACCTCAATGCGGGTCACGAGATCCGCGAGAAGGAATTTGTTCCACTGCAGCGAGCCGATCGGCTGACCGAAAGCCTTGCGGTCCTTGGCATATTGCAGCGTCTCTTCGAGGATCGGAGCAGCGTGCGCGATGTTGGACACCGCAGCGCCGACGCGCTCCTGCGGCAGCATTTCCATCATGTGGATAAACCCGCGGTCGATCTCACCGATGATGTTGGTGGACGGCACGCGAACGTTCTCGAAGAACAGTTCGGCGGTATCGGACTCGTGCTGGCCGACCTTGTCGAGCTTGCGTCCGCGCTCGAAACCTTCCATGCCGGTTTCGACGGCAAAGAGCGTGATGCCCTTGGACTTCTTCTCGGGACTGGTCCGCGCCGCCACGATCACGAGATCAGCGTTGTAGCCGTTGGTGATGAAGGTCTTGGAGCCGTTGATGATCCAGTCGTCGCCGTCCTTGACCGCAGTGGTCTTGAGCGAGGCGAGGTCGGATCCGCCGGAAGGCTCGGTCATGCCGATGGCCGTCAGCATCTCACCGGTGCAGAACTTGGGCAGCCAACGCTGCTTCTGCTCTTCGGTGGTGAGCTGAACGAGGTACGGAGCAACGACGTCGGCATGGATGCCGAAGCTCGAGGCAACAGCTGCACTGGCACGCGAGAGTTCTTCGGCCAGAACAGCGTTGAAGCGGTAGTCGCCGGCTTCGCTTCCGCCGTACGCCTCTGGAACCTCGAGTCCGAGGAAGCCGTTGCGTCCCGCTTCGAGCCAGATTTCACGATCGATGAAGCGCTGGTCGATCAGCTTCTCTGCGACCGGAAGGATGTTCCGGTTGACGAATTCGCGGGCAGATTCGCGAAATGCCTCGTGATCGGGTCCGTACAGAGTGCGACGCATGACGAGTTGCTTCCTTTCGGCGTGGCAATGCCACACGTAACGATGTTCCTAAGCATCCGCTTAGAATCTAAGCATCTGCTTATAGTGAATCGAGAGCGGGATATTGTCAACATCGAAATCCGTCACACCTGGAGGAAACCGTGAGCGATTCACCTGACGTGGTGATCAGCCCCTCCAAAGCTGCGGCCCGTATCCGCGCGGCAGCCGTGGACGCTTTTGCCTCCGCGGGCTACGGCGGCACCACCACCCGTGACATCGCCGCACGACTCGACATGAGTCCCGCCGCCATGTACCCGCACTACCGCTCGAAAGAAGAGCTGCTTTTCGCGATCAGCTTCGAAGGTCACACCGAAGCGTTGAAGGTGGTCGAGGGCGCCGACAGACCGGGTGAAGAGCCGTCCGTTCGCCTCCAGGAACTGGTCAGCACCTTCGCCAGTTGGCAGGCCGGGCACCACTCACTCGCTCGCGTCGTCCAATACGAACTCACTGCACTCACACCAGAGCACTACCGAACCGTCGTCGCGCTTCGCCGCAGCACGACGCGGGTGGTCCGGGAGGTTGTCGACGCCGGCGTCCAGTCGGGCGACTTCACAATCCCCGATGCCGAAGGCGTCACCCTCGCCTTGATGTCCCTGTGCGTCGACGTGTGCCGCTGGTTCCCAGCCGGCAATTACACGAATCCGGAAGACATTGGAAAACTGTACGGAGACCTGGCATTGAGGATGGTGGGCGCCGCCTGAATCAGGTGACACCGACCGCAGAAAGGACTCGGCCAGTGGCCAACCGCACCTATCTCTACTCGACCCCTGTTGCTCCGCATGAGAATCCGGCTGCCGCTCGCGCCCGAGGTCTCACCGGTATCTCCGAGTGGTCGTACGCGATACCGCTGGTCCCGAGGATCCTTGTGTCCGTGAATCCCTTCGCCCACCAGTCGGTCATCTGGGACGACACCCCAGACCTGATCGCGGTCACCGCGCCCTGCGGTCCTGGTATCGCCCGGCTCGAAGACTTCCTCGGCAGAATCGATCACCCCGAACTCGGCACGATGGCCGGCGATGCGCTGCGTTTCCTGCGCAGCCACACCGAGCCCGACCACTACTTCGTCCTCGAGTGCGGCGAGATCTTCGACATGGACGACGAACCGTTCGCCGAACAGGGCGCGGCCCTGATGACCGGTCTGGCGGACATCGACGCCGAGATGGAGGCAGCTTTGGCCACACTCGCACCCGCCAAGCCGCGCTTCTGGGAGCGGCTGTTCACGCCGACTCAGGAGAGCGTCGAGGAACCGCTACGCGAGCTCGGCCTCGGTTACTGGTCCGAGACCCTGTACTTCGATCTCGACGTCCCGCAATAACCACCGATCAGTCAGATATCTCACCGAGCCGACGCTCCAAGTAGGCCCGCTCCGGTTCCGTACCAACCAAATTCAGCGCACGTCGGTATGCAGACATTGCCGCGTCGGTGCGCCCCAACCGCGCGAGCAGTTCGGCGCGCGCGAGGTGATACGGGTGGTAGTCGGCAAGTTTGGGCTCCGCTGCCAGTTCTTCCAACGCTGCCAGCCCAACCTCCTCGCCGTCGCGCATCGCCAGCGCCACTGCCCTGTTGACTGCGACGACAGGCGAAGGCGTCAACGTGAGGAGCACTCCGTAGAGCGCGCAGATCTGCGGCCAGTCGGTGCTCTCCACATCCGCCGCCTCGTCATGCAATGCGGCGATGGCAGCCTGCACCCCGTACGGCCCCGGCGCTCCCCCGGTCAACGCGACCACGACGAGGTCGCTGCCTTCATCGATCATCGGCTGGTCCCAACACCCGCGATCCTGGTCCTCGAGGAGGACGATCCCGCCACCGGCGTCAGTACGGGCATCCCGACGCGCGTGGACGAGAAGCATCAACGCAAGCAACCCGGCGATCTCGCGCTCATCGGGAAGCAATGCGCGCAGGATCCTCGCCAGCCTGATTGCCTCTACCGCCAAGTCGACGCGTTGCAGATCCGGACCCGAACTGGCGGCGTACCCTTCGGTGAACACCGAATAGATCACCTGCAGAACACCGGGCAGACGGTCCGGGAGTTCTTCGGCGCTGGGAGTTCGGAAGGGAATCCGAGCCTGACGTATCTTCTTCTTCGCACGCACGATCCGCTGCGCCATGGTCGCCGAAGGCACGAGGAAGGCCCGAGCAACCTCGGGCGTCGTCAACCCGCCGAGGCAACGCAAGGTGAGTGCGATTCGGTCGTCCTCGGCCAGCGCCGGGTGCGAGCAGGTGAAGAACAGCTGCAACCGCTCGTCGGGAAGTTCTCCGTCGACCGTGGGCGGCGCCGGGTCGGCACGATCGGCGTCCACCTGCATCACCGCCAATCGCGCCGCATAGGCCTGATCACGACGAAGCCTGTCGACGGCTTTGCGACGCGCCGTGGTCAGCAGCCAGGCGCCGGGTTTGGCCGGCACTCCGTCCACCGGCCAGTGCACCAACGCGGCCTCGACGGCTTCGGAGGTAACTTCCTCGGCCAGATCCAGGTCACCGAAACGGCGGACGAGCGAGGCCAAGAGTCGTCCACGTTCCTCCCGGAACACTGACTCGATGGAGTTCTCGGCCTGCTCGTCCACGGCGAATCAGTCCCCGAACCCGGCCAGCGGACGCACCTCAACGCTTCCACCGTCGCGCGCGCCGGGGCACCGCGCGGCCCAGGCCAGCGCCGCATCCAGATCAGGAACGTCGATGACGTCGTAGCCGCCGAGGATCTCACGGGTTTCAGCGAAGGGTCCGTCGGTGACGGTCTTTTCCCCGGACTGCGAGACCCGAACCGTCGTCGTAGTCGTCAGGTCGGCGAGGGCATCGCCGGACACCCAGATACCGGCATCCTTCATTTCCTTGTCATATTGCTGCCAGTCCTCGAACGTGCACTGGGGTTCGGTGTCTCCGCCGGGTGCGGTGTAGATGAGCAACATGTACTTCATGACTGACTCCTTGGTCTGTTGTTTCTCTTCCGGCTTTCTTGCCTTACAACATGACGACGAACGGTTCTCCCCGGAATCGACAGGCGACTCGAAAAAACTTTCGGCGGGTTCGTCCGAGATGCTGCCGTTAGGCTGAGTGTATGACCGAACGCGACCGGGACGCCGCTGGAAAGCCCCTCAATTCGCGGCCCCGCGACGGACTCGGCCGTCCACTGCCACGTGACGCAGCGGGCGGCGTCCCGCGCATTCCCGACGATGTGCGCCTCCCGCCGGACGAGTCGATCACCGAGGCTCAGCGTCTTCTCGACCACGGGATGCCTTTTCACGCGCACGAAATTTTCGAAGGAACGTGGAAGGACGCTCCCGCCGAGGAGCGTGACCTGTGGCAGGGACTGGCTCAATTGGCCGTCGGGCTCACCCATCTACTTCGGGGCAACAACACCGGTGCCGTCTCACTCCTCGGCCAGGGTCACGACCGCATCAGGCACTACGAAGTGGAAAGTCCGCACGGCCTCGACATCCCCGGCCTGCTGATGTGGTCCGAGCACCTGCTCGCTGAAATCGATCGCCCCGGCGATTTCCCCGCCCCTCCGATTCCGAGGTTGAGAATCCCCTGATGCCCATCTTCCCCATGTTTCCGCTCGGCTCTGCATTGCTTCCGGGTGAGGTGTTGCCACTGAACATCTTCGAGCCTCGGTACCGCGCACTGGTAGAGAACGTTCTCGAAGCTGCCGACGGCCCACTGTTCGGAGTAGTGCTCATCGCTCGTGGCCACGAGGTCGGTGGCGGCGAATCACGCCACGACATCGGCACTCTGGCTCGGATCGAGTCTCATGTCGCAATGGGCGCCGGACGGTATCAGTTGTATTGCCGGACCGAAGACCGCATCCGCGTCAATCGCTGGCTACCGGACGATCCTTACCCACTCGCCGAGGTCGAATTGTGGCCTGACGAGAACAACGGAACACCTGTCACCGCTTACGAATACGACTCTCTCCTCGAGCGCATCGAGTTCATGTACGGAATGCTGGGAAAGCTCGCACTTCGGGCCGGCGAACAGACTCCGCGAATGCCCGTCCCACCGGATCCCTTGGATCCGCTGGGTTCTCGGCTGTATGCCCTCGCCAGGAGCATTCCGATGGGTGACGCCGATCGCCTGGCGATTTTGACCGCGCCAGGCGCCGACGAACGTATTCGCACGCTCTCGGAGGCGGTCGAGAACACCATCGAGGTGGCGCAGTTCAATCTGCTCTGAGCGCGACTACGCCATCGTCTGACCCATGTCGATGACGATCTTCGTCCCGGTGACCGCGCGGGAGAGGTCCGTCGCAAGGTAGACCACGGCGTTGGAGATGTCCTCGACGGTGGTGCGTGGGACGGACGTGAGCGGCCACTTGTACGAGTTCATGTACTCCGGATGAGTAGTGAGCACCTTACCCACGTTGGGATCGTTACCCATCTCAGTCTCCACCGCGCCAGGGTGGATGCTGTTGACTCGAATGTCGAAGCTACCCAATTCCGTTGCCGCAGTGCGAGCCAAACCCACGAGACCGTGCTTGGCCGCCGAGTAGTGCGCACAACCAGGCGCTTCGGCGACGCCGGCAGCACTGCTGACGATCACGATGGAACCACCGTTGCCCGCCTCGATCATCGAGGGAACCGCAGCCGCCATCGTGCGCCACACACCATTGAGATTGATGTCCACCAGCGTCGACCACTGTTCTTCCGGCATCTCCCAGAAACGATTCCACGTAGCGATGCCCGCATTGGCGATCACGACGTCGAGGCGACCGAACTTGTCGACGCCCGACGCCACCGCCGCCCGCAGCGCCTCGAGGTCACGCACATCCGCTACCGCGGTGACGATCTCGCTCCCCTCTGCTCGCACGAGACGGGCCGTTTCTTCGAGGTCGGCTTCAGTCGCGGCCGCGTAACCCACGTCTTCAGACACCGACGCGCACACGTCGACAGCGATGACGTCGGCACCTTCCTGCGCGAGTCGGATCGCGTGATTGCGTCCCTGACCCCGCGCTGCACCGGTGATGAAGACGACCTTGCCTGCCAAGAGTTGTGTCATGGCCGGGACGTTAGACGCTGATGTGGCCCGCTGCCCCTGAGTTCCCGCTCGGCGGGAATCAGCCATCCACGATCACGACGTGCAGATTTCGCGGACCGTGTACACCTTCGACGCGTTCGAGTTCGATGTCGGAGGTTGCCGACGGGCCGCTGATCATGGTGGTGGGACGCTGCGGCGTCAGCCGCGCAATCGCCTCCGGCACTCCCACTTCCACACTGCTGCGATACACGACGCAGATGTGTGTGTCCGGTACCAGAGTCAACGCACGACGTCCCTGCTCCGGACCGGCGTCGAGGAAGATGGTGCCGGTCTCGGCGCACGCTACCTTCGAGCCGGTGACAACGGCGTCGAGGTTCTCGAGTTCGGGAGCCGGTACGTCCGGGCTGTCCACCACCAGCGTTCCGTCGAATCCGGCTACCCATGATCGGTCGAGGCCGGCGGGGATCCCCAGAGTGTTCAGTCCGTGCTGTCTCAGTATTCCGGCGACGGCCTCGGCGATTTCTGTTGCAGCGCAATGGTGAACGTGCGCCTTGTAGTCCACCAGACGGTCGACGAACAAATCGATGAGCTCCCCGTCTGGCATGGTTCTGCCAGTCCGGTAGTTTCGCGGTATCTCGCCTTCACCGGCGGGCGCCAAGGTGACGGCATCACGAATGCGTCCGAGCACCACGTCACGTGAATTCATCTGTCTGCCTTCCCGTCACGACGAGCCTCGTCCAATGCCTCGCGGCCTTCGTCGGAGTCCCACCAGGATCGGAAGGTCTGCTTGGGTGGAGCGGGAATGTCTCTGGCAGCTGTCCAACCGTTCAGTGGAGGGGGCAACGTGGAGATCTTCCCTTTCCTGCCGGCCACGACGCGTCCGAGCCCGGCAGCTTTCTGAGCCAGCGTCCACCTGCCCTCGGTCGACATCGCCAGAGATGCGGCTTTCATCGCCAAAGACTCTGCCGTGACACCGGATTGCTCGACCTTCTGGTGCCGCAATTCGACCAGCAGCGACGGGATGTCGATCTTGACCGGGCAGGCGTCGAAGCACGCACCGCACAGACTCGAGGCAAAAGGAAGAGTCGAATTCGGATCGTCTTTGCCATGCATGCCCGCGAGCTGCGGAGTCAGTACCGCGCCGATCGGTCCCGGATAGGTGGATCCGTAGGCGTGGCCACCGGTGCGCTCGTAGACCGGGCACACGTTCAGGCACGCCGAGCACCGTATGCAGCTCAGGGCTTCCCGCCCGATCTTGTCGGCAAGCGCGGCGGTCCGGCCGTTGTCGAGGAGGACCAGGTGAAATTCCTGTGGACCGTCGTCAGGCGTCACGCCGGTCCACAGGGAGGTGTACGGGTTCATCCGCTCCCCCGTCGACGACCGCGGCAACAGTTGAAGGAAGACCTCCAGATCCTGATAGGTCGGCAGAATCTTCTCGATGCCCATGACGGTGATCAGCGTTTTCGGCAGCGTCAGGCACATTCGCCCGTTGCCCTCCGACTCCACGACGGTCAGAGTGCCCGTGTCCGCGATGCCGAAATTGGCGCCGGAGACTGCGACGGGCGTCGTCATGAACTTGTGGCGCAGAAACTTTCGTGCAGCTGCGGCAAGTTCGGCCGGGTTCTCCCCGAGGTTCGGATCGACATCTGGCATCTCACGCAGGAATATCTCCCGAATCTCGGACCTGTTGCGATGGATCGCAGGAACCAGAATGTGCGACGGTTTGTCGTGGCCGAGCTGGACGATCAATTCCGCGAGATCGGTCTCGTAGGCGATGATTCCCTGGGTTTCGAGATGCTCGTTGAGACCGATCTCCTGCGTTGCCATCGACTTGACCTTGATGACCTCGTCGGAGCCGGTGGCTTTGACAAGCTCGGTCACAATGGCGTTGGCCTCGTTGGCATCCGCTGCCCAATGCACCTGCCCACCGCGAGCGACTACTGCAGCTTCGAACTGTTCGAGCAGTTCCGGCAACCGCGCCATGACGTCGGCCTTGATCGCCGAACCCGCATCCCGCAGCTCCTCCCAATCGGGGAGCTCTCCAGTTACGTTGATGCGCTTGGCACGGATGGTATGCGTTGCCTTGCCGATATTGCGTCGCAGTTGCGCGTTGGCCAGCTCGTGATGTGCTGCGACAGGGAACTTCTCAGTACCTCGCAGGAACCCTGCACCTTCGGGTGACCTCGGCGGAAAGCTGGGCAGACCCAGCGTCACAGCGCTCATGCGTGCACCCGGCTTTCCACCGATGCCAGAATCTCCGCGAGGTGAATGGTCTTGGCGCCCATCTGCAGTCGTGACATCCCACCGCCGATGTGCATGAGACAGGACGAATCTCCGGCGCTGCAGAACTCTGCGCCGGTGTCGGCCACATGGCGAATCTTGTCAGCCAACATGGCCGTCGACGTCTCGGCGTTCTTGATGGCAAACGTGCCGCCGAAGCCGCAGCAGGAATCTGCTTCCGGGAGTTCGACCAGATCGATGTCGCGGACGTTGCGCAGCAACTGAAGTGGTTTGTCTCCCACTCTCAACATGCGCAGTGAGTGACAGGTCGGGTGATAGGTGACCCGGTGCGGGAAGTGCGCACCCACATCGGTGACACCGAGAACGTCCACGAGGAATTCCGAAAGCTCGTACGTCTTTGCCTTCACTGTCTGCACCTGCCCACACAGCGACGCGGTGCCGTAGCGCTCGGCAACGATCTCGTGTTGATGACGGATCGAACCGACGCACGATCCCGATGGTGCGACAACGGCGTCGATCGACGCATCACCGAAAGTATCGGCGTAGTTCGCGACCAGTGGCAGCGCGCCCGGCTGGTAGCCGGTGTTGACGTGCATCTGCCCACAGCAGGTCTGCCCGGACGGAAACACGACGTCGTGCCCGAGACGGGTGAGCAGGAGGGCGGTGGCCTTGACGGCGTCGGGAAACATCGTGTCCCCGATGCAGGTGGCGAACAGCGCTACTCGCATGTGGTTCCCCGCAATCTGTCGGTGTGGTCTGACCACAGTAATACATCCCCGGACAGGCCACCCCGTAAACGGCGTCCACCCGGTTATGCTCTTGCCTCATGCCGACCGAGCCGAGCCCGCGAGCGTGGGAACAAGTACTGAGCCACCTCGAACGTCGGCTCGTTTCAGGCGAGGTGTCTCCTGGCCAGCGCCTGCCGGGAGAGAGAATTCTGGCAGCAGAGTTGGGCGTCGGACGGTCATCGGTCCGAGAAGCGTTGCGGGTCATGGAAGCACTCGGCCTCCTCAAGGCGCAGACTGGCTCCGGCCCGACGTCCGGCGCGATGATCGTGGCCAAACCGACCGGCGGCATGACCATGCTGATGCGGATGCAGGTTGCAGCACAAGGATTTCCGGTCTCGGATGTGGTGAAGACACGACTCGTTCTCGAATCCGAGGTGATGCAGTCCCTGGCATCGCGGACCCCGACGCCCGACCTCAGCACGGCCGTCGAACTGCTCGACTCGATGGATGACGTAGATCTGTCGGCCGAGGAATTCCTACTACTCGACGCGCAATTCCACGTAGCGCTCGCCGACGCGGCGGGCAATCAGGTGATCGCAGCCATGATGACCGGCCTACGAGAGTCCATCGAGGCCTACGTTCTCGCGGGCGTGCAGATCGACAGCTGGCCGAGCACCTGCATGCGACTGCGTCACGAACACCGAGGATTGGTCGATGCGGTCAACGCGGGTGACGGCGAACTCGCACGTCAGCGCATAGTCGGACACATCCGCGGTTACTACTCGGAAAGCGCTCACTCCAGCCGGTGACAGGGGGTGGTAATTGCACCCCCAGAAGTCGTGTACTGTTGGTTTCACACCGACGCGGGGTTAATAAAGGCGCACAGCAGTAGCTCACACCGCCACGTTGTGAAAATCGATCTCCGCGGCCAGCATGCCGGAGAACCACCGATCCAGGTCCTCGTCGGTGACGGACTCGGGCATGGCGTCCACCTCGCACGCCAGCACCGCCACCTGAGATACGAACGGCGGAGCGACATGCATGTCTACCCAGTCCTGCAACGCTGGTTCGCGCTGTACGTTCACTGCCGCCGCCTCCCGGCACCACGACAGATACAGGGTTTCCGCGGCGTACATGCCCACCAGGGCCGCCGCCCTGCCCTCTTCGCCAGCGAGGGTCAAGGCATGCGTCGACAGCACAGACGACTCCTCGACCAGAGCCGCTGCGTCCCCCGCGTACGGGAAGCGGGAACGCAACTGCGCGAAATACTCGCGCTGTTCGCCCACCAGGTTCGACATCGACGTCACGTGGTCGAGCGCGTCGTCGAGCGTCGGGGATTCGGCGACCACCAACCCCAACACCTTGACGGCCGTCAGTACGAATGCCTCTTCGATCACGAGGTACCGGCGGAATCCCTCATCACTCAACGTCCCGCCGATGGTGTCCTCGATGAATGGAACCGCCCGCGCGGCAGCGAGATTACTCTGCTGCCGCGCGAGCAGGTCTGAGGAGCGACTCATTCGCCGGCGACCCAACTGATCAAGCCGTCGAACAGGTCGGTGTATCCAGGCCACTGCTCACAGAACTCCGGCGGAGCCCAGTGCGGCGAGCAGTCCGAGGTGAAGACGATCGACCGTCCGGCGCCGTATTCACCGGCAGCGACAAGCGGATCGCCGTTGATGGTGGCGGGAACCACGGCACCGTCCTTCGCGACGACGCGGTTGTATCCCAGGAGCGCCGGCCAGGAATCGCCGGCACCACCGAGAGCCGGGTGAGCAGCATCGACGACGGTGGGAACGATCCCGGCCGGTGTCTCGACGCGATCGTCTTCGGCCAGCATCGTCACGGGCAGTACCTCGGCGATCGCGGTCTGGCGGAAAGCTGCTCGCGCCTGGAACCCGGAGAACGAGAGGTAGCCACCGATCATCATCAGTGAGCCGCCGGCGTTCACCCAGTCACGAAGCGCGACAAGGCGATCCTCCCCGGCGCGGAACTGGTCGAAGACACCGGGAGCCAACTGCAGCGAGTTCGCTCCGATGTCGGAGAGAACGACGACGTCGAACTGGGACAACGCTTCTGCGGTACCGGGGAACTGCGTCGGCACCAGGTGTGCGGGCATGTGTGTCACGTCGTGGCCACGTGAGGTGAGCGCATCCCGAAGCGGACCGACTCCCTCGACGTAGGAATGGACACTGAACTCGTCGACGCCCTTGACGTGCGTCGACGTCGTCATCCAGCTCTCGCCGGCGATCAGTACTCGTTTACCCATGACTGCTTCTGTTTCCTTTCGCGGCCTGCTCGAAGAGCGACCTCGGGTTGTCTCGCATCAGTGCGGACACTTGCTGGGGATCTACGCCTGCGCGCACCAACCGGGCGGCGAAGGCGAGTGGTACGTAGGAGAATCCGTTTCCGCCGTGCTTTCTGAGCATTGATTTGAGGAAGAGGTCGTGACTGAGCAGGAGCTGTGATGCGTGACCGGAGGTGACCAATCCGGCTACCGCAGTGGCTGTTTCCGCCGGATGCGGCGAAAGACCCTCGCCGGGAAAATCGAAAGGCATCCCGATCATGTCGAACTCGAGAAAGACACCGCGGTCGGCGAGCGATCGTTGGTAGTCGGCGTCGTGTCCGGACGGGTCCATGTGGCACAGGACCACTGCTTGCGGATCGACGCCCATCTCGTCGACCACGATGTCGACGACGTGATGTCCGACGCGCTGCCATCCCGGAAGGTGGACGAACAGGGGCACGTCCACCTCGCGCTGGGCGATGCATGCCGCCCTCAACGCTTTCGCCTCGTTCTGAGTGAAGAGCGGGGAGACTCCGATCTCCCCGATCACGCCAGGTGCCAATTCCTTTGCCGGATCGAACTCCTCGACGAGCGAACCTGCCAGATCGTCGACACCGAGTTCGTGGACCTCGACCGGATGGGTCGTCTCCAGGTACCACCCTGAACCCATGATCACTCGCACGTCTGACTTTCGCGAGAACTCCGCCAACTTCTCCGGTGCCCGGCCCAGTCCCGGCGGTGTCAGATCAACGATCGTCCGACCACCGAGGCGGGCGAAGTCCACAAGGTCTTCCACCACGGCCGCTGCGTCGTCGACTCGACAATTGTCGAGACTGTAGTACGGATTGTCGTGAAGAAGCCAGGCATCCTCGGCGCGTACCGGACCGGCCAACCGCTGTGCCACAACCGGATCCGGGGCCTCGGTGTACGCACCGGTGACGTCGTTGTGCAGATGTTCGTGTGGGAGAACCAGTCCGAGTTCCGAGCTGTCCACAGTTCCCGTGACAGTACGAACCTTGCTCATGAGCGTGCAGGCCCCGAGGGTGCGGACTGCAGGTGTCGCCACAGCGCGCTCAGGGTGTGTCCCCGCATGTTGATCCAGATGGCCAGTAGCAGAACGACACCGGTGATGATCGGCGTCAGGAATGGGCTCACGCCGAGCAGGGTCAATCCGTTGGCGATGATTCCGGTCAGGACGGCGCCGATGACGGTACCGATCACGGTGCCGCGACCGCCGAAGAGGTTGGTGCCACCGAGAACCACCGCGGTGATCACCGTGAGCTCGAATCCCGTTGCGGAGTTGGCCGAACCCGAGCCCAGTCGAGCCGCGATCAGCAGTCCCGCGATACCGGCAGCCAAGCCGGTGAAGACCAGCGTCATCATGAGCACACGACGCGTGTTGACGCCGGACCGTCGCACGGATTCGACGTTGGATCCGATACCGGTGACGTAGCGCCCGAAGCGCATGCGGTTGAGCGCAATTGCTCCGATGATCACGACGACGAGAGCAATCCAGGCGCTGGCGGAGAACCCGAGGAACTCAGCAGTTCCGAGCTTCGCGAAGTAAGTGTCGGCCGGAACCGGAACGGAGAATCCTTCGGTCCGATACAGCGCGATACCGCGAATGACGGACATCGTCGCCAGAGTCACGATGAACGGCGGAATACCCTGATAGGCAGCGAGCCATCCGTTGACCAGGCCCCAGGCCGCACCCATCACCGGGGCGGCGACGAAGACCAGGGACGAATCGACGCCGGCCTGGATAAGCTCGGCACTCATCGCCGCGACGAACGCGACGATCGCACCGACGGACAGGTCGATCTGACCTGCCGTGATCACGAAAGTCATCGCCACCGCGATGATCAGAACCGGAGCGATCTGGGTTGCCAGGTTCGACAGGTTCGTGAATGTCAGGAACGACGACGTGGTCGCCGAGAAGACGGCTGCGACAGCAACTGTCACCGCCAGCATCGCGAGGGTGGGCTTGTTGACGCTGTCCCACAAGGAGGGTTTCGCGGCGAGCTTGCGCTCGATCGGCGCCTGGGTCTTCTCGAGAGTGGTCATGCCGTGGCTCCCTGTGTTGCTGCCGATGTCCGTTGCGGCACCGGAGTTCGAGTGATGAGTCCGACGAGGGACTCGATGTTCAGGTCGCCGATCGGAACGTCGTCGACGCTCTGCCCCTCGTACATGACCGTGATTCGGTCACATACGCGGAACAGGTCCTGCAGGCGGTGTGTCACGAGAATGACGCCCACTCCGGCCGCTGCGACGTCCGTGATCAGCTTGAGCACCGACTCGACCTCGGCGACGGCAAGCGCTGCGGTGGGCTCGTCGAGGATCAGTACGTCTGGCCGGAAGGAGACTGCGCGGGCGATCGCGACGGTTTGCCGCTGCCCGCCGGACAGTTGCCCGATCTCCTGGTAGGTCGACTTCACCTTGACATGCAGGTCGGCGAGAATGTGAGCCGCCTTCTCGTGCATGGCATGCCGGTCGAGAAATGGACCTTTTCGCGGTTCTCTGCCGAGGAACAGGTTGCTCGCGACATCGAGCGTGTCGCACAACGCCAGGTCCTGGTAGACGATGCCGATCTTCTTCTGCTGCGCGTCGAGCGGCGTCGAGAAGCGCACTGGTTCACCGTTGACGCGCATTTCGCCGCCGTCGTGCTGGACGGCGCCCGCGAGGATCTTCATCAGGGTGGACTTGCCGGCGCCGTTGTCGCCGACAACTCCGAGTACTTCACCCTTCGCCAGCCGAAGGTCAACTCCTTGAAGGGACTTCACCGGTCCGTACGACTTGGTGATGCCCGAGAGTTCGATCAGTGGAGGTGCCATGATTACTTCTCCAAGTAGTACATGTAGTCGGCTACGTTCTCCGGGGTCACGATCTGGGTGGGGACGGGGATGTTCGCCGGAGCGCCGCGACCACAAGCCAGGTCGATTGCCGAATTCATTGCCTCGTGGCCGAATTCGAAGGTGTTCTGCTGGACCACGCCTTTAAGCCAACCGGCTTTGAGTCCGCCTACCGCCTGATCCGAAAGATCCCAACCGACTGCTTCGATGCGATCCTGCGCCTTCTGACTGTTGACCGCCGCAACGAGTCCGATCAAAGCCGGCTCACCGGTTGCGTAGACGTACTTCATGTCGCCACCGCCGGTCAGCAGGTTCTCCGCTGCGGTCTGTGCGTTCTCCTGAATGTTACGTCCGTCCACGACGGTGCCGACGGTCATTCCGCGGCCGGTCACGGTCTCCGTGAAGCCCTTCTGCCGCTCCAACTGGACAGTACTGTTGAGCGCGCCGACGATACCGACCGTTCCGGTGTTGTTCGCGACGTCGGCCAAGGTGTTTCCGATCTTGGCACCGCCCTCGGCATTGGCCGTACCGACCTGAGTCGACAGCGCCGGATCGTCGATGGTCGCGTCGACCGCGACGACGGGGATGCCCGCGTTCTTGGCCTTGACCACCGACGGCTTGATTCCGTCCGTGTCGATTGCATCGACGATGATCGCGTCGACTCCGGCGGCGATCAGATTGTCGAAGGCGTTGGCCTGCGCCACGGAATCGTCGTTGCCACTGATGATCTGCAGGTCGACACCTGCCTTGTCCGCGACGTTCTTGGCGGCATTGTTGATCTGGTTGAAGTACAGCGCCTGAAGGTTGATGGTCACCAGACCGACCTTGAGCTTGCCGTTCGTCCCGTCGCAGCTTTCGGCGACTCGGGTCGGCTGCGGGATGGACGAGCCACCCGATGCGTCCTTCGAGTCACTCGACGAAGCCGAGTCACAAGCGGTGAGCGTGAGCGCGACTGCAGCTCCCAGCGCCAGAGGCAATGCACGTTTCATCATCGAGTCTCCAAAAGGGTGTGAGGGGTCAATGTTGCTGTGAAGCTGTCCAATTCATCTCGGGTGGGGCATCCACGGGGTCCGGCAGTGGCGCAAGCCAAGGCAGCCGAGGCTCCCGCGAGTCGTGCAGCGTCCACCGGTGAGCGCCCGGCGTCGACAAAAGCGATGTACGTACCGCCGAAGCAATCACCGGCCCCGACGGCATCGACGACGTCGACCACTACTGCCGGTTCGCTCGTCACCTCGCCGCCCGGTGTGGCCAGTGTCCAACCTCGCGAGCCGTCGGTCACCAGCAGGTGTGTGTTGTGCTCGGCGGCCAGTGCCTGCCACTGATCGAAACCGATCCCGAACTCGCCTTCCCACAGGGCACGCCCTACGACGACGTGGTCAGCGAGCGCGAATGCGCGCAGTGCCGCGGCTTTGTTTTCACAACCGTCCAGATCGATTACCAGACTTACGCTTCCCGGCAATCCCTCTGGCAGGAAGCCCGCACGGTATCCGTCGAGGAACAGCCGTCCACCACCGGCAGCAGCCAATCGGGTGATGACAACTCCGATGCGTTCGGCATCGTTCGGGTCGTCTTGACTGATGATGGAGCGATCGCCGTCCTGCGCGATGAGTACAACTGCCGTCGACAGGAACGCATCTCGCGGCGACCAACTGGTGTCGATGCCGTCAGCCTCGAGGGCTTCGAGAAACTCGGTGGATCGCGCGTCCGGGCCCACGGCACCGGCAAAGATCACCTGCGCGCCCATTCGGGCTGCGGATACCGCAGCATTTGCATTCATTCCACCGTCGATCTGACTGATGGCCGTTGCCTGCACGCGCTCTCCGAGCACCGGTACATGTGGAACATGTACCGTCACATCGTTGTTGGCGTATCCACAAAAGACAATCATGGTTACTTTCCTGCGGCCCGGGACAGTTCGCGGACCTTCTCGCCTGCGACCCGTCCCCACCAGCGTCCATTGTCCTTCACCGAGGATGCAACTATGGCGCCGTCGCATTCCTTCATCAGCGCTGCGACGTTAGCAGCCGTGATGCCGGATCCGATGATCACGGGAAGAACGGTGTTGTCTCGGATCACGGAAACCTCGTCGACCGAAGCGGCGTCACCGGTGCGCGAACCGGTCGCGATCAGGACATCTGCATCGAAGAACTCGGCGTCTTCGGTCTGTTCCGCGACGGTGCGGTCCGCAACAATGGCATGCGCACCATGCTTGACGTGCACGTCAGCGAAGATCCGGACCGGGTCGGCGCCGATGCGATGACGGAAGCGCGTCGTCTTGGCCGCCTGACCCTCGATGAAGCCCTCATTGGCAATGTAGGCATTGGCCCACTGATTGACGCGCACAAAACTCGCGCCTGCCGCCCACGCCGCGGCCACTCCGCACTCGCCGGCGTTGGACAGGATGCTGACGCCGACGGCCTTGCCGAACTCACCGACCACCGCTGCCGTGATGACTCCCATGCTGGCGGCGGTTTCGTATCCGTGTTCACCGGGCTTGAGGAACGGTATGTCCCAGTGATTTTCGACGATCACACCGTCGAAACCGTTGTCGACGTACGCGTGCGCTTCCTCCACAGCGAAGCGAGCAATTTCCGAAACCGGCTGCCCGGTGTAGTGCGGGCTGCCCGGCAGAGCAGGGAGGTGGATGGCCCCGATGAGAGAAGGCGTGCCGGTGAACATCTCTGCCAACGCCGAGGGCTTGGGCGGAAAGACTCCGAGCGGTGATGCGGTCACTTCAGCTACCCCATTCCATGCGCAAGATTTGCGCTGTATGTCCATGCACAAGATCTGCACACGATGTAATCGATTGCCTTGATGAATTAGCAGGTTATGCGATCAACACCGGGTTGTGTCAAGGATTTCACAATTCGAATTTGTAAACGATTGCCTCAATCGCGTTACATGCGGGACACTGGACCGTGCGGTTCGATAACCTCGGACCCGAATCGAGCAGAAAACGGGGGACGCATGCGCAAGGCGACCATTCGCGATGTCGCGGAACTGGCCGGGGTCTCGACTGCCACCGTGTCGCGGGCACTGTCCGGATCCCGCCCTGTCTCGGACGAGCTTGCAGCGACGATCAAACGAGCCGCGGATTCTCTCGGATACTCGGGAAACATCATCGCCAGCTCACTGCGTCGTAATCGGACGGACACTGTCGGCATGGTGGTTCCCAGTATCGCGAATCCCTTCTTCACTTCGTTGGTGGTCAATGTCGAACACGTCCTGGCTCAGCGCGGCCTACAACTGTTCCTGTGCGATTCTCGTTCCGATCCCGACGTGGAAGCGCAGCGGCTCAAGTCGCTCGTCTCGCGGCAGGTAGACGGAATCATCATCAGCCCGTGCCACGGCGAATTGAGTGCCGAAGCAGTACGAGCCAGCGCAGCAACGCTTCCGGTCGTTCAACTGGACCGGTTTGCAATGGATACCCAAACGGACTGGGTCGGTGTCGACGACGACGCCGCTCAATCACTCGTGATGGAGCATCTGTCCGAGCGCGGCGCGCGATCGGCTGCCTTCATCAGTTCCGAGCTGACCAATTCGTCGACCGAACTTCGCCGGGCCGGATTCTTCCGCCATGCGGATCGAATGGGAATCGAAACTCGTGACGAGTGGACACAACTTGGCGAGTATTCGATCGAATGGGGACGCACGGCGTCCAACACCATCCTGACCGGCAAGACTCGCCCCGACGCCTTGGTCTGCGCCGACGACCTGATCGCGCTCGGTGTGCTGCAGACCTGCCACGCATTGGGCATCGACGTCCCCGGCGACGTTCTGGTCACCGGTTTCGACAACATCCCCTTCTCCGAACTGTGCAATCCGCCGTTGACCACGGTCGGACAGCCGCAGGAGAGAATCGCGGAAGAAGCTGTGCGACTTCTGGATCAGGCGATGAACAACTCTTCCGAGTCGACAGCCCACATTGCGCTTGCTCCTGAACTGATTGTCCGTCAGTCCACCGTCGGCCAAGCAGCAGCCACGGCACCGTAGGCAGCGATCGCATCGTCCAGTTCCGAGACCTTGACGCTTTCGTTGGCCGCATGCATCAACGAGGGAGTGCCAGGGCCCCAGATCACGACGGGAGCGCCGGGGGCGGCCGCTGCCAGCACCGAAGCGTCGGTGAAGTACGAAACCGGTTCGGTTGCAACAGGGATCGGCAAGGTAGCCAACCACGGATCCGACGCGTCGGTACGCACACCTCCCAGGTGAATCGACGTCTCCACCGAGTCGACTTCCGGTTGGGCGCGCCACCATGCAAGCAGGTCTGCGCCGTCTCCCACCGTGCGGTGATCGATCACCGCACGTGCATTGTCCGGCACGATGTTCGGAGCCGAACCGCCGCCGACCAAACCGAGGTTCCAGGTTTCGGCGCCCAGAAATACGTCGGACGACAGCGGAAGCTCACGCCGAGCTCGATCGACGACGTCAAGCAGTTTGAGGACAGCGTTAGTTCCTCGCTGCGGCGTACTCCCGTGCGCGGCTTTTCCTTTGACGGACACTTCGAGCCACAGTGCACCGCGGTGCCCCAGGTTGATGCGATTGCCGGTCGCCTCGGGAACGATGACAGCCCCGACCTCGAGATTCGCCACGGCGTCGGCCGAACGAACGGCCCCGAGCGATCCGATTTCCTCGTCGCTCGTCAGCAGTAGTGCGACCGGCACTCCACGTTCGAAAGCGTCGACAACCGCGGCAGTAGCGGCAACAAGGCCGGCCTTCATATCCGATGTCCCTCTGCCGAGGAACAATTCGCCGTCGACCTGTGCGGCGTACGGGTCGAACTCCCAGTCGGAGACAGTGCCCACTGGCACCGTGTCCACGTGGCAGGCGAACAGTAGTCTGGCTGCCGAGGGTGCAGCCTCGTTGGCGATCAAGGCCCAGGGATGATTGCCGGTCAGGTCTGACTCCACCTTCGCCTGTGGCGCACGTGAGAGAACCAACGAGACAATCGAATCCATCGCCCGCCGTTGAGAAGCGGCCTCCCCCGAGACCGTGTCGAGAGCTACCAGTTCCGAGAGAAGTCCGAGGGAATCCATGTCCCTATTCTTGCACTGCCACGGATTCAGTGCGCTGCCAGCTGGGCGATGACGACGTAATTGTCGTCGGTCGACTCTCCTTCGACGACATCACAATTGGCGAGGATCAACCGCCCGGGAACTGATTCACGCAACTCGTGAGTTCCCAGCAGCGAACCTTTGTGCAGCGGCCCGACGGTTTCGACGTCGTACTCGAGCACCCCGTTCGGTGTGCTCAGCAGGACGTGATCTCCTGGCTCCACCACCCGGAGTGCCCGGAACGGTGCTTCGCGAGTGGTGAAGTTGTGGCCGACCACGACAACTGTTTGTGTGGTCGACGTTCCCGGCATTCCGCTCTCGCCCCACCACACCGGCAGTTCGTCGACAGGATTCAGTTGCTGCCCACTCTCGCCGCCGCGCATCAGTTTCTCCGAGTGCAACGGACTGCTCAGGTACGTGACCCCGGACGCAGACCTCAACTCGATCCGCTCGGGTTCTGCCGGATCGACGGTCACCGAAGCCGGTGCAGCCGCGATATGCGACTGCACCGGCGAGCGGTCAGGTAGCGATCCTTCGTTCTCGCCCGAACATCCGGATGCGAGGAGGGCGAGGATCGCTACCGCCGAGAGGCCGGCGCTACGCAGACGTGTTGCCCGGGCCGTCATGACGCTTGCGACGAACAACCACCGTCGTAGCTGCTGCGGCGGCAGCGCCCACGACTCCGACGCCGATCAATACAGCCGGCAGGTTGGAGTTGCTGCTACCGCTGGTGCTGCTGCTTGCAGTGTCACCGAGAGCAAGTTCGACGGGGGGCAGGCTTCCAGCGAGTGCCGGATCGCCGTCGGCATCGGTGACGTAGTAGTCGACGACGTCGAAGGCGCCCTTGTTGTTGTAGTAGCCGACCAGCTTGACGCCGGTCTTGTTCACTACAGCGGTGGTCTCGTCGACCTTCGTGACTCCGGAGTCGTCGTCGGTGTGCTCACCGATGATCACTTCACCGCCGACGCCTGTTCCGTTGTCGATCTCCTTCTCGCCCTTTGCCTTGAGCTCGTCGGCGATCTTCTGCGCTGCATCCGCTTCGGCCTTTGCGGCGGCTGCAGCGGCCTGAGCTTCCTTGGCCTTCGCTGCTGCGGCGTCGGCTGCGGCCTTCGCGTCTTCGGCGGCTAGGTAGAGATCCTGCGCCTTCTTGCTCGCCGCTTCGGCAGCTTCGGCCTTCTTGGCGGCTTCGGCAGCCTTTTCGTCGGCAATGGCTCGCTTGTCGGTGGCAGCCTCGCCCGCAGCATCGGCTTCGGCCTGGGCCGTCTCCGCGGCCTTCTGCGCAGCGTCGGCGTCCTTCTGTGCGGAAGCTGCGGTAGCTGCCGCTTCATCAGCGGCCTTACGGGCGGCGGTGGCAGCTTCTACCTCGGTGGCAGCCGCGGACTCGGCTGCCTTGGCCGTGGTTTCCGCGGCGGTGGCCACTTTCTGAGTTTCCTTGACGGTGATCGCGAGCTGCTTGGCGTTCCATGCGGCGGCCAGAGCCTGAGCCTTAGCGACGGCTGCCTTCGCGAAATCCCAGTTCTTGAAGGCTTCCTCGGCTTCCTTGTTCTTGTCCGCAACCAGCTTGGCGTTTGCATCCGCGGCAGCCTTCGCCTCATCGGCCTTGGCCTGCAGAGCATTAGCCTCGGCGCGCGCCTGTGCTGCCTCTTCTGTCTTGGGCCCCGAACCGGCGGCCTTCGCCGCTTCCTCGAGTTCAGCAGCCTTGGCTGCGGCGGCGTCTGCTTCTGCCTGAGCTGTTTTTGCTACCTCTTTCGCATCGGCCGCCGCGGACTCCGCAACCTTGGCTGCCTCTTCGGCTTCCTTGGCAGACTGTTCCGCGGCCCCTGCCTCCGCCTTGGCCTTGGTCGATTCGACCGCCGCCTTGGTTGCCTCGACGCTCGCCTGAGTCATTGCCTCGGTCGCCTTCACCGAAGTGTCTGTCGCTGCGGACGAGTCGACCCCTGCCGTCGCGGCTGCTTCGGCGGCCTTCGCTGCCGCGTCGGCTGCTGCTTTAGCTTTCGCTTCGGCTTCCGCCAGTGCTGCGGCGTCCGTACCTGCGGTTTCGGCACTGCCCGCGCCCGCGACCCCGGCTTCAACCTTCTCGGGTGTGGTCTCGGTGCTCGTCGCCGCGTCGGCGTCGGTGGTGGCAGCTGCCTCTTCCTCGGCGCAGGTCACCAGCGGATCGGCACTCGGGGTACACACGGTTTCGGGCTCTGCCGATGCAATTCCTGTGCCGCCCACCGCCAATCCGAGAGCTAGTACGGCACCGGCGGCCGCAGAGCGGACCCTCCGAGAATGGGCGATGGACTTCTCCGACATAGCGCTCAACCTTTCGGCCTTCTTTACGAAGACGGCAATTCCGGCGTGGACAGCCTTTACTTCGTCGGCTGAGTTCCAGACGTTACGACCGGTCGGTCCGAAAAATTGAAAGCTTATGTTCGAGTCGCAGGAATCAGGACCGCGGAACGCGCCCCATCAGGTAGAACTCCGGATTGGGCAGCATGCCGGAGAAGCTCGCCATGCGATTGCTCAGCCCGAAGAATGCAGTGATCGCGGCGATGTCCCACGCGTCCTCGTCGCCTAAGCCGTGCACACGGAGGGTGTCGAAGTCGACGTCGGCGATTTCGTGCGAGGCGGAGTTCACCTTGGTGGCGAAGTCGAGCATCGCGCGCTGACGATCGGAGATCTCTGCGGTGCGATAGTTGACCGCAACCTGGTCGGCAACCAGCGGCTTCTTCTCGTAGATACGCAGAATCGCGCCGTGCGCGACAACGCAGTACGTACATTTGTTGGCCGCAGAGATCGTGGTGACGATCATTTCTCGATCGCCCTTGGTGAGTGCGGAATCTTCCTTGAGCATGATCGCGTCGTGGTATGCGAAGAATGCCCGGAACTCGGCTGGCCGCCGAGCGAACATCAGGAAGACGTTGGGCACGAACCCTGACTTCTCCTGGATCTCGAGAATCCTGGCGGCGATGTCCTCGGGCACCTCGGTCAATTCAGCCTGCGGAAAACGGGTGCTCACTGTGCCTCCTGGTCAACCATCGATGTTCGATTCAAGATAATGATGATTAACTGAGTTGTCCAGATGCATTTCCTGCCCTACTTTTTCGGGCACGGATAGTCGGGTACGACCCAAGTGATCTGCGTAGCGTGAAACCCGTGAACAGGAAGACACGATGATCGACGGACTGAACCGCGCGCTCGACTACATCGAAAGCAATCTGAGCGGCGAGATCGACACAGCCGAGATGGCAAGGCTGGCAACCACCTCGGAGTATCACTTTCGGAGGATGTTCTCGGCCCTGGCCGGCATTCCCGTATCCGAATACATCCGTCGACGTCGACTCACCCTGGCCGGTGCCGAGTTGTCCGTCAGCAGATCAGGCGTGTTGGAGACCGCCGTGAAGTACGGCTACTCGTCCGCGGAAGCCTTCACACGAGCGTTCACCGCATTTCACGGCGTGAGCCTCGGCACGGTCAAACGCGCTCCCGCCGTTCTCAAATCACAACCGAAACTTGTCATTCACGTGACGTTGGAAGGAGCCACACCGATGGACTACATGCTTGTGGACAAAGCTGCCCTGACGGTAGTCGGGTTCAAGACCCGGGTTCCACTGGTACACGAAGGTCCCAATTCTTCGATCGAAGATTTCACCCGCTCCGTCGACAAGGTTGCGTTGCGCGGGTTGCGCGAGCTGTCCGATCAGGAACCGGCGGGAATCGTCAGTGTCGTCGACAATTTGGCGCATCCCAGAACCGAAGGTACAGAACTGGATTACTACCTGGGAGTGGTCACCGGCAAACCTTCACCCACGGGTTTCGATGTGCTGACGGTCGACGCACACACGTGGGCCGTGTTCACCGCCGACGGGTCGGCAATCGAATCTGTGCAGTACTTGTGGCGAGATATCTACACGGAATGGTTCCCGGCCAACCCTTTTCGCTCCGTACCTGGTCCCGAGATCATGCGTACCGAATACAACGACGATTTCACCGTCGCGCGGTTCGAGCTCTGGATTCCGGTCGAGAGCGAGCTGAACGACGTCGGGGCGTAAAACAGCCGCCGGGTCGGATGGAAGTCACGACCCGGCGGCTGAGCCATCAGATGAAACAGACTGTCAAAGAATCAGTTTCGATCCGGTAGCGGCAACCACGTCGTCGACGCTGATGCCCGGCGCCGTCTCCACCAGGCGGAGACCGTCGTCAGTCACGTCGATCACGGCCATATCGGTGATGATTCGCTGGACGCAGCCCTTACCGGTCAGTGGAAGCGAGCACTCCTCGACGATCTTGTGCTCACCCTTCTTCGAGACGTGCTCCATCATCACGATGACGCGCTTTGCGCCGTGGACCAGATCCATCGCGCCGCCCATGCCTTTGACCATGTGGCCGGGGATCATCCAGTTCGCGAGGTCTCCGGTGGCACTGACCTGCATGGCACCGAGCACGGCAACGTCGACCTGGCCGCCGCGGATCATGCCGAACGACGCTGAGGAGTCGAAGAACGACGCACCGGGGAGAACGGTGATGGTCTCCTTGCCCGCATTGATCAGCTCGGGATCGAGTTCGTCCTCGGTCGGGTACGGCCCCACGCCCAGAACGCCGTTCTCCGAATGCAATACAACGGTGATGTCGGTCGGGAGGTAGTTCGGAACCAGCGTCGGCATACCGATGCCGAGGTTCACGTACTGCCCGTCCTCGAGTTCGCGCGCGACGCGGGCCGCCATCTCTTCGCGGGTGAGTTTGGTGGGTAGTACAGAAGTCATGCTCGTACCGTCCGATTCTCGATGCCGACCGTCACGGGGCCGACGTGGACAACACGCTGAACGTGAATGCCCGGCGTGTGGATCTCGGCAGGGTCGAGCTCACCCGGCTCGACGAGGTGCTCGACCTGCGCAATGGTGATGCGCCCCGACGTTGCTGCAGCCGGATTGAAGTTCTGGGTACTCGCGCGGTAGACGAGGTTGCCGTGCCGGTCACCTTTCCAGGCATGGACCAGTGCATAGTCGGCGACGATGCCGCGCTCCATCACATAGGTGACGCCGTCGAAGTCACGAGTTTCCTTGGGCGGACTGGCAACTGCGATGCCGCCGTTGCCGTCGTAGCGCAGTGGCAGGCCGCCGTCGGCGACCTGGGTGCCGACGCCGGCCGGGGTGAAGAACGCGGGGATGCCCGCGCCCCCGGCGCGCATGCGCTCGGCGAGCGTGCCCTGCGGCGTGAGTTCGACTTCCAGCTCACCGGAAAGGTACTGACGCGCGAACTCCTTGTTGGAGCCGACGTACGAGCTGACAGTACGACGGATACGCCCCTTCTCCAGAAGCACTCCGAGCCCGAACCCGTCGGTGCCGCAGTTGTTACTCACCGTTTCGAGTGATGTCGCGCCCTGCTCTAGGAGCGCATCGATGAGGATTTCCGGCACTCCGACGAGCCCGAAACCTCCGACAGCGATCGTGACGCCGTCCGGCACGTCGGCGACGGCCTCGGCAGCAGTGGGAATGACTTTGTCCATCATGTCGATCACAGTAGCGCGGTGCGTACGTATTGTGAACCCCCGTGCGCATCACGAACATTTTTCGCCCCCGGCATTGCCTGGGTCACATCTACGAACTATTCTGTTCGCAGAGCGCAACACATGTACACATTGCGAACAACTTCACGTAACCGAACGACGAGGTTCCCTATGCTGCATCTACCGCCGAGGTACCAGCGGCCGACTGGCGTCAACGCCCCGGCCGATTTCGCGGACTACAAGACCACTTCCCTTCGCCACCCGAAGCAACCGCTCAAGCTGCTCCCCCAGCGCCTCACGGAGCTCACCGGGCCGGTATTCGGCGAAGATCGCGTCGGCGCCGGCGAAAACGACCTGACCATTGCCAACGGCGGCGAAGCACAGGGACAGCGCATCGTCGTTCACGGCCGTGTACTCGACGGCGACGGAAAGCCGGTCCCCCACACACTGCTCGAGGTGTGGCAGGCCAACGCCGGTGGACGCTACCGCCACACCGGCGACAACTGGCCCGCGCCGCTGGACCCGTTCTTCAACGGGCTCGGTCGCTGCGTGACCGACGCGAACGGCCACTACAGCTTCACCACGATCAAGCCGGGCGCCTACCCGTGGATGAACCACGACAACGCCTGGCGACCGGCCCACATCCATTTCTCGCTGTTCGGCACGGCATTCACGCAGCGCCTCGTGACGCAGATGTACTTCCCCGAAGATCCGATGTTCTTCCAGGACCCGATCTACAACTCAGTGCCCGAAGAAGCCCGTCACCGCATGGTCAGCGTCTTCGACTACGACGCCACAGTCCCCAACTGGGCTCTCGGGTTCCGCTTCGACATCGTCCTGCGCGGCCGTAATGCCTCCGTATTCGAGAACGAGGAAGACCACGATGACTGATCGCACCGCGAAGCCCGCACCCACTTATCCGGTCGTCCCCGGCGACTTCACCACCGCCCCCTTCGGGGTCACGCCCTCTCAGACCGTCGGACCGTACTGGCACATCGGCCTCCCCTGGACGGACGGCCCCGACGCTGCCCCGAGCGATACCCCCGGACGAATCACGCTGGCCATCACGGTGATCGACGGCGCCCGTACACCCGTCGCCGACGCGATGATCGAAACATGGCAGGCCGATACGCTCGGGCGCTTCAACCATCCGGACGATCCCCGCGGTGCAGTGGACCTCACTCCGGCGGGTTTTCGCGGATTCGCCCGCAGCGCAGCAGATTCCACCGGCACCGCACTGGTCTACACCGTCAAGCCCGGAGCGCAGCCCACTGAAACGGATGCGGACGAAGCGCCGCACGTCAACGTGTCGGTCTTCGCTCGCGGCATGCTCGACCGCCTGGTCACCCGCTTGTACTTCCCCGAGGACACCGACGCACACGTAACAGATCCGGTGCTGTCCTCACTGAGCGAAACCGAACGCGCGAAGTTGGTTGCAACCAAGGTCGACGGTGGGTACTCCTGGACGGTCTATGTTCAGGACGAGGACGCGAACGGCGTCGAGACGCCCTTCTTCGAGCTGTAAGAGGAGTACACATGCCCACTCGCGGCGCACTGTTCGACCCGGTGTTCGGGGCCACCCGAGTATCGGAGCACCTGTCCGACCAGGCGTGGGTCACCGCGCTGCTCGAAGTGGAAGCCGCACTGAGTTGTGCGATGGCCACTGTCGGGTTGGCCGACGGGGAACATTGCACCGCGGTGGCGACCGCCGCAGCTGAACTCTCACAACCGGGCGGCCTGGACATCGTGGCGCTCGGCCGCGCGTCGGCTGCCGGCGGAAATCCCGTCATTCCGCTGGTGAAGATGCTGCGCGAAAGGGTGGGACAGGAAGGTGTGCCTGCCTCCGTGGTGCACCCGGGCGCCACCAGTCAGGACATCATGGACTGTGCGCTGATGCTGTTGACGCGACGCGCGGGCACAGTGGTTCTCGCCGACCTGACCCGCGCCGCCGATTCCGCCGCCCACCTCGCCCGCATCCATCGCTCTACTCCGATGGTCGCGAGAACCCTGGGACAACAAGCACTTCCGACCACCTTCGGGCTACTGGCATCGAGTTGGTTCACCGCACTCGACGCCGCAGCGATTCGTCTCGAAATCGTGCTGTCCACGTTGCCGGTTCAATTCGGCGGAGCCGCAGGAACACTCGCTGCGTTGTATCCCGACGGGCTCAGGATCGCGGACGCGCTGGCCGACGAACTCGGTCTGGCCAGGCAGGTCACTCCCTGGCACACCGACCGCGTGACCATCGCAGAACTCGCGACCACACTCGGTATCGTCGCCGGCGCCGTTTCCAAGCCCGCCACCGACATCACCGTCATGGCGTCCACCGAGCTGTCCGAGGTCGCCGAGAGCGCTCCGGGCGGCTCATCGGCCATGCCGCACAAGCAGAATCCGGTTGCCGCGATCACCGCCCGCGCAGCAGCGCGACGTGCTCCCGCACTGGTGGCCACAGCCCTGTCGAACATGGATCACGAATTCGCTCGCGCCGCAGGCCCCTGGCACGCCGAGTGGGAAACCGTCACCGATCTCCTGCGTCTGGCAGGCGGAGCAGCGCACCAGCTTTCCGTGAGCCTCACCGGCCTGCAAGTACACACCGAGTCGATGGCTCGTAATCTCGACATCACCGGTGGCCTGATTCTCGCCGAGCGTGTCACCAAGGCCCTGTCCGCACACACTGATCGAGCACGCGACATCGTCACCGCGGCAGCCACTTCCGGAACCAGGTTGGATCGTGATCCCGCCATCGCAGAGCACCTGAGCGAAACCGAGATCGCCGAACTACTCGACCCCGCACACTATCTGGGCCACGCCACCGATCTGGTCGACCGCGCCCTCGCCGAACGCCCCACAGGAGGATCTCGATGAGCGTCGCGCTCAACTTTCAACAGACAGGCAATCCCGATGCCCCGGCAGTGGTTCTCCTGGGTTCACTCGGATCCGATCTGTCCATGTGGCAGCCGCAGATTCACGCGCTGTCGAATCGCTACCGCGTCATCGCCGTCGACCATCGCGGCCACGGCAAGTCACCGGTGCCTGCGGGCCCCTACTCCATTGCCGGTCTCGCCGGCGATGTCATCGCTCTCCTCGATTCGCTCGAACTCGAGTCCGTACATCTCGTTGGGCTCTCCCTCGGCGGCGCTGTCAGCCAATGGATCGCCGCGCACCACCCCACTCGCGTCGAGACGTTGACGTTGATGTGCACGTCCTCGCAGTTCGCCCCGGCTCAGCCGTGGATCGATCGTGCGCAGGCTGTCCGTGCGGACGGCATCGCGTCCATCGCGGCCGCCGTCGTCGGACGCTGGTTCACGCCGGGACTGGCCGAAAACGATCCGGAGCTTGTCGCCCGCCACGTCGCGATGGTCGAAGCCACACCCGACGAGGGTTATGCCGCCTGCTGCGAGGCGCTTTCGGTGTGGGACGGCCGTGCCGACCTGGCCCGCATCGTCGCTCCGACGCTCCTCGTCGCGGGCGAGCAGGATCCGTCGACACCTCCGGCGACGTTGAGCGCGATCGCCGACGGTATCGCCGATGCGGTACTGCACGTGGTTGATCCCGGCGCACACCTCGCCAACGTCGAACAGGCCGGGCGCGTCACCAAACTGCTTGCAACGCATATTGCCTCGCACACATCTGCGCTCGCCCAACGTAGCGCCGCGGTATCGGCAGGTATGACCGTACGACGTCAGGTGCTCGGCGACGCCCACGTCGATCGTTCCATCGCCGGTGCCACCGACTTCACGGCCCCGTTCCAGGACTTCATCACTCGCACGGCGTGGGGCGACATCTGGTCACGCCCCGGCCTCGATCACCACACCCGCAGGCTCCTCACTCTCGCGATCCTCACTGCCGTCGGCAACGAACACGAACTCGACATGCACATTCGCGCTGCGCTGCGTGCCGGGATCGATCCCGACGAACTCGTGGAAGTATTTCTCCATACCGCGGTTTATGCGGGTGTGCCGAACAGCAACTTGGCTTTTGCGCTGGGAAAGCAAGCACTCGCAGACCTCTCGGCCGAACCTGAGGAGAACGAGACAACATGAGTGAGAACAGCAGCGAGCAAGCGCCGGGACCGTCCCCGGACTACGTGCAGTCGCTGGCACGTGGACTGTCCGTCATCAAGGCTTTCGACGGTGAGCACCCGCGTCGCACCCTCAGCGAGGTTGCCAGGCACACCGATCTCACGCGTGCGACTGCTCGCCGCTTCCTGCTCACACTCGTCGAACTCGAATACGTACGTACTGACGGTTCGGTGTTCTGGTTGACGCCGCGAGTCCTCGAACTCGGCTACAGCTACCTCTCCAGTCTGTCCCTTCCCGAGATCGCCGGGCCGCATCTGGAAGCCTTGTCCGCCAAGGTCCGTGAATCCACGTCCGTGTCGATCCTCGACGGCGACGACGTCGTGTACGTGGCCCGTGTTCCGGTCAGCCGCATCATGACGGT
Organism: Rhodococcus sp. P4_E4; assembly: GCF_056401575.1. NCBI lineage: Bacteria > Bacillati > Actinomycetota > Actinomycetes > Mycobacteriales > Nocardiaceae > Rhodococcus > Rhodococcus sp. P4_E4. The sequence goes on along the minus strand of NZ_JBFUJB010000011.1, from coordinate 160,458 downwards.
TTCCATCACCATCGGCACGCGCTTTCCCGCGTACGCCACATCCATGGGTAGGGTTCTGCTCGCCGGCTTGCCGGACGACGCCCTGGACGCCTACCTCGCCCGAGTGTCCTTCGCCCGCCTGACCGGCAAGACCATCTCCACCGCCGACGGTCTGCGTGCCGAACTCGAGAAGATTCGCGCCGACGGATTCGCGATTGTCGATCAGGAACTCGAAGAGGGTCTGCGCTCGCTCGCCGCACCCATCCGGGACGCAACCGGTGATGTGGTCGCGGCTGTCAACATCTCCACCCAAGCCGCCCGCTACAGCGCCGAAGCTGTTCGCGGTGAACTGGTTCCGGCCGCAGTCGCCACCGCGGACGCCATCTCCGTCGATCTCGGACGTACTCAGTCGTCCAACAATCACTCGGCAGCCACTCGCTGACCGGGCATACCCAAGGAAGAACCAATGCCTGACGTTGTCATCTGTGAACCGCTCCGCACCCCTGTCGGCCGCTTCGGCGGTGTCTTCCGTGACGTAGCCCCGGAAGATCTCGCCTCGACGTTGATCGCCGAACTCGTCACGCGTACCGGCATTTCCGGCGCGGAGATCGACGACGTCATTCTCGGCCAGGCTTCGCCGAACGGTGAAGCTCCGGCGATCGGACGCATCGCGGCGCTCAACGCCGGTCTGGGCGTCGATGTTCCCGGCATGCAGGTGGATCGCCGGTGCGGGTCGGGATTGCAGGCAATCATCCAGGCCGTCATGCAGGTTCAGTCCGGTGGCAGTGATCTGGTCCTCGCGGGTGGTGCCGAGTCGATGAGCCAGGCAGAGTTCTACGCAACCGGAATGCGTTGGGGTGTCAAGGGTGAAGGTGTTGCGCTCAGCGATCGTCTCGCGCGCGCCCGCGTGACAGCCGGCGGACGCGACTTCCCGGTTCCCGGCGGAATGATCGAAACGGCAGAGAACCTGCGCGCCGAGTTCTCCATCAGTCGCGAAGATCAGGACGCACTCGCTGTGCAGTCGCATCAGCGTGCCGTTGCCGCACAGAAGAACGGCGTCTTCGCCGAGGAAATCGTTCCGGTATCCGTTCCGCAGCGCAAGGGTGAGGCCCTGCTCGTCGACACCGACGAGCATCCGCGGGCCGACACTTCGATGGAATCGCTTGCACGCCTTCGTCCCATGCGCGCAAAGATCGACCCGGACTCCACCGTGACGGCAGGTAATGCCAGCGGCCAGAACGACGGCGCAGCGCTGGCGATCGTCACCACCGCAGACAAAGCCCGCGCACTCGGACTGCGACCCCTCGTACGCCTGGCAAGTTGGAGCGTTGCCGGAGTTCCCCCGCGCACCATGGGCATCGGTCCCGTCCCGGCGTCGGAGAAGGCACTCGGCCGCCTCGGATTGACCCTGGCGGACATGGATGTCATCGAACTCAACGAAGCCTTTGCGGCACAAGCACTTGCAGTCCTGCAGAGTTGGAAGCTCGAAGCCGACGACCCACGCGTCAACCCCAACGGCTCCGGCATCTCCCTCGGCCATCCGGTCGGTGCCACGGGTGGACGAATCCTGGCCACCCTGTTGCGCGAGATGGACCGTCGCGAAGCGCGTTACGGCCTCGAGACGATGTGCATCGGCGGCGGGCAGGGCCTGGCTGCAGTGTTCGAGCGTCTGTCCTGATCAAGCCCCGACGTGCGCGACGCCAGGGTCACCGAGTTCGCCGCGTAGACCGTCGAGAAAGACACGCAGCAGTTCGGTGAGTTCGGCCTGCTGCTGCTCGGTGAGAATCGACGTCAGTTCGGCTTCACGGCCGAGGACTCGGTCCACCAATTGCTCCACCAGTTCGTGACCGGCGGCAGTGAGGGTCACGAGCACTAGTCGTGACCCTTGCGCGGCGGAGGACCTCTCCACCAGACCCGCGTTCTCCGCGCGCGCGAGTCGCTGCGAGATCGCACCGGCCGTGACTCCGGTCTGCTCGGTGATCTGGCGAGTCGTCAACTGATACGGCTCGCCGGATCGCCGCAGGACACTGAGTAGGTCCAGCGTGGCTGTGTCCGCACCGGCCGAGGCGAGTACCCGTCGGCGATCCTCACCGAGCAGCTTGGCGCACATCCACAGCCTGGTCACAATGCCGATACCCTCTACGGGCGTGCCCGGCCTTTCGCGAAGCCAGGCCAACGCAACCGCGTCCACCGCGTCGTCCGGGTTGTAATCGCCCACCACTGCACACCTCATTTAGCTCTAAATGATACGTTCTTCGTATAGGTCTAAACGTAGCTCACGGAGGTAGGCATGACACGCACAGTTCTGGTAACCGGCGGCGGAACAGGGATCGGGCGCGCAGTTGCAGCGGCGTTCGCCCGAGACGGAGACACAGTTTTTGTCACCGGCCGACGCACGGAACCACTCGAAAAGACCGCGGAGGAGTTGGGTTCCGATGTTCACGCCTTGACGTGTGATAACTCCGACCCGAAAGACCTGAAGCGGCTGCAGGATTCGCTTCCGGGAACCATCGACGTCGTGGTGCACTGCGCCGGTGGCAACACGGACTTCGATCGCGAAGCACCGTCAGATCTGGAATCCCTGGCCGCCGGGTGGCGTGCGAATCTGGACTCCAATCTCATCTCGGCAGTGCTGACCACAGCCGCAGTTCGCGATCGAATCCCCAGCGGCGGTGCCGTCATCACCATCGGATCGATTGCCGCCGACAAGGGCGCGGGCGCGTACGGCGCTGCCAAAGCCGCAGTTGCGACGTGGAATATCGATCTGGCCGCCGAGCTGGGGCCCGAAGGCATCACCGCGAACATCGTCTCCCCCGGCTACATCGCTGACACCGAGTTCTTCCGAGACTTTCTGACGGACGAGCGTCGCGCGATGCTGATCGAGTCCACCAGCACCAAGCGCGCCGGAACACCGGACGACATCGCATCAGCCGTCCACTTCTTGGCCTCACCGGGCGCCCGGCAGATCACCGGTCAGGTATTGGCAGTCAACGGCGGTGAGAGAACCAGTCGCTGATCATGCCAGGTGGCGCCCGAAGAACGAGTCGATTCGCTTCCAGGCATCCTGCGCTGCAACAGGATCGGGACCGATTCCGAGGATGCGCTCCAACGGACGAAGCACCTTGGGTCCGGCCTCCGCGTCGTTGAGGAACGCGTGGCCGGCGGTGGGGTACTCCTTGACGTCGTTCTCGATACCGGCATTGCTGAGCGCCGTCTCCAGCTTCGCTGCCGCACCGCGGAGCGAGAAGTCCTTGCCTCCGAAACTCCCGACGATCGGGCACGCATCCACCACGGCCTCATCGAGTTTGCGTGGAAGCTGACCGTAGTTGACCGAGGCAGCGTCGAAATCTCCGGCGCTGACCATCGCGAAGCCGCCGCCCATGCAGAATCCGATGACACCGATCTTTCCGGTGCAGTCCGGGGATTCCAACAGCCAACTGCGAGCGACTTCGATGTCGGTGAACGCCTTGCCGTGTCCTCGAAGCATCGACGTCATGGTGGGCACGAGGCACCGCTTCGCCCCGCCCGCGCTGTAGAGGTCGACAGCGAGCGTCAGGAATCCCGCAGAGGCCAGCCGCTTGGCTTGCCGCTGCATCACCTCCTCGAGCCCGAAGGCCTCGTGAATCATCACTACCCCCGGCCACGGGCCGGGGGTAGTGGGGGTTTCGAGTATCGCTCGCAGCGGTTGTGATCCGCCGACAACTGCGGCGCGGCCAGTCAGATCTATGTCCACCATGTTTCGATGCTAGGCCGACGCAGGGTCCGTACGCTCGGAAGCGAGGTCAGGGGAGTTGTTTTCCCTGGCCCGCCGCAAGCCCGGTCAAGACCTCGGCGAGCTGCGGCAAGGCGTACGGCGCGCTCAGTGGACCGAAATTGTCGACAAAGGCATTCGAGAGCAGAAGTTCGACCGGCGCATAGGCTCGCGCCTTCACCGCGGGGAGGTTCTGGAAAACTGCGAAGTTCTCCAACCTCGTCGTCGCTTCCTGATCAGAAGCGAGGCTGAGCAAAATGTCTGCGGGTGCTAGTACCTCCGCCTGCTCCATCGACAGCGCAGTCATCTGCTCGGCGTTGTATCCGCGATAGTTGAGTCCGAGTTCGCGCAGCAGAACCCCGGGCGCACTGGCATCCCCCTGCACATACAACTGATCGCCGTACATCGAGCCGATCATGATCGTCTTGCCACCCAAGCCATTCAGCGAAGCGGCAGTGTCGGAGATCAGGGCGTCGGTCCGGGCGATCGCTGCAGCAGCGGCCTCGTCGACAAAAGCGGCCTGCCCGACCGTGGCGACGCCGTCACGCCACGAGGTGGTCCAGTCCAGCGCGATGACAGGCGCGATCTGGCTGAGCCTCTCGGCTGCCGGTTCGAGATAGGTCTTCATTCCGATGATGAGATCCGGTGAGTAGCGCGCGATGATTTCCGGGTTGATTTCGCCTGTGGTGTCGAAGCTTTCGAGATCGGCTATTCCAGCGGTGCTCTGCCAAGGCAGTGCACCGCGGTCCCACGCACCCGTATTGCCGTAGGCGACTGGGTGAACGCCGAGAGAGAGCAGGAATTCGAGATCCGTGAAGTCGCTGGCAACAACGATCCTTTCCGGCTTCCCCGAGATCGTGGTGGTGCCGAGCGCATTGATCACCTCGCGTTGTTCGCCGGCATCAGAAGCATCTGACGTAGTCGAACAACCCGCAAGGATGGCGGCCGCTGCCACTGCGCCGACGCCGAAGAACCCACGGCGACTGAGCTGGTCCACCAGTTCAGACGTCGTGGATTCACAAATCGTTCCGTACATGTATGCACTCTCCTTCTCGGCGACTGCTGCGCGCGCCGAGGGCACAGCGAATGAGAGGTTAGCCCACCCTCATCTTCCATAGGGTTCCTACGTTTGCGATTCCGAGAGATCGGAGCGATAAATATGGACCGTTCTCGAGCGGACAAGTACATTCCCGCTGATCTATCACCGCAGGCAGTTGGGCGAGCCACCAGTCCCTGCCTTCGGCGATCGGGTCGCTCCAGCGTCGAAAATCAGTCGAAGATCAGTTGCCATTCCCTCCTCGAAAGCGTCCGAATTACCGTCTTTTGCACGTCGCCCACCGTTCGACTTGCGCGGCGTGGGAGGATAGACACATCGAGATCGGGACTTCGATGTGAGGGCCCGGATCGAGTTTGTAGGGAGTATCGGTATGGCACAGGGCATCGTGAAGTGGTTCAACGGCGAAAAGGGCTTTGGTTTCATCGCTCCCGACGACGGAACACCGGACGTGTTCGTTCATTACTCTGAAATCTCGGGCAACGGCTACAAGTCGCTCGACGAGAACCAGCGTGTGGAGTTCGAGGTTGGCCAGGGCCAGAAGGGTCCTCAGGCCACCAATGTGCGCGCTGTCTAATCAGTGACACAAGAAGAGGGCCGCACCCGCAAGGGTGCGGCCCTTCTTCTGCATCAGATTCACCCCTGAATCACTGATCCTGAATGACGGCCAACGCTCCCACGATATTCGACTCCGCAACCGACTTCGAGAATCCGAGATCAGCCAGAACACCTGATCCGTCTTCGAGTTCGAGCAGCGCGAGCAGGATGTGCTCGGTTCCGATGTAGTTGTGGCCCAGGCGAAGAGCCTCACGAAACGTCAGTTCCAGCACCTTGCGCGCGCGAGCGTCGTACGGAATAAGTTCTGGCAGTTCGGAAGTCGGAGCCGGGAGTACACCGGCCACTGCAGCTCGGACGGACCTGAGCTCCACCCCCTGCGCCACTATCGCCTTCGCAGCCAACCCGGCAGGCTCCTCGACAAGCCCCAGGAGCAGGTGCTCCGGCTGGATCTCTGCGTTACCGGCGGCGCGGGCTTCGTTCTGCGAGACCGTGACGACGTTCTTCGCCCGGGGAGTGAACCGGTTGAACCCTTCGTTCGGATCCATCGGCTTCTGATCACTCGGCACCTTGGGAACAAAACGCTTCTGCGCAGCCTGCTTCGACACACCCATGCTCGCACCGATCTCCGTCCACGACGCTCCCGACCTGCGCGCCTGGTCGACGAAGTGGCCGATCAGGTGATCTGCAACTTCACCGAGATGATCAGCGGCGATCACGGCGTCGGACAGTTGGTCGAGCGCGTCGGTGTGCACCTTCTTGATCGCGTCGATGAGGTCGTCGAGTCGAACCTTGTTGGTCATTTCCACTGGCTTACTCATGCGTCAACCATAGGTTGACGCAATCGAAAACGTCAACCCTAGGTTGACGATCGTTTTCGCCGCCCAGCGATTAGCCGGAAAAGAACTCGCGTAGAGCCGGGACGATAGCGTCGTCGGCAACGCCGTGACCCTGACCGGGGATCTCCAAAGTCTTTGTCCCCGAGACTTTTGCAGCGATTCGCGTCGCCGAAGAAGGCGCCCACTGACCACTGTCACCGCCGTACATGACCAAGGTGGGGACGGTAATGGAGGCAAGCCAGTCGAGCGACTGACAGCCGTGATCACACATGGCGACGTCGTAAGGCAAGGTGTGCGCGATGGCGCACATGTCGGGCCAATCGGCACTCCGCTTGATCTCGTCGACCATCTCCGGGGATGCACCGGTCAGATCCAGAAAACGCGTCACAGCACCTTCCCTGTCGCCGGCCGCGATCAACCGCTCCAGGTCACTTTGGGCAGTCTCGTCACGCTGGTCGTCATCCATGTACGGCGCCTCGTAGACGGCGAGCTTACGCATCGGCACGGCCTGCGCTGCGGCTTCCAAAGCCAGCGCAGCACCCGACGACAATCCGTAGACCAGCGGCGTTTCACCGGTGGCAGCGACGACCGCCCGCAAGTCCTCCACCTCGGCGTCGATCGAGAACGCACGACTGTCACCGCTGTCCCCGCGTCCGCGCCTGTCGTACGAGTACACCGTGAAGTCCGCCGCCAACGCAGCAGCGAGAGAATCGAACCATCCTCGATCGCAGAACGCTCCGGCAACCAGAACCACTGCTGGTCCGGCACCGGAGCGTTCGTATGCGATGGTCGTGCCGTCGCGGGATTGCACTACCGCTGGGGATTGCTCTGTTTGCACGTCGATCTCCTCAGGTTTGGTCAATGCCTACCTGATTAGACCGCCCGCGTTACCGAAACTCATCGGTCCGATCGGCAGAGGCTTCAGCTGATCTTGTTGTACAGGGCATCCCAACCCTGTGCCACGTACGAAATCGTGTAGATCGAACCGTAGAACGTGGAGCCACCCAGACTGGTGACGTTGCCAGCCTGCACTGCCGGGAGTCGCTGCCACAGCTTGCTCGCCACCAATGCCTGGAACGCGGCACTGTCCTCGTTTTCGGTGATCATGAAGCCGTCGACGCCGGCCAGCACATCGAGGCCTTCGAGGCTGACGCCGCCCTCGGGATCGAGGCCCTCCGACGTGGCAGTTTTGCCACCGATGTCGCCGAGCGTCATGTCGCTGGGCTTGTCGCCCTTCTCGGACGTACGGATGCTCGTGACGTACAGCGTGTTCGTGTCTGGCATGAACGAGACACTGGCAACGGTTTTGGACGCAATCTTCTCGGCATGACGACTGCGGATGTCGGAAATCAGATTGTCGTAGTCGAGCGTCAATCGATCGAGTGTGGCCGTTCGACCGAGCCAGCCCGACAGCCGCGAGAGGTTTGTACGCCAGTCGTCGGTGAACTCGGTCGTCAGAACCGGTGCGATGGTGGACATCTCGGCGACCGGCCACCACTCGCTCTCGTAGTTGAGGCACACGATCAGGTCGGGCTCGAGTGCCAAGATCTGTTCGCGGTTGGGGATCTCCGACAGGAACGGCACCGACGAATCGATAGGCACCCACGGTGTCGCCTGGGCGTACGTGTAACCGACGAGCGGAAGTTCCAGCGCTACAGCAGGTTCCAGGTCGAGCCGTGAGTCGATCGCGACAACCCTCTTCGGATTGACGGGAATGTCGTAGGTACCGAGAGGTGTCGTCACAGAACGCATTTCGGTTTCACCCGAACTGCTCCCGCTGTCACCGCAGGCTGCCAGGAACGCGCCCAGTCCGACGATTCCGGCACCGAAGCCGAACTGCCGACGTGTGAGGTCCGAAACGAGGCGGTTGTCGGAGTAGCCCCCGGGAAGCAAGAGCGTGGATTGAGCGGGCATGCGCGTCGAACCTCCAGAAGAAATGAATCATCCACTGTTGCGAGCGGATAAGGATGCCCTAACAGCGTACTCAGGGAGGGTCGTCGCGATCGGCCCAGAAATAGTCGAATCAGGCCAATTCGCACCCCTTACTTGTCGAGTTTGCGCATCTCGACGAAGTAGACCGCACTGAACGCGAGGTAGGTGCCGACGATTCCGAGGACCGAGATGATCAGGACGAGAGCGAGAAACATAGCCATGATGGTCTCCACTGACACGGGTTGTTCACGATGTCGATCGAGAGAAAATGGCTTCGAACTGCGGCGCTGCGACTCGAAGCGGGGCCGAAACTTTCGGTTACACACACCACGCTAGCCCCAGGCGTCTCGAGTTTCGATGAACTCGAGGTGAACTCTCCTACGGCTACGTCACACTTTTCTGTCGGACGGTCAGTTCGGTCCGAGCACCTGTCCGGACCATTCGACCAAGGGCGTCAGTGCGCGCCACGCTGTGCGAACTTCCTTCAATGTCCTGGCGCTGTCCAGCCACGACGGGCTTGGGTAACTACGACCAGCAGTCAGCGACTTGTGACGCAGCAATTCGATCCGCGGGTGGTCGACCGTGTATCCGCGAGGCGCCGTCTTGAGCTCGTCGCCGCCGATCGTGAATCCGGCCTTCTCGACGGAGGCCAGGATCTTCTCGAGCTCCGGCCCTCGAACGTCGTCGTCGACAGCCGCACGATAACGCGCGATGGTCTCCGAACTGCTGGCGTAGAAACCACCGGCCACCATCAACCCTGCCGCGTCGATCTGCACGTAGTAGCCACAGCTCTCGGCGAGACCGACGAACGCTCCCTGGTGCGTCTTGTACGGGATCTTGTCCTTCGAGAATCGAACGTCACGATATGGCCGAAAGAGCTTTGCCGTGCCGAATTCGTCCTCCAACGCCGCGGTCAACGACGCCATCGGACGACGAACCACTTCGTCGTACGTCTCCTTGTGCGCTGCCCACCAGGTCTTGCTGTTGTCAGCCTCCAGGTCTTCGTAGAAGTCGAGTGCAGCAACGGGTATGCCAGTGAACGCAGCCATGGCGTAAGCCTAGCTGCCTGTACGGCTTTGGACCGCCTGCCCTGCGACGATGCCCGGATCGGCCGGAATCCGTAGAATGCATGGGGATGATTTCCGAAATACAAGCATGGGAACTGACCGACACCAACCGAGACTGGCTGATACACCGACCCGTCGAGATCGCGATCTACGTGGCGCTCGCAGTCGTTCTGCGCTTCGCACTGCACCGCGGGATCGATCGAATGTCGAAGCCTCGCAAGTCTCCGAACGCCAAGGTGAACGAGCGCCGATCGCAGCGAGCCCGGACCATCGGTTCGGTACTCAAATCGACGGTGTCCATCGTCATCCTCGTCTGGTGTGTGCTGCAGATCCTCGGCATTCTCGGGATCAACGTCGCGCCGTTCATCGCATCCGCCGGAGTCATCGGTCTTGCCATCGGTTTCGGTGCACAAAACCTGGTGCGTGACTTCCTCTCCGGCATCTTCATGTTGCTCGAGGATCAGTACGGTGTCGGCGACGTCGTCGATCTCGGTGACGCGGTCGGCACCGTCGAAACAGTGGGCCTGCGTGTCACCACGATTCGAGATGCCAACGGCACCTTGTGGTACTGCCGCAATGGCGAAATCCTGCGAGTGGGCAACATGAGTCAGGGTTACGCCACTGCAGTTCTCGATCTCCCGATCGCCCACAACGCGAACGTGCACAAAGCGTGCGAGGTGGCGACGCGAGCTGTCCTCGAGGCGGCGGAGTCCGAACCGATCAGGGCGGACATGATCGACAAACCGGAGATGCTGGGAGTCAATTCGGTTACTGCCGAGGCAATTACCATTCGAGTGACGGCGCAGGTCAAGCCTGGGCGCCAGTGGGCAGTCCAGCGCGCATTTGCACGCTCGGCGCTGACTGCGTTCGAAGAGCAGGGAATCGAGGCACCTTACCTGCCTGTTCTACGCTGACGGTTGAGACGGAATCGTCTGCCCTTTCCATCAATTACGCGAGCCCCCGGCGGGGTCGAAACCACCGGGGGCTCGCTGGTGCCTGAAGCACGATTCAGACGGTGGAGGTCGAGACCTCCCGATCTGCCGAGCTGTTGCCAAACACCCTGTGCAGGAACATCGTCAGAGCAATTGCTGCCACGATTCCGATCAGCGGCGGGATTCCCACCTCGAACTCACCGGAAAGCCAAGCGAGGAACGCTGCGACGGCATAGACGGCGAGGTTTCGCCAGTGGACCGGCTGCGGGGTGTATCCCTCGGGAATGCCGCGCCGCCACCGGCACAGGAAGTCCGCGATGATCACGCCGCCCAATGGCGGGATGAACGTTCCGAGCAGGCTCAGATAGTCGACAAGATGGTTGTGCACACCGGTCAGGGCGAGCGCCGTGCCGATCACACACCCACCGATGACGAACGGGGTCTTGCGGGGCTTTCTGAACAATTCGGCGCCGGCCACCCCGAAGGCGTATGCGGTGTCTGCGTTGCTCTTCCAGAGGTTTCCGAACAGCAAGACCAGACCCCAGCCGACAAGCCCGAGGTTGTAGAGAATCAGCACGAAGTCACCCTCGTGGAACGTGATGGCTCCGATGGCACCGAACAGGATCATCAATCCGTTTCCGAGCAGGAACCCGATAACGCAGGCCCACACCGCTTGTGATCCGGAACGGGCAAACCTGGTCCAGTTGGGCGCTTGCGTTCCCGCCGATACAAATGTGCCGACCACAGTGGTGATTGCGAGCGCGATCGTCATGGTCGTCTGTGGTTGAACCGAGACCAGGCCGGAGAATCCACCGACTTCCTCGAGGGACCGGAACACGACCCAGCAGGCCAACGCCAGAATCAAGGGCGTCGAGACGAGCGAGACCCAATACATTCCGCGGTAGCCGTAGCAGGCAGTGATGCACATCAAGATGCTCGCCGCGATCATCACCGACGCTCGCGCGAGATAGGAATCCCAGCCCAATGCCTGCGCGGTGAGATCGCCGATCGTGCCGATGATCACTCCGTACCAGCCGATCTGGGTACCGCCCAGCAGGATCGAAGCGAGCTTGGACCCGCGAGTGCCGAAACTGTAGCGCGCCATCACAACTGTTGTGAGTCCGGTTCGGGCGCCGACGAACCCCATCATGGCGACGTACACCCCCAAGATGGCGGATCCGGCGGCGATCACCACCATCAGTTTCCAGAACGAGAACGCGGTACCGAGCGCTGCTCCGGCCAACATCGTCGGTGTGAAGATGGTGAACCCCAACAACACCACCGCGAGTGAGAAGAACGGCTTTCGTGCATGAAGCGGAACCGGACTAACGGGATAGTCCGGGTCGACCGGAGGGCCTGCGCTCTCCGAATCGCCTGCGACCGTGGCAGGTTCGACGGCGCTGCTCATACAACTTCGCCGATGTCTTCGAGCCACAGGCTCGGGCGCTCGGTCAGCATGCGGTCCATCAGTGCCACACACTCCGCGTCGTCGACGACGTCGACCTGAATTCCGCTGCTGCGCAACCATTCTTCCGACGCTTCGAAGGAACGATTTTCGCCGACCACGATTCGAGGGATCTCGTACAGGCGCGCCGTTCCGGCGCACATGAAGCACGGCGACAAAGTCGTGTAGAGGACACACTCGCGATACACCGAGGCCGGCAGTCGTCCGGCACGCTCGATGCAGTCGGTCTCTCCGTGACGGATGGGGCTGTTCATCTGGACCCGACGGTTACGTCCGACTGCGAGAACCTCGCCGCGGTGAATCAGCGCCGCGCCGATCGGCACGCCGCCCTCCTCCCAACCGATCTTCGCCTGTTCGATCGCAAGTCCGAGAAAATACTCATCGGTGTGTGCCGGGTGATTCATGTGCGCTCCTGGAGTCTGACCAAAATCGTCGATTGTGGCTCGTGTCACAATCCGACCACGGTGGTAACAGCCCGACAAGGGACAACCTGTCAGTTCGGCAGAACTAGCTCTATGACGAAGTGCCCCCTCGGCGGACGATATAGAAATGCTTCCGACTCTGCGACAAGTTCTTGCGATGCCCTCGTTCAAGGCCGCCGCAATCGAGGTGCTCGCGGGCGACGTCGATACCGCGGTGGTTCGCTGGGTCCATTCTTCCGAGGTGTACGAGATGGGTGGGCTGCTGTCCGGAGGTGAGGTCCTTCTGACCACGGGCCTCGGTCTGCACGGGCGGTCTCCCGAGCAGCTCACCGCCTACATCGACCAGTTGGCGGACGCAGGATGCGTCGCGCTCGCGATGGAAGTCGGTCGCTCGTTCCTCACGGCCCCTCCCGAACTCGTCGAAGCATCGCGCCGACGCGGGCTCGCGTTCTTGGCCCTGCACGCGGTAGTGCCCTTCGAGCGGATGGTCGAAGACTTTCACGACCTGATGCTCCGCCGCACTCTCGGTTCGGCGCAAGCGGGCGAGCCTGTCTGGCAAGAACTTCTGAGTCTCGTGGTCGCAGGCCAGGGCATGACCGCGCTGCTCGACAAGGTGTCACGACTCGCGGGGTGCGCCGTCGATCTGCTCGACGCGGATGGCAGAACCGTCGAGCGCAGCACAACCGGCGCAGAGCGATCCGAGACCGAGCGCACGATCCACGACGTACGCGGCCCGACGAACTCGCTCGGTCGACTTGTCTTGTGCGGGCGCGCAACCACACGTCGAACCGCCGTCGCAAACTGCGCCGCCGTCGCCGTGGCGCTGGAACTCGGACGTCACGGCGATGTCGGCCCACGACAGTCACTCGCGCAATCGGTGATCACCGACGTGGTGGGCGGTGTGCTCACATCACACGGCGACTTGTCCGAGCGACTGACAGCGGCCGGGTGGACGCCGTTGTCGGAGGGGCACCATGTCCTCGTCGCCGCTGTCGACGTCGATCGGCAAACGCCGGTTCGAGAGCTCGCTGACCAAGTACGCGACGCCGTGCGGGCCGTGCTCGGTTCCTGCGTCGTCGGGACTGCGGCCAATCACGTCATCGTGCTCGCGCACGGGTGGGCGTCCGCATCCCCGGCACGAGTTCGGGCCACCTTCACCGAAGCCGACGAGCTGCTACGCCGCGGGCCGGGCGGTTCCGCAGTACGCACGCTCGGAGTTGCGACGCCGGCCGAGGATCTGTCCGGCGTCGGGGCGGCGGTCGCGCAAGCTCGCGAGGTCGTCCAGATCGCGCGACGCTTCGGCACCCGGACCGGCGTGATCCTCGCGAGGGACGTCGGCGTCCAACGACTCCTCGCCGCCGGCACGACGCCCGCTTCCCTGTCCTCGTTCGTCACGGAGCAACTCGGTTCGCTGATCGCCTACGACACAGCACATTCCGCCGACCTCGTCCGAACACTCGACGCGTACCTCGCACATCGGGGCGGCAAGGCGAGAACCGCGGATTTCCTCGGCATCCGGCGTCAGTCGCTTTATGCACGGCTCACGCGCATCGAGAAGCTGATGGGTGTTTCCCTCGACGATCCGGCACAGGTGGTGTGTCTCGGGCTTGCGCTGACCGCATGGCGCATGCGCACCGGCCTTGATCCACAAGCAGCGTTCGAGCGTCTCCCCGGGTGAGCAACCGAGCTTCTGCGATGATGGACGTATGACCGGAGCAGCGGAGTTGATGATCGAGATCCCTGCCGGCGAGGTGCACCTTCGGGACGACCGCAAAGGCACTGCATGGACCTCGAAAGTCGAATCCTTCCGCCTCGCACGCCATCTCACCACCAGGGCACTGCTTCACGGAAATTCGTCGGGCGATTCGAGCAAACCCGCGGTCGACCTTTCGTGGAAAGACGTCATCGCAACCTGCAACTCGCTGTCAGTCGCGGACGGTCTGACACCCGCATATCAAGACGTCGACACCGATTCTCCGCGGTGGGACCGGGCGGCAACTGGCTACCGGCTCGCCACCGAGGCCGAGTGGCAGTACGCGTGCAAAGCCGGCACCTCCGGCTACCGCTACGGCGAAATCGACGAGATTGCCTGGTACAGCGACAATTCAGGGGGACGGGCACATGACGTCGGGATGAAGGCGCCCAACAATTGGGGCTTGTTCGACATGATCGGCAATGTCTGGGAATGGTGCTGGGATCTCTACGACCCCGAGGTGTACGGCACGTACCGGATCTTCCGCGGCGGCAGTTGGGCCGAAAGTGAACGCGGTTGCGGCGCTACCGTACGGAGACGAAGCCACCCGACGTTTGCTATCGACGACCTGGGATTTCGCCTAGCTCAGACGATCTGAGGGCAGACGACCGAGAACTTCGAGCACAGCCTCGATCCCTTCTCGACTGCGCAGCCGAACTATCGGCAACGACGGCACATCGACCAAGACCGTGGCCATTCGCTCCGCGTTGCGTCCGTCGCTTCGCCAGGCCCACCGAACCACATGATCCGGATCGAACAGAATGGTGTGCAGTGGCGGCTCCATATTGCGGTTCCACAACACCTCTCGCTGCAATCGCCGACGCACGGTTCGTGTGATCACCTGGCGCATCACCGTCCGCCGAGGCAGATCCAACCACAGCATCAGGTCCGCACGCTCGGCCAGTAGCCGACGCACCGCACCGTACTGCCACTCGGTCACCCAGGCCGGCTCGCTGGAAAAGCGTCGTACTTCGGGTTCGAAACTCTCGAGCGGAATCCAGTCGGGCCCGTGGAAGAGAGAGTCCAACTCGGTGTGTTCGATCTCGAGAAGCCGACCGATTCGACCGGCGAGAGTCGTCTTTCCGGCGCCCGAGGTCCCCGCGACAAGGATCTTCTGCGGACGAACCGTCAGCTCGGCAGGGTCGACGAAAGGCACCGATACACACTAGGGGCCTTAGGCTTCGCAGTCCACCCATTCGATGTAACCGGTGCCGTTGATCGACGCACCGTCGAAACTTCCCCGGTAGGTGTACGCGCCGACGTACCCCTTACCGTGGCCGTAGCGCCACTCCGAGTCGATCTCGGCCTCGAACTCCACGATCGTCCTGCCGTAATCGCGTACCTGCCAACGTAGTACGCGCGGCACACGCATCTCACGTCCCTCCGGGTCGACATGCAATGTGTCGGCGTACTCGAGTACGTCGAACACCACGTCGTCGAAGACCTTCGCACTGCCGTCAACAGTCCGAATGTAGGCGAGCTTGCAAGCCGTAACCCCTGACGCTCGAACATCGTTGAGCAACAACTGATGCCGGTCGTCGAGCTGAACGATCTGGTAGGTGAAGAAGTCGGCCGGGAGTTTCCAGGACTCGGGAAGGGCGCGGCGGGTCAACGATTGCGGTGTCATGCACCGCGCGTATTCGACGGTGCACGGAGCCGAAATACTCACCGGTCCATCCGGACTCGAAATCGTTCCGGAACACTGCGCCAGCAGACTGACGTGGTCGTAGACGGGATTGCGCACGAACCACGACGCTTGATCTGATGCCACGATCTCGAGATCGACGTCGAAAGAGTCGTATCGTCCGGTGACACGGAACTTCGGATAGCTGTTCTCGATGATCAGGTTGTCACCGAAGGCGATTCGCGAACCATCTTCTTCGAACGCACACTCATCGGCAGCGTCGTACGCCCGATAGAAGTGATGCCCCGGCGCTGCGGTAGAACTCAGCACGGTTGCGGTGTTTCGCGCGTCGGGTGCAGCGAGATAGTCGTTGTCGAACACCACCGTCCCGGTTGCACCGATCAACGTCATGATGTTGAGGTAACGGAAAGGCCCTGGCAGCCGGGGAACGAAGATCCCGTAGTGCGTCCACGCGAACTTCCGCGAAGCCAGGTGCGGACGCATCATCTCGGGCCGATCGAACGGGCGTACCGATTCCGCCATTCGCTTGTCGATCAGCGGTAGCGCGCCGTCCAGCAAGGCCCGAACCGCGGGTCGCCACAATCGGCGCGAGCGGGTGGCTGGAACAGGGTCGGAACGATCAACGGTTTGTCCGGTCACGCCCCTAAGTTAATGTAACCAGCCGTAACAAACAAGTGTCGAAGTTTCCTCGACGACCTCACACCCTGAACACCCGCGCCCTGCCCACGGGGCGAATAGCATGTGAGAATCCGCGTACCGGAACCGGTCGCAGAGAGGGCGCAACAATGCAGCACGAAGAGTCGTCGTTCACCGGAGTAGCCGGCACCAAGATCGTCTACGACGTGTGGACACCGGACCGCGAACCCACCGGGGTTCTTGTCCTGTGCCACGGACTCGGCGAACACGCGAGGCGCTACGACCATGTTGCTGCGCGGCTCGGGGAACTCGGGCTCATCGTGTACGCACCCGACCATCGCGGACACGGACGCTCTGGCGGCAAGCGCGTTCACCTGAAGGAATTCTCCGACTTCACCGACGACGTCCACACGTTGTTCTCGATCGTGGCGGCGGCACATCCCGGCAAGGACAAGTTCCTGCTCGGCCACAGTATGGGAGGCGCAATCGCACTTTCTTATGCCCTCGACCATCAGGCCGATCTCAAAGCACTCGCCCTGTCCGGACCTGCTGTGATCATCGCAACCGGCACTCCGAAGATCGTGATGCAGTTGGGCAAGATCGTCGGCAAGTACCTCCCCGACGTGCCTGTCGAAAACCTGGAAGCGGCTGCCGTATCTCGTGATCAGAAGGTCGTCGACAAGTACAACGCCGACCCGCTGGTTCACCACGGCAAGGTTCCTGCTGGAATTGCGCGCGGCATGATCACCGCCGCGGAAGGCTTCCCGGCGCGCCTGCCATCGCTCACCATTCCAGTACTGCTTCAACACGGCTCGGACGACCGATTGACGGACCCCGCCGGCAGCAAGCTCGTAGCAGAGTTGGCCGGTTCTTCGGACGTCACCTTGAAGGTGTACGAGGGCTTGTATCACGAGATCTTCAATGAGCCTGAGCAGGAAGAGGTTCTGAACGATCTGATCGAGTGGCTGCGCCCGCGGGTCACCGGAGCATAATCATGTCGACGTGCGGGATCCTGCTGGCTGCCGGGGCCGGATCCCGCATGGGCAAACCGAAAGCTCTCGTTACGGGCACGGACGGCCAGCCTTGGCTTCGCCACGGGGTGGCGACGCTGCAGTCCGCCGGACTCTCACCGGTCATCGTGGTTCTCGGCGCACAGGCCGAGGACGCCGTCGAACTGCTGCCCACCACCGATGTCATTGTGGTGAAATCGGATTGGAAACGGGGAATGAGCGCATCACTACGCTGCGGACTCGAGGCAGCCATGCAGATCGAGGGTGCCGAGGCGGCAGCGATCTCCCTGGTCGACGTCCCGGACCTGAACACCGACACCGTGACGCGAATCGCGGGTCAGGGCATCCCATCACGAAACATACTGCGAAGAGCTGTCTTTCACGGAAGGCCCGGCCATCCTGTCCTGATCGGACGCGACCATTGGCCGACGCTTGCAGAGTCACTCACCGGGGACGGCGGCGCCAACACCTATCTACGCGAACACGGCGTGGAGTTGGTGGAGTGCAGCGACCTCAGCAGCGGCGTCGACGTCGACTATCCCGAAGCCTGATCGCACTGTCACAATCCTCCCAGGTGGTGGGTGTCCGAATTCGGTGTAAAGATGATCCGATGAAACGTACCGTCGCCGCCCTGCTCGACATCGAGATCGACGAGGCGACCAATCTGGAGTTCAAGATCGCGGTGACGCGCGCGCCGGGTGTCGAACTGCTGGAAACGATGTCGTTCGTCCATGACGGCAATCCGATCGAACCCCGTGAGGTCATCGCCGAACACGGCACCCGGATTCACCTACTCGACTGTGCCCCAGGCAAACTGATCGTCAGCTACGATGCAACCGTCATCGGCCGCGCAGAACCGGCGTCGGTCAGCGACTACGACGTGTCGAAATATCTGCGCCCCAGTCGATATGCCGAGGCCGACAAGTTCTTCGGTTTTGTCGCCGGGCAATTCGATCTCGCCACTCCCCCGGCCGAACTCCTCCTCGAAGTCACGCGCTGGGTGAGTACACATTTGAGTTATGTTCCCGGCACCAGCCGCGGCACCGACAGTGCGGTGGACACCTTACTGGCAGGCGCCGGAGTGTGCCGCGACTACTCGCACCTGACCATCTCACTATTACGCGCCGTGGGGATTCCCGCGCGCTTGGTGGCCGTCTACGCGCCGGGCTGCGATCCGATGGATTTTCACGCCGTCGTCGAAGCCAGTATCGACAACGTGTGGCGCGTGGTCGATGCAACGCAATTGGCGCCGCGCAGCAATCTTGTGCGGATCTCGACCGGGCGAGACGCCGCGGATACCGCCTTCCTCGACAACCACGGCGGTTCGATCACGTTGCATGCCTCGGAAGTTCGCGCAGTCGTCGAGGGCGTTCTCGACAACGACGACTACGCAACACTCACGTCGATCGGCTGACAAACACCTCAGGCGCTGATCTGGTTCTGCGAGGCCATCGTTCGCTCGAGGAACTTGACCGTGAGATCAACGATCGCCTTACCCTCCCGAAGAGCTTTGCCGATCACCGGGAAAGCATGGATCTGCCCACTCCAGATGTGCGTTTCGACGGCTTGTCCTGCCTTGATCAGGTTTTCGGTCATGATCTCGACGTCCGGACGCATCAGTTCGTATTCGGCGGACACCAGGAACGACGGCGGAATCAGACTGGCGTCGGCGTTGATCGGAGACTGCGCACCAGGAATCTCGTCCGGACCCTCCAGCCACCGGTCCTTGAGCTTTTCGACCTGTGACATCGGTAGGTAGGCATCGCGTTTCATGAAATCGGGATCGTGGTCCTCGAGGTTCACGTTGAGAAGAGGGGAATATCCCACCACGGCAGCGGGCCGCGTGATTCCGCGCAGTGCGGCAATTTCGGCGACCTTCATGGCCAGGTAACCGCCCGCCGAATCACCGGCAAGCACAATCTTGTTCGGGTCTTCCGCTGTCTCGAGCAACGCGGTGTACGCGGCCATCGCATCCTTGACGGAGGTGCCGATGGAACCTTCCGGCAGCTGACGGTAGCGCACGGAGATCACCGGCACTCCGGCCTTCGCCGAGAGCAAACCGCACAGCGCGCGGTGCGTTGCCAGACCGCAGAAGACGAACCCACCACCGTGGAAGTAGAGGATCGTGGCTCCGGCCAACTCGCCCTGCGCTTTGCGTGGATGCTGCACCTTCTCGCTTGGCACACCACCAAGCGTGAAAGGCTCGATGTCGAGGTTCTTCGGCTTCGGCAGTTTGTCCGCCATCGCGTCGAGTCGCTCGAGTTGGCGGATGCCGCGTTCGGTGGTCGGCCAGAGGGTGAACATCGGCTTCACGAACGTCCTGGTCAGACAGAAGATAACCCGCGCTCGGGGACTCACGTTCCAATGCCATACCGTCGAATCTCGCGTCCGCATAGCGTCCTCCCAGGTCAAGACGTTTTGTGCATGTGAGTTACACATACTTGTCGACTGCTGTTGTGAACGATAACTGACGCTGCGTCAACACGACACGACGGGTAGGCATGAATTACTCGAGTATGTGCAAGTTCGGCTCGCAATCACGGCCGGGAGAGATACGCGGAGAGTCCGCGGTGCCCGCCACGCATCATCGCTTCATGATTCCACTCGAATACCGGCTTCGCGATCTTCGAGGCCAGACCGAGCGCTCCGAACACCGCTACTTGTTGCCGAAAGTCGGCGACGCAGCCAGATTCAGCGGGGCGTACCACCCAGCTACTCCACCCGGTCATTGCCCCGGAGAGACGCACTTGCAGACGTCGGGCAACGGGGTCTTCGACCTCGCGTCGCCCGAAGACCAGCAGCGTCAGAGGGACAGCGCTGCGGATGGCCATGGAGCCCGAGTGCTCGTCGGTCGCCCGGACTCGGCGTATCTGAGGCCACCACTGCGAATACCGCTCGGCGTCCGCGAGAACGGCGTAGACGCGGTCGGCAGAGGCCTGGAGCGTCCAGACGCTGTGGAAGTCGAAGTCGGTCACGATCAGGCCGTCTGAGCAGCAGCAGTCACCCATGCACCGTAACCCGAACCGCGGGTGCTTACACGCCTGGCATGCTCAGTACTCGAACGTCTCCACCCGTCGCAGGATCTCCTCCGCGATCTTGGCGGGACTCCCGCCCACGTCGACGACAATGGCTTGCTCGTCCGGGTCGACTGCCTCGAGTGTCGAGATCTGGGAGTCGAGGAGCGAGGCGGGCATGTAGTGATCGAGGCGGGCGGTCAATCGCTGGCCGATCTGATCCCGCGAACCGGCGAGGTGCACGAATACGACGTGCTCACCGCGAAGGACGTCGCGGTAGCTGCGCTTGAGTGCCGAACACGTGACGATGCCCGGCTGACCGGCGTCGGTATGGCTCTTGATCCAGACGGCGATCTTGTCGAGCCAGGGCCAGCGATCGTCGTCGTTCAGCGGATGCCCGGTCGCCATCTTGTCGATGTTCGCCTGCGGGTGCAGATCGTCGCCTTCTTGAAGGTCCCAGCCCATCGCTCCGGCGAGCATGCCGCCGACCGTCGACTTTCCCGAACCCGAGACACCCATCAGGACGAGCACGGGATACTGCTTCTGCTGTGCCGCTTCGCTGTTCATGTGCTCGCCTACCTAGATGAATGCGCTCAACACGAGCACTCCGGCCAGACCCGATACCGAGATGATGCATTCCATCACGGTCCAGGTCTTGAGGTTCTGTACCACGCTGACGCCCAGATACTCCTTCACCAACCAGAATCCGGCGTCGTTGACGTGCGAGAGGAAGAGCGAGCCCGCACCGATCGCCAAGACCATCAGCGAGACATGTGCGGACGAGAGGTCGGCCGCAACCGGAGCGAGGATGCCCGACGCCGTCACCGTTGCCACCGTTGCCGAACCCGTTGCGACGCGGATCAATACCGCTACCAGCCAGGCCAGGAACAGCACGGGAAGGCTGCTGCCCTTGATCGCGTCGGCGATCACTCCGGCGATACCGGTGTCGATCAGGACCTGCTTGAAACCGCCACCGGCGCCGACGATCAACAAGATGCCTGCGATGGGAGGTAGGGAACTCTCGAGTGACTTCGAGATGGCCTTGCGGTCCATTCCGCCGCCGCGACCCAGCAGCACCATTCCGACCAGAACCGCGAGACCCAAAGCCACAACGGGTGTTCCGAGGAAGTCGAGGACGGATTTGGGGAGTGCCTCGGAATCGGGTGCGATCACGTCGGCGAATGCCTTGCCCAGCATGAGAACAACCGGGAGGAGGATCGCTGCGAGAGTCGCCGCAAACGAAGGGCGCTGCTGCTTCTCTTCTTCACCTCGATCTTCGCCTGTGACAAAGAGATCCGGAACCTTCACGTCGACCCACCGCGCTGCGTACTTGCTGAAGACCGGACCGGCGAGAACAACAGTGGGGATCGCGACGAGGACACCGAGCGCGAGCGTGAGGCCGAGGTTTGCGTTCAATGCCGAGACTGCAACCAGCGGCCCTGGGTGCGGGGGAACCAACCCGTGCATGGCCGAGAGGCCGGCGAGGGTGGGGATCGCGATGCGCATCAGGGACAATCCGGATCGCCGCGCGACGAGGATGATGACCGGCATCAACAGAACGAGACCGATCTCGAAGAACATCGGCAGACCGATGACAGCGCCGACCAGAGCCATGGTCCACGGGAGTGCCTTGGTGCTGGAGCGGCCGACCAGTGTGTCGACGATTCGGTCGGCACCACCGGAATCGGCGAGGAGTTTGCCGAACATCGCGCCGAAACCGATCAGGATTCCGACGCTTCCCATGGTCGATCCGAAACCGGTGGCGAATGCTGCAACCGACTCTGCCGAACCGAGGCCGGCCGCCAGACCGACACCTACCGCGCCGATGGACAGCGCGAGGAAGGGATGCAGGTCGAGCCAGGTGATCAGCGCGATGATGACCGCGACGCCGGCGACTGCAGCGATGATCAATCGTGCGTCGCTACCAGCGGGGACGACCTCGGCCGCCAGCAATGCTGTGGTGTTCATAGGGACTCCCAGTCCGATGAGTGATTGAGGTCACTGTTCCTTAATTAACCTACAATTTCAAGAGCAGACACTAATTTGTAGTATTTATTCGCCTTGCACCGGGCTTACTCCATACGCATGGGACGATCTACGTATGCCTTCTGTCCCGTTTCAGCAGTTACACGACTCGATGCTGGAACAGCTCGGCCAAGACATAGTCGGTGGTGTGCTCCCCCCGGGAACCACGATCTCCGCCGACGAGGTGGCAACGCGCTACGACGTGTCGCGAACCGTCATCCGCGAAGTTGTCCGCGTTCTCGAATCTCTCGGATTGGCTTCGGTTCGTCGACGCGTCGGAATCACCATCCTGGGCTCCGAACACTGGAACTCGCTCGACCCCAATGTCATCCGCTGGCAACTGGCCGGTCCTGATCGGTTCGAGCAGCTTTCGATCCTGAGTGAACTCCGTTCCGGTATCGAGCCCCTGGCGGCGCGACTGGCCGCAACTCGCGCAACACCCGACCAGTGCGGCGCTCTGACCGCAGCCGTCATCGGCATGTCAGCTACCTCTCGCGCTGCCGATACCGGTGCCTATCTCGGCCATGACTCCGACTTCCACCGCACCCTGCTCGCCGCCTCCGGTAACCCGATGCTGCGGGCGATGTCGCAGATCGTCGTCGAGATACTCGAAGGCCGCACACGCCACTCCTTGATGCCCCACGAAGCCGACCCCGAAGCGATTCACCTGCACGGAGTGGTCGCATCAGCCATTCAGTCCGGCGACGCCGACGCTGCAGAAACCGCGATGCGCTCGATCGTCGCGGAATCCGCAGAAGCGGTCGAAACAATGCGCGAAAGCCCCGAACCGCCGCCTCATCTGTAAGTCGAGCCACAGACTCGCCGGAATTGGCCCGCAACTGCTCCGCAAGTGGAACGCTTGGCGCCATGACAGCACTCGCTACCCAGAACAGCGCACTCTGATGGCCCGCCCGGTACGCGTCGTCGTCCTCGGTGCCGGATCGTGGGGAACCACGGTGGCCGGCCTCGCTGCCCGCAACACTCCCACCCTGCTGTGGGCACGAAATTCCGAAGCGGCCGACGAGATCAATTCGCAACGGACCAACTCCAAATACCTTGGTGAGCGCAAACTTCCCAAGGGACTCAAGGCAACCTCGGATCTGGTCGAAGCCGCTCGTGAAGCGGACGTACTCGTATGTGGGGTGCCTTCGCACGCCGTTCGCGCCACCCTCGCCGAGATCGCCAACGAGGTTCGGGCGTGGGTCCCGGTGTTGTCACTGTCCAAGGGCCTCGAGCCCGGCACCCGGCAGCGCCCCACCGAAGTGATCGCCGAGTGCCTGCCCGGCCATCCCGTCGGACTGCTCGCGGGCCCCAACATCGCCAAAGAAATCGTCGACGGCATGGCCGCGGCATCGGTCGTGGCCACCCAGGACGATCGCGTCGCCGCCGCGCTGCAACCCCTGTTCGCGTCGTCGGTCTTCCGCGTCTACCGCAACACCGACGTGCTCGGTTGTGAACTCGGCGGCATCCTCAAGAACATCGTTGCCATCGCCTCGGGCATGGCCGACGGTCTGGGAGTCGGTGACAACACTCGCGCGATGGTGCTCGCACGCGGTCTCGCCGAAATGACCCGACTCGGTGAAGCGATGGGCGCCAACCCACGCACCTTTGCCGGCTTGACGGGCGTCGGCGATTTGATCGCCACCTGCATGGCTCCGACTTCTCGCAATCGTCGCGTCGGCGAAGCTCTGGCGCAGGGATTGACCGTCGAGGAGGCTGTCGCCAAGCTCGGTCAGGTCGCCGAGGGAGTAAAAACTGCCCCTACCGTCATGGATCTGGCTCGCGAATACGGCGTCGACATGCCGATTGCCGCGGAGGTCGAGGCCGTCATCGGCGGTCGCCAAAGTGCCAGCGACGCATATCGCGGACTTCAGAAGGTTGCCCCGGGCGGCGAGCACGAGGTGGCGTGAGGAAGATCTACAGGTATCTAGCGATTTGGCTAGATACCTGTAGATCGCCCGAGATCACGAAATTGGAGCGTCGACGAAGATGTCGATCGCCAACGGTGACTGACCGCCGTACTGCGAGAAGTCCGAAATCCCCGCCTCGCGCAGGACATCGACGTCGAGCACCGTGCGACCGGTATCCGTGCCGGCGGGACGTCCGAGAATCTCGATAGCCGCATCAGCCATGATCTCGGGTGAACGCGAGTGATCGATACTTTCGTCTCCCCCGAGCAGGTTTCCGACGGCCGCCGTGGCGATCATGGTCTCCGGCCACAGACAATTACTCGAAATCGGTGCACCTGAATACTCCGCGGCGATACCCAAGGCCGCCAATGTCATTCCGTATTTGGCCAGCATGTAGCCCGGATGAGCACCCAACCAGTGCGGCGAAAAGTTGAGCGGTGGCGACAGCGTCAATACGTGCGCGTTGGCCGAAACCCGAAGGTGCGGAAGGCACGCTCGGGTGAGCGCGAAGGTGCCACGGACGTTGACCTGCTGCATCAGATCGAATCGCTTCATCGCGAGGTCTTCGGTTTTCGAAATGTCGAGGACGCTCGCGTTGTTGACCACGATGTCGATACCGCCGAAGTGCCCTACCGCTGCATCGACGGCGTGCGTGATGTCGTCGTCGTTCCTCACGTCACCGACGACGGGAACGGCATGACCCCCAAGCTCGTTCAACTCGTCCACAGCCGTGTGGATTGTTCCGGGCAACCGGGGGTCAGGCGTATCGGTCTTGGCGAGCAACACGATATTTCCGCCGCGGCGCGCTATCGCACGGGCGATGGCAAGTCCGATGCCACGGCTTCCCCCGGACATGATCGCGGTTCGTCCGCGGAAGTTCTTGTCGTCCAAAACGAATCCTTGTCATCGTCGACGGTCTTCGTCGCTGCGGGTGTGGCCGCGGGAAGTCCCGGCGCGACCACTCGTCGACTTCCACGATATGAGCGCCTTCACGCGATGACTACGTCCGCGGAGCATCAATAATCGTTGATCCATTGTCCCGTCAGGACAACTGATCAATGCGGTCAGCCACCCACCGGGCGCAGGATCCACCATCCGCCGAGCACGAGCACCGCGACGTTCACGAGCAGAAACAAACCGACCCAGACGATCGCGGGTATCGGTGAGAGCCTGGCCAATTGGTCGGCGTCCGAGTCCGGTGCCCCGCCTCGCCGCATTCGCTGCCGTTGAAGTTCCACGACCGGGCGCGGTCCGGCAAAGAGCAGGAAGAGCGTCAAGAAGTAGGCAGCAGCCACCTGCTGCTCCTGGGTCCCCCACCAGACGAGTCCGAACAACACGGCTCCCACCACGGCAAGTGAGAAGACTCCGTAGAGGTTTCGGATCAGAACCATCATCACCGCGATCACGAATACGCCGATCCACAACACCGAGACCGCACGCTGCGCGCCCAACAACCCGGCCGCGCCGAGTCCGAGAATCGACGGTCCGACGTACCCCGCGAACGTCATCAGAATGACGCCGAAGCCGGTCGGTTTGCCCGACGAAATCGCGACACCCGACGTATCCGAATGCAGGCGAAGACCTTTCAGCCGTCGACCGACCAGGACGGCGACGATCAGATGAGCGCCCTCGTGTGCGATGGTGACGACGTTGCGGGCGATCCGCCACAGGTGTGGTTCGAGAACGATGATCACGGCGATCAACGCGGCCAGTTGAACCACCCACGCCGGCGGATTGGGACTGAGCGCCGCCACCCGATCCCACGCGGTTTCGAGCGCGTTCACTCCGCTTGTCCGCGCAGGTATCGGCCGAAGTGCGGGACCGTGAATCCGATGGACCCACGTTCTGCCGAATAAATCAGTCCCTTCTTGATCAGTCCATCGCGTGCCGGCGACAGGGAAGCCGGCTTGCGCCCCAACTCGACGGCGATCTTCGCGGTTGCGACGGGTCCGTCGTCACCGGCGAGATCGGCCATGGCGCGCATGTACTCACGCTCCGCGGGCGTTGCTCGCTCGTACCGTGATCCGAAGAAGCCGACAGCGAGTTCTTCCTCAGCCGTCGGCGCGCCGACGCGCACGTCTTCTGCCGTGATCGGACTCGACGCCGCCACATCCCACGTGGCCTTTCCGTAGGCCTGAACGAAGTACGGGTACCCGTCAGCCGCTTCGTAGAGGGCATCGAGCGCGGATTCGGTGAACTCGACGTCCTCACGCTCAGCAGGCGCAATCAGTGCCTGATCTGCAGCTTCACGCTCGAGGCGGTCGATCCGGTGGTAGCTGAACAGGCGCTCCGAGTAGCTTTTCGACGCCGACAGCACAGCAGGCAGATGCGGAAGCCCCGCCCCGACGACGATCAACGGTGCCGCGTCCTGACTCAACTCGTGGCAGGCCCCGCAGATCGCCGAGACATCCGCGGCAGCGAGGTCCTGCATCTCGTCGATGAAGATTGCGATCCCGACGCCGACATCCCTGGCCAGCGACGACGCGTCGAGCAGCAACTCGACCAGGTCGATCTCGATGTCGCCGCTGTCTGCCCGGCCTTTGATCGCGGGTGCGTCGATGCCTGGTTGCCAGCGCTCGCGCATTCCCTTGTCCGCAGTGGCGCGTAGGGCAAACGATTTGAGGACTCCGAGGAACTGCTCGACCCGCTCCGGATCGCGATGGGAGACCGCGATCTCTCGGACTGCCATGTGGAGCGCTGACGAGAGTGGGCGTCGTAAATCCTGATCGGGGCGCGCCTCGATCTTGCCGGTCCCCCAACTTCGGGAGATCGCGGCCGAGCGCAACTGATTGAGCAGGACGGTCTTGCCGACGCCACGCAAGCCGGTGAGGACAACACTTCGTTCCGGGCGGCCACGCGCAATTCGCTCGAGAACGACGTCGAAGGCGTCGATCTGCTTGTCGCGCCCGGCGAGTTCCGGCGGGCGTTGACCGGCACCGGGGGCATACGGATTGCGCACGGGGTCCATGCCCATCGACGGTACAAGCCGAGTAGACGAATATCCCGCTCTCTAGCGCGTGTCCTAGAGAGAACTAGGAACCGCAATATCGGCTCGACCTTGTCGAACCGGGCTCCGGCATCGTCGTCTAACCGTCCAGGCTCGACGCTCGGGCGAAGTCCCCGGCCACGTGGGCTCCAATTGCTCCGGCCAGAATGATCGCCGGATGCGTCGCGGCCAGATAGAGCCCCGACACGCCTTCGGCGAAGCCCAGCAGCGGGCGGCCACCACGCGGGATGGGACGGTCAGCGACTACCGCCTCGATCAGTTCCACTTGGTCACCGTCCTCGAGTTGACTGCGGATCGCGTGCAGCGTCGGCCCCGCAAGCTCACGAGCATCTCCGGAGAACCCGGCCGGAACATCTTCAGCCGCAATCAGTGTCGTGTCGTCCAATTGCCGGATCTCGAAATCCGGAGAGGACAGTATTCCGTTCACCAATGGGTGGGGCGTCGAGAATCTGATGAGGCAACACGGGGAGGCGTCGACCTCGACGTCGACTCCCGCCGACGCCGCGAGTCCAGGGATCGCGGTACCCGCAGCGAGCACGGTGGCCGATCCGTAGACGGGACCGTCGGCAGTCATTACTCCGTACACTCTCATGCCCTCCGTGAGCACCCCGCGCGCACTGACATCGGAATACACTGTGGCACCGCACTCTTCGGCACCTCGCAGGAGCGATCGAGCGAACGCAACCGGGTCAACGCCACCGTCATCAGGCGCGTACGCTGCGACCGAGGGGGCCGTCCGCAATCCCGGCTCACGAGCAAGGATTTCCTCTTTACCGATGAGGTCGACGGGATGGCCGAGTGCTCGATGAGCATCTACGAACGCTCGAGTCTCCGCTTCCGTCTCTTCCCAGGTGATCGCGCCTCTGCGGCGCAAACCGATTGGCTCGACGAGTTCGCGCTCCATGCGGTCGAATTCGACTGCAGCGCCTTGCCGGAACGGATCTGAGTAAGTTTCTGCGGCACTCTTCGAGAGGCCGACCCAGGCAAAGGAGTTGCCGG
The DNA here is from genome assembly GCF_056401575.1 of Rhodococcus sp. P4_E4. Taxonomy (NCBI): domain Bacteria; kingdom Bacillati; phylum Actinomycetota; class Actinomycetes; order Mycobacteriales; family Nocardiaceae; genus Rhodococcus; species Rhodococcus sp. P4_E4. Next base: position 132,463 of record NZ_JBFUJB010000011.1, on the reverse strand, counting down.
TCACCCCTCCGGCCACCGAGCCGTGCTCCAGCACGGTGACTCGGAGACCAACGCGCGCCAGGTGATACGCGATCGACGCGCCGACGACACCGGCACCAATCACCAGGATCGGTCTGTCGTTTCGACCATTCGGATGCGTCACCAGTGGACCATATCTGCGAGCCGCGACCCGGATCCACTCAATTTGGATGCGAGGACTTCGGCGGTTAACGGAGGACTAGGCCTGTTCCCGCTCGGCGTACATCGGGAACGATACGGTGGGCTCATGCTCTGGCGTTGGTTCGCAGTCGTGATCGTCATCCTCGCTGTTGCCGGCATTTGGCACGTGACCATCCCCGATCGACCAGTTGCCGTAATAGTCGACGCCGAGACGCTGGGGTGCGCGACCCCGTATCCGATCGGCCCGCTCCAGACGACATCAACGGCGACGGTTCCAGACGATTTCGTACCCGTCGCCGCAGTCACGTGCGACCCGTTTGTCAGCGACAACGTGGCAGCCGACCGAACCGTCAGCTTCTCTGCTCATCGTTGGGAGGGCGATTTCAGTCGGGCGGTGGAAATGCTGAACCGCTCGTCCGCGCACAAGACTTGGTTCCCCGAAGGCTGCGGTGACAACTACAGCCTGGCTGTCCTGGACCAATTCTGGTTGGTCGACGATCGAGGCCGAGCAACTCGGCCGGGGTATCCCTCCGATTCGTGTGGACTGCCGAAACCCGGTGGCCTGGCCGCCATCAAGGAACTGACACCGGTCGGCAGTACCGAACACCGAATAGCGTTGTCCGACGACCAGATCTACGAACTGTCGCATTGTCGGCCGGCCTACCGACCAGCCACAACAGGTACCGCGGCGCTGACGTCGCTGTCGGCGGGCAGCGTTTTCTGCCGATTCTCCGCCACCGAATTCGTAGGCACATCGTCTACGACGGAAACCTTCGACGGACTTTCACCCGCTCCCGACTGTGACGCGGTGGCCACCGAGGTGGCGTCGACGATCTACGTGGACCGTCCTACGAACGAGGAACGATTACTCACCGTCGAGATCGACGGCTGTCGGCGCGTCATCGCCGACGGATACGCACCGATGCAAGCGTCGGACAAGCTGTTGGTGTCTTTCCGGTAGTGCTGCGCCACAATGCAGTTGATCTCCCGCCCGGATGCGTAGGTCCCGATGTGACCAGTGACAGCCCGCAATCCTGTCAGGCGCCCGGGAACTGAAGGTGCGCCTGGGTCTTTCCCAGAACCGTCTGGCCCTTGTGCATGACGGTGACATCGATACGCACAGTCCGCGTTGTGGAGTCGATCCGCGCGATCTTCGCAGCGATGGAGAGATCAGCACCATCGACGGCATCGACTACGACGGGTCGAGTAAAGCGAGTTTCATACGAGATCACACCGCTCGGGTCACCAACCCAGTCGACGATGGCCTGCAAAGCAATTCCGGCAGTGAGCATTCCGTGCGCCAGAACTCCCGGTAGCCCAGCCGCAGCAGCGATTGCGTCATTGAAATGGATCGGGTTCATGTCGCCGGAGGCACCGGCGTAGCGAACTAGGTCATCACGAGTGAGGACCAGATCAACCTTCACGACGATGTCACCAAGGACGAGGTTTTCGAAAACCGGCACGACGGGTACGGTCATGCGCCTTCTCCTCGCGCCAGCAGGGTCGAGGTGACCGTCGCAACCAAAGCGTCGGTCACGTCGTGAATCTCGGAAACTGTCGACAGGATCGCACTGCCTGCTCGCACTGTCACCCCTGTAATCGTCAGTGTCGTAGACAGGTCATCGCCGGCGACTATCGGACGCTGATGCTCGATCTTCTCGGAAGTATGCACCACACGAGTCGGATCGAGCCCAGTATCTGGCGTGCGCAACAGTGCCATGATCGCTCGTTGCTGGACAACGGTTGTGAATGTTGTCGGCGCGATGACATCGACGAACCCGGCCTCTCTGGCGACACCGACATCATGGTGCAAGGGATTGCTCGAACGCACCGCCAGAGCGAACTCGCGAATCTTCTCGCGCCCGACAAGGTACGAAGACGAGGGAAACACCCGGCCGGCGAGCGCTGGGTTCACAGGAGACATCCCGGAATACTAACGGCGGCCGACTTCGGGTTGATTCGTGGCCTGAGGTCTCGTCGGCCCGAGAATGCGATCGAGGAGACGCTCAACCAACTGGACCGCCAATTCTGCTGTGGCGTAGCCGGGAAGCATCCCCTGGGCGAGCCCGGCGACAGCCGCCAGAATGAGCTCGGCGTCGAGGTCGGGATCCATTGACGGCGCAACCGCGTCCCGATTGGTCACTCGTTGAAGCTGGCCGGAAATGAGCGCTGTCAACTCTCTTGGGGCAGTGAGGGTTTCCTCGGCGGCGATTCCTTGTCCGGTCAGTGCGGCAGCGTGGAAGGCACCGAGAACAATCGCTTCCTCCCGACGTTGTCGATCGAGTGGGAGCATGCCGACAAGGAACGCTGAAATAACCTCGCGGGGTGTCGCTTCCGCGCCAAGAACAGACAACTCCTGCATCAAGCGAGCACCCGCATCCTGACGCACAGCTTGATGCGTCGCGAGAAGGAACTCCCGCTTCGTGCCGAAGTAGTACTGCACAAGTCGCACCGAAATCCCAGCCTCGGCAGCAACGGACTGAAATGTCACCGCCGCGAGCCCACCGTCGACAATCACTCGCCGCACCGCATCGGTGATCTCCCGTTGCCTCACTTCATGGTCGACGAGTCGCGGCATGAGGCTGTCCTTCCCCTTTCGAATGGATGACTTTGACTCGTTAATGATACGCACGTACCGCATTAGTGATACGGTCATACCATCAAAATTGAAAGCAGCGAGAGGGAGGCTCATGCCGAAGATCGGACGATTCAAGAACGAGGCATCAAAGCAGGCGTACGAGAGCATCTACCGAGAACTAGAGGACACCTGGCCGGTTCCGTCGACACAACTCGACGTGCCGACATCGTTCGGAACCACCCATGTCCGTAGGTCGGGGACCGGCACGGAGACGCCGATCGTCCTGCTGCACGCAGTCGGCGCCAATTGTCTGCAATGGCACATCGTCATCGAGGACCTGTGCCGGGACCGAGTCGTTTATGCGCTGGACACGATCGGTACTGCAGGCCGCAGTGTGCAGACCGCTCCATTGACCGGGGAATCCGACTTCGCCACCTGGGTGGGCGAGGTATTGAACGAACTCAAGGTCGATCGCGTCCACCTGGTCGGCTACTCGCATGGTGCGTGGCACGCCGTTCTAGTAGCACTTCACGCCCCTGAACGACTGGCGAGTGTGACCCTAATCGAACCGGGTGGAGTCTTCGACAAGCCCTCGTGGCGTGTGCTGCTGAAGATGATCCGCGCCGGTATGCGCCGCACCGACAAGAATATTCGCAAGCTCAACGATTGGCTGTCCCCCGGGTACGTCATCGGCGATCGCGAGTTCGCTTTGGTTACAGAGGCATTGAACTACCGGCCCGGTGTCGGGTGGGCACGAATGCTCAAAGATGCAGAAGTGCAGTCGATCTCGGTTCCAATGCTCGTAATCTCCGGCGCTGAGACGGTGGTCTCCAGCCCCGAGCAGGTGGCCGCGAGGTTAGCTGATCTTGTACCTGAAGCCGAAGTGGAGATTTATGCCGGAACCGGCCACGGAATCCTGGGACACATACCTGATCGGGTAATTCCCCGACTCATGAAGTTCGTCCGCAATCATGACGACGCGAAGCGGACGTGATCTCGCGGACCAGCCGCCGACAAGGTAGTGATGAAGCCGGTCAATCAGCTGGCCAAGGCGGTACAACTGACAGATGAGAACATTCCTCTCCGACCGCCGCGGTCAGGTAATGGTGGCCGTTGCCGCCGCCATTTTGGTCGTAGTGGGAGGTCTGTGGTGGACGAAGACCATCTCCTTCACCGAAACTGCAGTAGTTCAGTTCAGTAGTAATCGAACCGGACTCTACGACGGGTCCCCGCGCGATGCGTACATCGGCGAACGGGAAGCCTCCAACGGCATGTCTGTTCCTGCTGAAAAACTCGCGCAGATACTCGGCGGCAGTGCTTCCGACTACGAGTCCGATCTGACGATCACAGATGCGGACGTACCTGGGCTCGCGGTGACGGCCCGAGGTCGAACCCCTAGCGCTGCCCGAGCATTGGCGACCGACGCCGCCGAAGCTCTCTGTTCGATGTTCGAAGAAGCCAACGCAATGACTTCCGGAGGGTTCACGTTCACCGTCGTTCCACCCGGGAACTGACGGATCTATGGTCAGTAGCGCGGCTGCACCAGGTTTATGCCTGTTCCCGCTCGGCGGCGAGGGCGACCGCCTGTTCAAAGGTATGGACGAGCACTGCACGTCGAGCGACCTTGTGATCCTCGTCCGGTTCGAGTTCGTCAATGTAGCCATCCCACACGCGCAGATATCGATCGCGCCAGTCGATCAGCACTTGCGTCGATGGAAACGTCACACCGACTCGTTTCGTCTGGGCAATATCGGTGAGGATCTCGAGCCACGCCGGCACCATCTCCCCGCCCCATTCATCCGGCTCCAGACTCGAATCGTCTTCGAACTCGGCAGTGATGTCGTCCACGATTCGACCGGTCAGGGCCCCCAACCCATCCGCGACGGTGTCACTGTCAAAGTTCCCCGGACCCCAGACTCCCACAAGCCCTCCCATATCGATTGCAGATAAATTCAGGTCGACAGTCGCGTTCCCGTCGCAGCAGGCCGTGAGCGTGCTCGCAGTCGCAGGTCGGCAATTGCAAATTGGAGAATCTGCCGCCCGCTCAGTCAGAGCTTGCGGTCATTGGCGCCCGCCCAAATCGGACTGTCGACTATCTTCCGAAACTTCGGCGACCCACCGATTGCTGAAATTTTGAGCATCAACCAGTTCCAGATTCTCACAGCCACCTCCGCGTCGTATTTCACCGTCAACACTAACCGACCGACGGGACTCTTTTGGCTACCGGTACACCACTATGCGTCGACCAGTTAGATCAGGTGTGAACTCGAACTGGCGCAACAGATCGCCGGGAACTGAAGGAGCGCTTGGGTCTTTCCCAGAACCGTCTGGCCCTTTGTGCGTGACGGCGATTGGTTCTGGGTGCATCGATCCGGTCGGAAGCACTGCGATGTTGTCGGCACACGGAATTGCGCTCGGTGGAGATCGAGGATCCGTATCCACGGGTGTCGCAGGCAATTCCTGAAGATTCGTAGGGGAATTAGCTGCGCATCGCCACCCCCAACAGCGATTCCGTCGATCGTGTAACAACCACACGAAGAACAGCCATCGATCTCCGAAAGGAAGACTGATCCGGCGAGACCGCAAGGTAGTGTCACATCTGCCCAGCAAAACTCGCCACGATCTCGAGAAGACGGTCGGCTCTGCCAACTGCCACCGCTGACGTTACGACGTTGCTGGGCAGGTGTTTACGAAGAAGGATTTCGCACGCGGGGTACCGATCGCTGATGGGACTGATCACCCCTTCTCTGAAAGATGTTGGTAACGAATCGAACCCCGAGCATAGAGGTGCAACGATTGGGCGAGTTGATTCAACGCCCCCGGTGTGCGATCTATCTATTTGCGCCAATCATCCTCGGTAACGGTTTAATTCGCCGAACGGGGCCGGGTACTGCAATAGCTGGTCGAGTATTCGATCACGCGTCTTACGCTAAGGAAGGACCGAGAACATGACTGAAGTAATTTCGTGGATTGTCCAGAATCCGATTGGTGCCGTCGTCGCGTTTGTTGCCGACATCGTAATATTGACGATGTCGTCTGTCGCGGGATACTCGTAACCGAATCCGCCCGTCCTTCACGGTATTCCTAAGTCGAGGAACTACATTCGAAACGCAGAGGGCAACCAACCGCAGCGTACCGTCGGCGCTCGTCACTGACCTTTCGTGGCCTCATATGCCCAACTGCGCCGGGTCCGTACTGACGTCCCTCGTGTCGAGTGTCATACCACCAGTTTCAATCAATCACGCCATCACTACTCAGGAGGAATCACAATGGGTTCGATCAACGCATTCAACGAATGGGTCAACCAAGCTACGTATGCGGGCGACCCGTTTGCCACCGCCATAGCGATCGTCCAGTTCTTCGCGGTGAGTCTCGTCAACCTGTTCACCGGCGGCCCCATTCTTTAAAGGAGCCCACTCGGTTCCACTTCTGCTCGGCGTCCATCGCAGCCTGTTCTTCGGCTGTACAGCTCCGCGCGAAGGGGGCCGGGACATCGCTGACGAGCATGATGCGTAGTTCGGCCTCGCGGATGGTCAGTGAACGCAGCTTTGGACGGTCGATCAGGACGAGTCGCCATCGGAGCGAATGAACACCGAAGTGCCCAAGCATGTTCGACGCTTGGGCACTGTCGGGCTTGTTACCCGTCAGTCGGGGTGGGCTCGGGGTTTTCCTGGATGTATCGCAGATTGCGAACCCGTACGCTATCGCAATGGACTTGATGGTCTGGATCGTCACGACGCCATTTCTTGCGGCAGCACTGGCGGGTGTGATGCGACGAACGCTGGGGACGAGAGTCGGATGGCCACGAACACTTCTGGTCGCGGTGATAGCGCTCTCGGTGGGTGTCCCCCTGTCTGGCTACGCCGCGACATTCGCAGGAATTGCCAGCCAGGACGATCAACTTCTGGTGAGCGTGGGAACAGCACTCATATTCTTCGGGGTTGTCGCGCTATGGGTGTTCGCAGCATGCCTGGCCGCATTGGTTTTCCTCGAAGTCGTGGTTCCTACAGGATCCCTACCAGGTCCGTCGGAAGCATTGCGGCGCAGCCGAAAATCGTGGCGCCGAACGAAGCGGTACGTCCAGATCATGGGCATCGTCGTGCGAGCGGGAGTCGGGCCCGCTCTCCGTGCTGGGCCGTCAGCGCCTCAGTTCGGGGACGCACTGGTGGAAGTAATCAACCGGTGCGGTGTCACTTTCGTCAAGTTGGGACAGATCCTCGGCACGCGAGACGACCTCATACCACCCGAGTTGGCTCACACCCTCTCTTCTCTGCAAAGTTCGGCACGCCCGGCTGATCCCGACCGTATCGCGGAGCTACTGGCATCGGAACTCGGCGACGCACCAGAGTCGGTGTTCGCGTCGTTCGATGTGGAGCCGTTCGCCGCCGCCTCTGTCGCACAGGTACATTCCGCGCGCACCGTTGAAGGCGTCGACGTTGTGGTGAAGGTTCAACGCCCCGAGGCGAGCGCACAAGTGAGCGTGGATTGCGATATCTTCCTTCGCGTTTCGGCGCTCGCGGAGACCCGTTTTCCCTGGGCACGCGATATCGGAGTTCATCGACTCGCCGGGGGCCTCGTCACGTCACTGCTCGAGGAACTCGACTACCGCACCGAAGCAGCGAACACCGGCGCGATTGCTTCCACCATGTCGAACCGCCCGGATATCGTCGTTCCGCATATCTACCCCAACCTCAGTAGCGGACGGGTGCTCGTGATGGAACGTCTTCACGGCACACCGCTCTCCGACGGTGAGGCCGCGCTCATCGGCCTCGACCGCGACACCCGCAGCAGCGTCGCCAACGAACTTCTTGCGTCGTTGCTCGACGGGATCTTTGTCCACGGGGTGTTTCACGCGGACCTGCACCCCGGCAACATCATGATCCTCGATGACGGCCGGGTCGGGCTCCTCGACTTCGGCGCAGTAGGGGTTCTGGACGGCGAGACACGGATCTTGTTCGCCGTGCTCCTCAACGCTGCCCTCGCAGGTGATCCGGTGGCGACAGTCGACGCGATGCTGATGGCATTCGACGTACCGCCCGAAGTGGATCGCGGAGCACTACGTCACCAGGTGGGCCGAGAGATCACCCTACTCAGTGTCCAACCCAATGTTTCCATGGCATCGTTCGCGAGAATGTTCACCGTGCTTCGAGAACACCGAATCGGAGTGCCGGGAGACGTCGCCGCCGCTTTCCGTTCGCTCGCGTCTTTGGAGCGCGCCCTCCGGCTCCTGGATCCGCAGATCGACCTCGTCGCTGCTGTTCGGGCCGAAGTACCCCGACTGTTGACCCAGGTCGCCAGCCCGACTGCAGCCGCGCAGGCAATCCTGTCGACGACGGCGGTCACAACCGCGGTGGTCAGGCGCCTGCCTGGTCAGCTCGACCAGATCGCGACCTCGATCGCATCGGGAAGCTTCACACTTCGCACTCGCTCGGTCGCACACCCCGACGACAGGCGATGGCTACGACGGTCGGCGAACAACGCCCTGGGTATGGCGGCGGGAGTGACCGCGCTGATTGTCGCAGCGATCCTGCTGTTCGTACCTGGCGGACCACAACTCACACCTCAGCTGTCGGGCTATGCACTCGTGAGTGCGGTACTGGGCTTCGTCGGCGTCGTTCTGTGCATGCGGACCGTGTTCCGTTTGTTCACACTCGACAACAGGTAACCGAGAACCGATTTTCATCGCTTGATCTCGATGTCGTCGAAGTCGAGCGCCAGGAGCGTCGGCCGCGAGAGAACGCGGCCGCCTGGGCCCCTCGGGAGCACCCGTCGTCGAGTGGGAAAGGTGAGACCGTCGAACTCGCGATGCTGGTCGCAGTAGAGAGCAGCTTTCGCCCAGCTGCCTACCGGTTCGGCGACGAAGTCGTGACGGCGGATGAGGCCACCGTTGTCGACATAGAAGGTCTGCTGCCGGCAATGGGTCTCGATCGCCGGCGCGAATGTTGCCTGAAGTCGTCGCCATTGCTGCCCGGATTCCTGCCAAGGTTCGGCTTCGGTGACAGTGATGTCGTCGCGGGCGAGCAGCAGCGGTGCCGTCAGATAGTTCCAAAAGGCGTAGCCGGCGAAGTAAGCGGTGTCGAGTGCGTCCCAGTGGAGGTTGCGCCGGACTCCACTCAACCCGAAAAACGCTGAACGTGGGTCGGTTCGACTCCCGAGTTCTTCGCCGTCACGAGTTTCGATCCGCACGACGCCCTTGTCGAACACAGCGCACTCGCCGACACGCGGAAAGTCTTGGAGGACAGTGCGTTGCTCCGCGACTTCAACCTCGACCGTGAACTTCGCCAGCTTGTTGCCTGGGAAGCGCTGGGGCAGCAGACCGCCCAAACGTCCCCGTGCCGTGATCGCTGAAACGGACTGCCAATGTTCGACTCCGCCATGTGCGGTGAGGACTTCATCGAGTAGTTCGTTCATATGTCGACGCTCTCCCTCCCCTGACGGAACTGTGGAAATCAGCGATCAGACGGACGCGTAGTTGTAGTTGCGTTCCTGCCGCGGTACCACTGCCACCCCGCGGTGATGATGACAGCGCCGGCAAGAGACCCGAGGATGCCGCTCGGGCGCAATGATAATCCGTCGCCTGCAATCAAACTCACGAGCAATCCGCCGACCAGCGAACCACCGATTCCCGCGATGAACGCGAAGGTCCAGTCCACTCGTGCGGTCGTTTTCCCCAGAATCAGCTGGGCTCCCGCTCCGATGACGATCCCGAACAGGAGTATTCCGATGATGAGCATGAGACAAGGCCCTTTCGTGGAGTGACGACGCAAGGCGCGAACGACTTACTCTGCACCATCTTTCCGGTATGTCTCTTATGTCGTGGTGAAATCCGTGTGAAAGATCGTCGTCGCCCATTCCACGTTGCTAGGTCGATGCCAGTGTCGTCGCCCAGCGGTAGTCGGCCTTACCGGCCGGGGTTCGCTTGACTTCATCGACAAGCACGATCGTGCGCGGCACCTTGTATCCGGCCAACGTCTTGCGGCAATGTTCCTGTACCGCTTCGAGAGTCAGCTCGTCGGATCCGGGGTAGGTCGCGATCACCGCTGCGACCTGCTGCCCCATGCGCGCATCGGGGGCTGGGACAACGAGCGCGTCGGAGATCGCCGGATGTGCGTGAAGGGCAGCCTCGACCTCTTCGGCGAAGACCTTCTCGCCACCGGTGTTGATGCACTGCGAGCCACGGCCGAGGAAGACAATAGTGCCGTCTGCTTCCACCTTGCCCATGTCGCCGAGCACCGAAAGGCGGGTGCCGTCGGCGCGGGTCGGGAACGTGCGAGCGGTCTTCTCTTCGTCCTTGTAGTACCCGAGCGGGACGTTTCCGATACGAGCGATGTAGCCCACGTCGTCGGAGCCCGCTGGAATCTCTTCGAGGCGCTCGTCGACCAGAATCATGTTCGGCGAGGGCGGCATTCGCAGATTGCCCGCCTCGTCGATGGAGAAGGCGCCGTCGTTACCGGACTCGGAGGCTCCGAAGTTATCCCGCAGCAGCAGGTCCGGCTTCACCGCCAGCATGCGATCCCGCACGCTGGTGGACCAGATCGCGCCACCCGAGGTGATCGAGAACAGGGTGCTGAAATCGACCTCGTCTTTGCGTCGTTCCATCTCGTCGACCAACGGCAGTCCCATGCCGTCGCCGACGATCAAGATCACCTGTACCGAATCCTTCTCGATCGCTTCGACGACCTTCTCCGCATCGAACTCGCGTCGTAGAACAACTCGCGCACCGAGGGTGAGGAAGGTGAACAGCGAGTACAACGCGGCGCCATGCATCAGCGGGGCAGCAATGAGGAACGAGAGTTCCGGAAATTCCTTTGCAGCACTGGCAATCTCGGCGAGGTCCTGTCGCGCTCCCTCACCGTACGGATTGCCGCCGGAGAGCGGCTTACGGAAGAAGTCGTCATGACGCCACATGACGCCCTTCGGGTATCCGGTGGTCCCGCCGGTGTAGAGGAGGTACACGTCGTCGCCAGAACGAGCGTCGAACTCCCCCACTGGAGACTGTTCACGAGCGTCGTCGAACGAAACCACAGAAACTTCATGCGCTTTTGCTGCGGCGACCAGTTCGGCGTCGATCTCGCCGATCACGATCACCGTCTTCACCTTCGGGCATGCACCGAAGAGGGAAGCAAGGACACGCTGATGCTCGGGGAGTTCCACGACCACCGCGACCGAGTCGGAGTTGGTGAAGATGTACTCGAGCTCGGCGGGTGTGTACCGGTAGTTCACGTTGATCGGGACCGCACGGATCTTGATCAACCCGAGGATCGACGTGACATGTTCGACGCTGTTCTTCAGGAACAGGGCTACATGATCGCCGCGCGAGATGCCGGCTTGCGCGAACAGGTTGGCCGTTCGGTTAGCCTCCGCATCCAACTGAGAGTAGGAGAAGTTCTCTCCCTCGTAAGTCAATGCAACGCGATCAGGGACTGAGCCGGCAACGGTCTCGAATATGTCAGCAAGATTGAACTGCATTGTCTTTCCTTTCAGAGTCCGCGCCGCGACATCGAGGCAGATAACCCTGAATCTAGAACACGTTCCATGTCGCCGGAGGTAAAACGGAACGATTAGCTGATCATTACCTGGACCTGACCTTTATCGGTGCGGCGACGGCCGAGGCTGCCCCACCCGACATCCACTCGGCGAGCAAGGTTTGCCACGACCCGCAATGGCAGCGCAGGTAGGTGACCGTCCCCTCGCTGGTTCGGTGCCGGGATTCGACCTCCCAGCGATGGATGCAACCGATCGGCGTGATCTCTGTTTTCTTCATGCAACGAGCATGATGTAATGGCATTGTGCATCTCAACCCTTACGGCGAATATGCGGTGACGCTGGCCGCCGACCTGGCCAATCGAAACCCCGAGACCTTGGCCGAACTCGTCGAACGCTGCGTCGATGCAGGCATCATTCTCGATTTCCCCATCGCTGAGAAGGATCTCGACGAGACCCTCGACCTTCTGATCGAGTGGTCGAAAATCGTCGATGTCACGGAGGAGGCAGCCCGCGCCGAACTGGTGAACGTCATGCTCGAGCAAGCGTCGGCGTATCCGCGCATGACCAACCACGCGAACGACGGCTGGCATCTGCACTACCGCGATCCCCAACAGTCGCTCGCCGAGGTCCTCAAGGCACTCTTCTCGGTAGGCACGGCGCTACACCTCGTCGGCCGCGGCATGCACCGATTAGGTCGATGCACCCTGGACGAGTGCACCAACATCTACGCGGACACCTCCCGCAACGGCAATCAGCGGTACTGCTCCCCCACGTGCGCGAACCGCGACGCGGTGCGGCGTCATCGTGCACGCAAGTGAGTTGCACCTACTACGACGTGGGACCCACTACCTCGAAATCCGAGCCACCTTGGTACTCGAACTGAAAGCTACCGCCGCTGCTTCCCGAGCTGATCCGATTCCACGCGTCGATCAAGTCCTGAACCGTGTTGTATCCCAGATCCTCCAAAGATCCTGAGAGACTTCCGGTTCCCGCGCCCTCGAACCAGCCGCCGACCACAACTGCCTGCGGAATCGCGATAGTGGGGTTGGTCGGATCGAGCAGTCGAACGCATGCTCCCGCAACGGCGTAAACCCCGGCCGGCAGATTACCGACGGTCCGCGTGATCGTCTGCCCAGGCGAAACGGCAAACAGATCGAGGATGTTACTGACGGTCGGGTACACCAACACGCCAGGCTGGAGCAGCTTTGCCGGATCACGAATCACGTCGGGGACATCCCTGGCATTGAGGATCGCCACCGTGCAGTTGATGAAGCTGAACCGCGGGTTCGGGTTAGTGATGGTGAAGGTGATCGCATTGTCCGCTGCGCTCACCGATACCGGAGGCGGAAGAATCGCCGGTGCTGCCGACGCCGTCGCCGGAGTCATGACAACCAGTCCCACGACGGCGGCGGACGCCGCGACAATGCTTCCGAGAGCGCGTTTGAATCCACGACTTCGCATTTCCGAACCTCCAGGCAAGTCGGTCAGATCACCAGATGCATGAAGAATAGACCGCTCAGTCGGAAAATTGGGGAGACAAGCAGCGAGCTACCCGAAAAGTCCTTCGAGGCTGCCGCTACCGAACAGGTCGCTCAGGCTCCCGGTATTGATGCCGCTGAACGGTCCACCGATGACAACGAGGCTCGGCACGCCAGGAACGGGCTTACCCAACGTCTCCAGATCGAGAAGATCGGAGCAGGCACCGAGCACGGCGTAGGTTCCGTCCGGAACATCGGTCACGGTGTTGGTGACCGTCTGCCCCTTACCGACGGCGAACAATGAGGACGGGTCGGTGATCTTGGGGTACACCACAAGGTTCGGATCAAGCAGTTTCAGCGGATCATCAAGCACAGCAGCAGAATCCGCGGCATTGACGACGAACGCCTGGCACAACGGGGCAATTCCCGTGTTGTTGTTCGTGATCGTCAGCGCCAGATCGTTTCCGGTCACCTTGTACGAGACGACCGGGGGGACCACCTCGGCCGACGCAGTCGCAGGATTGACCATCGCGACGCCTGCCGCGGTTGCAGCGGCGACTGCCACGGTTCCCACTACGCGACGTACTCCACTCGTGCCCAGCTTCATCGAGGATCCTTTCGTACTGCGCCTTGAGTTCGGCAACAGTGCGCAGCCTAGATCGGATCTAGCGCCCGAAATGGCCCAATTGCCCCGCCGGGAGGGCATGCCCGAAAGATCGGGACAAACGTCCCCTTCTCGAAGAGCTAACTTTTCGACTCAGTTCCCACTGGAGACGAAGGGCGTTCGCACCGGTCCGCCGACCGAACCGTGCGGTGCTACCAATCCACGCTTTTCGAGGATCGGACGCACACCCTCACCGAACTGATACGCCTCTTCGAGATGCGGATAGCCCGACAATACGAAGTGATCCAGTCCGATCGCCGCATACTCGGCAATCCGATCAGCCACTTCTTGGTGCGAACCGACCAATGCGGTACCTGCTCCCCCTCGCACCAATCCGACGCCGGTCCACAGGTTCGGCGCAATCTCCAGCGACCTCGCTCCGACGCCCTCCTTGTAAGCCGAACCGCCGCCGTGCAATTCGAGCATCCGACGCTGACCTTCGGAGCCGGATCGCGCAAGACTCGCCTGAGCCTGCTCGACGGTCGCCGGATCGAGCGCACTGAGCAGCCGATCCGCTTCTGCCCATGCCTGTTCCGAGGTGTCGCGGCTGATGACGTGCAAACGGATTCCGTAGTCGAGGTGACGACCTTGGACTTCCGCGAGGTCGCGGATCCAGGCGATCTTGGCGGCAACAGCGGACGGCGTCTCACCCCAGGTGAGGTAGGTATCCGCGTAGCGCGATGCGACGGTGCCGGCCGCCGGCGAGGATCCGCCGAAGAAGATGGGCGGTACCGGATCCGGAATACGCTGCAGCGTAGCTTTTTCCACGTTGACGTACTCGCCGGAGAAATCAACCGGACCGTTACCGGACCACAACTGGCGGATCACGTCGAGGAACTCGCCGCATCGTGCGTACCGTTGGTTCTTGTCGAGGAAGTCACCGAACGTGCGCTGCTCGTGGTCCTCCCCGCCGGTCACGACGTTGAGCAGCAGACGACCGCCCGACTGCCATTGGAAGGTTGCGGCCATCTGAGCGGCAAGCGTGGGGCTGAGCAATCCCGGGCGCAGAGCAACCAGAAACTTGAGTGTCTCGGTGGTCTCGAGCATCATCGCCGTCGTCAGCCATGCGTCTTCGCACCACGCGCCGGTGGGCGTGAGGACGGCTTCGAAGCCGTTCGTCTCGGCGGCCGCGCCGATCTGATTGAGGTATTTCAGCGTCGCCGGACGATCACCGGACATCGAGCTGCCGTGCCCACCCGCCATCAGATTCCGGGAATCACCGTAAGTAGGCAAGAACCAGTGGAAGCGCAGTGACACGGTGATTCCTTTCGTCGACGTACAGGCAGAACTCTTCTGTCATTACAACCACAGTCCACCTCGAAGAACAGGGTTGAAATCACCCTGATCGCTAGGGGTGCCCACTTTCGGCTCCGGCGATACCTTCGTGAATTTGCACCGCGACCCGGGGGCTCCGATGACCACGTTTGCCGAAGTCGAGCACAATTCACCGTTCTCGAACGAGACCGACGACGAGCGGCGATCCAGATTGAGAACCGTCGTCGCCGCGAGCCTGCTCGGCACGACGGTCGAGTGGTACGACTTCTTCCTCTACGCAACGGCAGCGAGTCTGGTCTTCAACCAACTGTTCTTCCCGAACCAGAGTTCGTTCGTCGGGACCATGCTCTCTTTTGCGACCTTCGCAGTCGGCTTTCTCGTTCGCCCCATCGGTGGAGTGGTGTTCGGTCACATCGGCGATCGCATCGGGCGCAAGAAGACGCTTGCTCTCACGATGTTCATCATGGGTATCGCGACGGCGCTGATGGGCGTTCTTCCGACCGCCGCTCAGATCGGAGTCGTTGCACCGATTCTGCTTCTGCTGCTTCGTATCCTGCAGGGATTCGCTCTCGGTGGCGAGTGGGCCGGAGCTGTTCTCTTGGCAGTCGAACACAGTCCGGAGAAGAAGCGTGGACTGTTCGGCAGCATCCCGCAGATCGGATTGGCTCTCGGGTTGGCATTGGGCACAGGAATGTTCGCGCTGCTTCAAACAGTCTTCGACGACGACCAGTTTCTCCGTTTCGGCTGGCGCATCGCCTTCGTCCTGAGCCTGGTGCTCGTGATCGTGGGGTTGGTGGTCCGCTTGAAGGTGGACGAGACGCCCGCCTTTCAGGCCGTTCGCGACCTCGAACAGCGCTCGTCCGCCCCGCTCAGGGAAGTCTTTCAAGGAAAAGCCGCGCGAAACACCGTATTGGGCATGTTGTCTCGCTGGGGCGAGGGCGCCGCGTTCAACACCTGGGGCGTCTTCGCAATCACGTATGCAACCAAGACTCTGCATTTCGAAAAGGTTCCCGTACTTCTTGTGGTCACCGTGGCCGCATTAGTGATGGCGATCTTGCTGCCGTTTTCCGGATTACTCACTGATCGGTTCGGCCCGCAACGGGTCTACATCGTGGGCATCGCCGCGTACGGCCTCGCGATCTTCCCCGCCTTCGCACTGTTCGGTACCGAGAATCTCCTGCTCTTCGGAGTCGCGATGGTCGTGGTCTTCGGAGTGATTCATGCCTTGTTCTACGGCGCCCAGGGAACGCTGTATGCGAGCCTCTACCCCACAGAAATCCGGTACACCGGGTTGTCGGTCGTCTACCAGTTCTCTGGTATCTACGCCTCCGGCGTCACACCTCTGATTCTGACGGCACTGATCGGCGCCAGTGGCGGTTCACCGTGGCTGGCATGTGGATATCTCGTGGCCACCTCGGCGATCAGCGTCGTCGCCACTGCGGCGATCAGGAAGCGTGATCTGCACTTGTAGCTGTCGTCATACAAATATCTTCCTATCTTGCATATTTGCTAGATATAGATAGAAACACCTGCCAAGAAGATCTAATCGAGATACGTCTTCGCATCGGATACATCGGTGTATCGTTTGGGTTCCACCCCGACGGAGGCGCCGATGACGACTGGAACGGACAACTCGCCGGCCAAGCGTGTCACCAAACGCCGTGGTCAAACCAGGCAGCGCCTGCTCGACGCGGCTGCGGACGCCTTCTCTGAATCGGGGTTCGGGCACGCCACGGTCGAGCAGATCTGCGAACGCGGCGGTTACTCCCGAGGCGCGTTCTACTCCAACTTCGATTCACTCGACGAACTGTTCTTCGCGATGTGGGAGCAACGATCTGCAGCTATGCTCGCCGATCTGCGGTTGGCGACGGAGTCGATCACCGCCGGCAACACCGTCGACATCCATGCCGCTGTCGCCCGGATCGTGGCGGTGGTTCCGGTCGACCCGCAGTGGTACCGGATCAACGCGGAATTCACCGCTCACGCGCTCCGCAACCCGGCACTTCGCAAAGCCCTTGCCGACCGTGAAGACGCGATCCTTCGCACCCTGTTGCCCATTGTGGAGTCCGCACTCAGCGACGTCGGGCGAACAATCGTCGGCGACCCGACTGCGTTGGGACGGGCATTGGTCGCAGTGCACGACGGCACCAGCGTGCAGTGTCTCGTCGACACCGACACCAACGCCGCCTTCGCACTGCGCCGCGATATCTTCACTCGAATCCTGCTGTCCTACAGCGAAATAATCCAGAACAACCAATCGAAAGAGGAGCTGTCGTGAGCGAACAAGCTGACGTCATCGTTGTCGGGGCAGGGCTGGCGGGACTGGTCGCCACCTACGAACTGACACGCGCCGGCCGCAAAGTCCTTGTCGTGGAACAGGAGAACGCAGCCAACCTCGGCGCGCAGGCATTCTGGTCGCTCGGCGGACTCTTCCTCGTGAACAGCCCCGAGCAACGCCGACTCGGCATCAAGGACTCTCTCGAGTTGGCAATGCAGGACTGGATGGGCACTGCCGGATTCGACCGTGAGCGCGAAGATCACTGGCCTCGCCAGTGGGCCAAGGCGTACGTCGAGTTCGCGGCCGGCGACAAGCGTCAGTACCTGCACGACCTGGGGCTTCGCCTGATGCCGAATGTCGGTTGGGCCGAACGCGGCCGCGGAATGGCTCTTGGACACGGCAATTCGGTACCGCGATTCCACCTCACCTGGGGAACCGGCCCCGGCGTGGTCGATGTCTTCCTGACCAAGGTGATCGCCGCCCAGAAGCGCGGACTGGTCACGTTCAAGCACCGCCACCAAGTCGATCAACTCGTCGTCACCGATGGTGCGGTCACTGGTGTACGCGGAACCGTCCTCGAACCTTCCAGTGATCTACGCGGCGTGAAGAGCTCGCGCACCCCCATCGGCGAATTCGAGTTCGCTGCACAGGCCGTCGTGGTCACCTCCGGTGGAATCGGCGGCAACTACGAACTGGTGAAGAAGAACTGGCCCGAGCGACTCGGCAAGGCACCGAAGCACATGCTGACGGGAGTACCTGCACACGTCGACGGACGGATGCTCGAAATCACCGAATCCGCAGGCGGAAACATCGTCAACCGCGACCGCATGTGGCACTACACCGAAGGCATCCAGAACTGGAATCCCATCTGGCCCAACCACGGAATCCGAATCATCCCCGGACCCTCCTCGATGTGGTTCGACGCCACCGGCAAGCGTCTGCCGGTCCCCAACTTCCCCGGCTTCGACACGATGGGAACTTTCAAGTACATCCTCGACAGCGGCCACGAGTACACGTGGTTCATCCTCGATCAGAAGATCATCGAGAAGGAGTTCGCACTCTCGGGATCGGAACAGAACCCGGACTTCACCAACCGCGACTTCAAGCTCCTCCTCGAACGAATCAAGAAGGGCGCGCCGGGACCGGTCGAGGCATTCAAGCAGAAGGGCGCAGACTTCGTGGTGCGCAACAACCTTCGTGATCTGGTCGACGGCATGAACGCCCTCACCGACGAACCGCTCCTCGACTACGAGGACATCGAGCGCGAGATGATCGCCCGCGACCGCGAAGTCGACAACAAGTACAGCAAGGACTTCCAGGTCACCGCCATCCACGGTGCTCGTAATCTGTTGGCAGACAAGATCGTGCGCGTCGTTGCACCGCACAAGATCCTGGACCCCAAGAACGGCCCACTGATCGCGGTCCGGTTGCACCTGCTCACCCGCAAGACCCTCGGCGGCTTGGAAACCAACCTGGATTCACAGGTCATCAAGGCCGACGGCAGTGTCTTCGACGGCCTGTACGCAGCCGGTGAGGTCGCCGGCTTCGGCGGCGGCGGAGTCCACGGTTACAGCGCGCTCGAAGGGACCTTCCTCGGTGGCTGCATCTTCTCGGGCCGCGCAGCCGGACGAGCACTGGCGCGCGACCTGTAGCCCCGAAATCAGGCGAGCGAATGCGTGACCAGTATGTGGTGGGCGCGCATTCGCCGTGCCTCATGCACGGATTGATGGTGGTGATGGTGCGTCGGCCCGCGCGCGTGGCGGACCAGATCGTGAACAGTACGGATGACGGTCGGCATTGCGACCCTCCCTCAGGAGATTGTGACTGCTGCTCTTGTCGGTGGAATCACTGTCTGGACAACGCCACTCGCGCCACCTCCTCCGGGTCGATCAGGTGGGTATGGTCATCGTCGCCGACGTCGATTTGCACTACCTCGATACGGCCGTTGAATGTGGTTGCGCCACTGTAGTCGACACTGACAGGCATGCCGTAATCGTCACCGATGTCGGTGGTCTCGTCCGCGGAGAAGACCATCGGTTGGGTCTGCTCGACGCGACCCGAGCCCACTTCGTGACCGTCATGATAGATCGTGACAGCGCCGCCCCTCGCGAGACCACCGCCGTCGTAGGCGAACTCAACTCTGATCTGATGTGATCCTGCCGGAATGTCAACCTCGGACCCGACGACGAACTCGGTCATGCCGAGCAGGTTGTAGACGAATTTGGCGCGACCTTCCCGCGCGTAAAGTGCCCAACCGCCGAACCTGCCGCCCTGCGCGATCATCACACCGTTGGCGGTAATGCCATCCGCGATGTCGACTGCTGCTGTGACACTGAACGATCGGTTCTTGATACTCAGCACGCTGTGCTCGCTCAGCCGTTTCATTCCGGGAAACAGAACCTGTCGGTTCCCGGACACCAACTGCGGACGCCCCGCGATGTGAGGGTTGAACCGCTCGAATCTTCGGTCGTCGATCGGAAGCACGTTGTACTTGACCGCTTCGATCAACCACAAGCGTTGCAGTGCAGCAAGTTTCTCCGGCAACTCGGCCGCCAAATCTTTGGACTGCGTCCAATCCTGCGACCCGTCGTAGAGCTCCCACACGTCGTCGTCGAGAGCGGGGAGTGCCTCCGCGAACAGCCACGGAGTGCTGTGTCTGGTGACCGCACTCCAACCCTTGTAATAGATACCGCGATTGCCGGCCATCTCGAAGTACTGCAGATCGTGACGTTCGGCGGCTTCGGCGTCGTCGAAGGTGTAGACCATGCTGGTCCCCTCGATCGGTGATTGTTGGACGCCGTTGACGAAGGTCGGTTCCGGCAGTTTCGCGACCTCGAGGATCGTCGGTGCGACGTCGATGACGTGGGTGAATTGCGACCGCGTCTCACCCTTGGTCCGAATCCCCGCCGGCCAGTGCACGATCGTTCCGTTGCGAGTGCCACCCCAATGCGAGGCAACCTGTTTCGTCCACTGGTACGGCGTGCACATTGCCCATGCCCACCCCACGGAGTAGTGGTTGTACGCGTCCTTGGTACCGAACTTGTCTTTCACTTCCGCCATGAACTCGGGTGTTTCGATGGCGGCGAGTCCGTTGAAGTTGGCCATCTCGTTGAAGGCTCCGTTGATCGTCCCCTCTGCGGACGCTCCGTTGTCGCCGATGATGTAATACACGAGGGTGTTGTCGAGAGCTCCGAGTTCCTCGATCGCATCGACAAGCCGGCCGACATGGAAATCGGTGTGTTCGAGAAACCCTGCATAGACTTCCATTTGGCGTTCGAGGACAGGCTTCATCTCCTCACTCATGTCCTCCCACGCCGGAATGGCCTCGGGGCGCGGGGTGAGGACCGCATCCGCGGGGACGACTCCCCGCTGCTTCTGCTGCTCGAGAATCGATTCGCGTTGCGCGTCCCAACCTCCTGCGAACCGGCCCTCGTACTTGTCTGCCCACTCCTTCGGAACATGGTGCGGTGCATGTGTGGCGCCGGGTGCAAAGTAGACGAAGAACGGCTTGTCCGGAGCCAATGACTTCTGCATCCGAACCCAGTCGATGGCGTGATCGGCCAGGTCCTCGGTGAGGTGGTAACCCTCCTCCGGTGTCTTGTCCGCCTCCACGGGCGCGACCCCCTCGTACAGCGCCGGGTAGTACTGGTTGTTCTCCCCGCCGATGAATCCGTAGAAGTGCTCGAATCCGCCTTCTCCCGTCGGCCACGATGTGAACGGCCCCACCGGGGATGTCTGCCACGGCGGTACCTCGTGGCACTTGCCGAACTGCGCCGTCGAGTATCCGTTCAGTTTCAACGTCATCGGCAGTGCGGCTTTGGTATTCGGGCGCAGACCGGAAAGTCCAGGAGCCGAGGTCGCGGTTTCGGTGACCGAGCCCATTCCGACCGAATGGTGGTTGCGCCCACTCAGCAGTGCGGCGCGGGTCGGTGCGCACAGCGCAGTCGTGTGAAACCGCGTGTACGTGAGCCCATTACTTTGCAATCGCTCAGCAGTCGGTGTGTCCGCTGGTCCGCCGAAGGCACTGCTCGCGCCATATCCCACGTCGTCCAACAGGACCACCAGAACATTGGGTGCCCCGGCCGGCGGCAGTAGCGGAGTGATCGGCGGAAACTCCGTGTCCGGATCCTTCGCGTCGTACGTCACCAGACCAAGATGTTGTCGATCCGGAATCGGTAGTACAGCGCGGCTCTGGCCTGTCGGATCCGTCATGACGTCTCGCCTTCTGTCTCTCACATGGCTCTTTCAAGCGTTTCAGGATCACGACGGCGTCGACATCATCCGTTTCGGGTGAAGGCGCACCATTGCCGCAGCGTGGAGGCTTGAAGGGTGGATCAGCCCGGACGTTTCGCTCCCACCCCGATCGGGCATGCCTTCCTCGTCCCCCGGCGCCGTGTGCGTGCCGGCCTGACCCAGATCCTGTGCGTCGTCGTAGGACTGGCTGCCGGACTGGCGATGCCATATTTACGTAGCGGCCCAATGGTTCCCGCCCGTCAGGTCAGCGAGATGCTCGTTGCACTCGGGCTGGGGTTACTGGGTGTAGTCGCAGTGATCTTCTCGCTACTGTTCCTTGTCGTCCAGTGGGCCGCGACCACCTTCACTCCTCGCTTGTTGTTGTTCCGCGACGACCCCATCGTGTGGCGGACGTTTGCCTTCGCCATAGGCCAGTCGGTTTTCGACATCACGGCAGCGCTCGCCATCAGCAACGAAACGGATGTGTCCGTGGTTGTGCCAAGTCTCGCAGTGCTGGCGCTCTTGGCCACGCTGACGCTGATCAGGCTGCTCCAGCTGCGCGCATTCTCGGCCATCCAGTTGGCTCCTGTACTGACCTCGATCTCGAGTCGAGGCCGAGCAGTCTTCGCCGCCGTGTACCCCACCACCGATCTGGAGTTGCCTCCTCTACCAACACTTCCGGTGATCACGACTATCGAGTGGCATCGACCGCCGGCCGTTCTGCAACAGATCCTCGTCGAAGATCTCCTGCAGAGCGCTCGGAACTGCCGATCCATGGTGGTCCTCCGAGTGTCGCCGGGTAGCACGCTGCGAGACGGATTGCCGCTCGCCGACGTCTACGGCGGACCCATGCCCGCCAACACGATCCTTGACGCCTTGGTCAGTGGGAGTGAGCGGACCTTCACCCAGGACCCCCTACTCGCGATTCGGTTGTTGGCTGACATCGCGCTCAGAGCGCTCTCACCCGCTATCAACGATCCTGCGACGGCCGTGCAGGCTCTGGACGAGATCGAGGACCTCCTCTCTCTGGTGGCCTCCGTGCGCGCAGATTCGATCCGGGCCGTCGACGAGCGTGGTGATCTGCGTGTGGTGATTCCACTGCCCGACTTCACGAGCTTCGCCAGAACCGGACTGGACGACGTCATAGCCTCGGCATCGAACTCACCACTCGTTCTGGGCCGACTTCGCGACCTACTTTCGCACGTCGCCGCCCAATCGGAATCTCGCAACTACGATATTCTCGCCACGCGCGCCCGCTGGATTGATCAGCTGTCACAAGGCTTCCCGCGACTCGAACCCCCGTTGTGAACCCGTACAGATTTGCGGGCCATCGCGTCAAGGCATCGTCAAGATCAGTCTCAGAGCTACGGGAAATGACGATACTGACTCGGTGAGACATGCAGTGATACTCGGACACCGTGGAGTCATATCGTCGACCACCCGCGCCGGCGGCGAACCTGAGAAGCAAAAGCTCTCCGTCGCAACCGGACTGGCGGGTCTGTCGCTCGACGCGATGGCCTCGGTGTCGTACGGTCCAGAGGCCATCGTGTTGGTGTTGGCCCTCGCCGGCGGCGCGGGGATCGGCTTCACCGTGCCGGTGACGATCGCCATCGCCGTGCTGCTTGTGGTCCTGGTGGCGTCGTATCGCCAGGTGATCGCCGCATTTCCCGAAGGCGGTGGCGCCTACGCCGTCGCAAAGAAGCATCTGAGTCCTCGCGCAAGCCTGACCGCCGCCGCATCGTTGATCGTCGACTACACCCTCAACGTCGCGGTGTCGATCGCAGCCGGTGTCGCGGCTCTGACCTCCGCCTTCCCTGCGCTTCTTCCCTACACGGTCTGGATCGCACTGGCGATACTCGGCGGCATCACGGCACTGAATCTGCGGGGCATCGCAGATTCCGCGCGGGTATTCATGTTGCCCACCGTGGTTTTTGTCGTCAGCATCTTCACGGTGATCGGTGCCGGACTGCTTCGGGAAAACCCTGCCGCCGCCACGGCTCCCTTCCTCGCCGACAACGCACACACGATCGGCATTCTCCTTCTGCTCAAAGCCTTTTCGAGTGGTTGCGCCGCATTGACCGGAGTCGAAGCCATCGCCAACGCGGTACCCAGCTTCAAGAAGCCTCGCGTGCGTAGCGCTCAGCGTGCCGAAGTAGCTCTGGGAATCCTGTTGGGCACCATGCTGATCGGCCTTGCCGTGTTGATCGAGAAGTTCTCACTCGCACCGGTCCCTGGAACAACGGTCCTGTCGCAACTCACTTCCGCTGCCCTCGGAAATGGTGTGGGCTACTACGTCGTCCAATTCTCCACCGTGATTCTGTTGGCGTTGGCCGCGAACACCTCGTACGGCGGACTTCCCAACCTGATGCGGATCCTCGCCGACGACAACGTGCTCCCGCACCGCTTCAGCCGGAAGTCGACGCGCGACGTCTTCACGTACGGCGTCTTGTCGCTCGGAGGCATCGGTGCACTCCTGCTCATCGGATCCGGCGGAAACATGAACACCTTGGTGCCGCTGTTCGCCATCGGTGTGTTCATCGGATTCACGCTCGCGCAGTTCGGCATGGTGCGCCACTGGCTCGCCGAACAGACGCCGGGCTGGAAGTGGCGCCTAGCGCTCAACGGTTTCGGGGCTGCGTTGACTTCGATCGCAGCAGTGGTGACTACCGCCATGAAGTTCACCGAGGGCGCTTGGTTGATCGCTCTCGCGCTCCCTGCGCTCGTCCTCGGCATGGAACGCATCCGCGGTGCGTACACACATATCGGTACGCGGTTAACCGTTCAGGGTGAGAACGATTCTCTTTCTATCGGATACAAACCAGCGGTCCTAGTACCCGTGTCCGAAATTACGTCGCTCTCCACCCGCGCGATGGCCGCGGCAACGGCAATGTCTTCGCAGCCCATCGCAATTCGAGTCTGCCTTGCCCACGAATCGACGACGGACTTCACCCGCCGATGGCAAGCCCGACACCCGAATTCGCGTTTGATCGTCATCGAGGACACCGAGAATTCCGTGGGGAATACCCTCGCTCGATACATCCGCACACACTTCCCCCACCGAGAAACCTTTGTTGTCGTCGCCACCATCGACCCGGCGACCAGATGGCATCGATTCCTCCCGAGCCAACGGACCGATGAGATCGCTCATGCACTGCGCAAACACACCGAGGCCGTGGTGTGCCAAATTCCGGTCCGGATCGATCCCGCTCACCGCGATCCAGCCCTGCGCGCATGAGCAGACGCTCAGAGCGAGGTCCCGAACAACATGCCGAGCAGATACGTCGCGCCGGCAGCGCCATAGCCGATCGCAAGTTGGCGTAGGGCCCTCTTGAACGGCGGCCCGCCCGACAGCAACCCGACCACAACGCCCGTCGTCAGCAACGCGATCCCCACGAGTACGGACGCGACGATCAGAGCCGTCATGCCTTCCAGGCCGAACAGATACGGCAACACCGGAATGATTGCGCCCGAGGCGAAGAAGCAGAAACTTGCCGCCGCTGCGCCCAACCCGGTTCCGACGGCTTCATGGTCGTCGACAACGTCAGCGGCGCCGAAGGTGCTGTTCGCGAGGACCTCGGCGGCGCGCTGGTCCGCTTCCTCGGCGGACATGCCGCGGGCCCGGTAGACCAGGGACAATTCGTTGGCGTCGACGTCGAGCAGTCCGACGGCTTCGCTGGCCGCGGGGCCAGGATTGGACGCTTCCAACAACTCTCGCTGCGAGCGGACGGAAACGTACTCGCCGGCTCCCATCGACAGGGCGCCGGCCAGAAGCCCGGCCATGCCGGTGATCAGAACGATCTGGTTGGAGACGCCGCTACCGCTGATGCCGAGCACGAGAGCGAGATTGCTGACGAGGCCGTCGTTGGCTCCGAAGACGGCGGCACGAAACGTCCCCGAAAGTCTGTTCCGACCCCGAGTGGCCAAGGCCCGCACCACTTCTTCGTGGATCTTCTCGTCCGCGCCCATCGATGCGGTCGCGTCGGCGTCGTTGGGATAGGGGGATCGCGTCTCCGCGCGCTGGGCAAGAGCGAGCACGAACACGGAACCGAAACGCCTGGCCAGAAAGCCCAGTATCCGAGTGCGGATATCGCCGCGTAGTGGTTTGCCGACGTGATCGCCGAGAAGCGCTCGCCAGTGCGCCTCGTGTCGGCCCTCCGCGTCGGCCAGGGCGAGAAGGATTTCGCGCTCCTCGCCGCTGCGCCTACTCGCGAGGTCGCGGTAGACGGCGGCCTCGGCTTGTTCGTCGGCGAGGTATCGTCTCCAGCGCTTGACATCTCGCGGGTCTGGATCGGGTCGTGCGGCCGGAACTGTGGACATCGTGTTCCCCTTCCGGTGAGGCGGTCACGCTTCGAGTACGCGGTCCATCCACGTCGTCAGATCATTGATGACGTCGTCGCGGTTGGTCTCGTTGAAGATCTCGTGCCTGGCGCCCGGATAGGTGTAATAGGTGACGTCTTCGATCCCCGCCGAGTTGTACCGTTCGACTGCGACGTCGGTACGGCTCAGCGCGGCGTTGAGAGGATCCGAGGTGCCGACGAAGACCAGGATCGGAAGGTCTTGTCGCACACCCTCGACGTCGACGAACCTCGGTCCCGCTGCGATAAGTCCGCCCATGCCTGCGTCGTCCAGGCTGAAACCGCACAGCGGATCGTTGATGTACAAATCCACCTGCGCTTCGTCACGGCTGAGCCAGTCGTGCGGAGTACGGGCCGGTTCGAATTCCGCATTGAACTGGGCGAGGACGTCCGGGCCGTCGTTGACGAGGCTCTCGATCAGTTGATCGACCGCGGTAGTCCCCGACAGTGCGACGGCGTCGATCAGGTGCGAATGATCGAGGATGTACTGCTGCGAAGCGAACGAACCGAGGCTGTGGCTGAGCAGTACGACGGGCAGGCCGGGGTGTTTGTCGCGGATGATGCCCGTGAGGGTCACCATGTCTGCCACCAAGCGGTTCCAGCCGTCGTCGCCGATGTTGCCTGGGCCGGCGTGCATGCTCTCACCGTGGCCGCGGTGGTCCGCCGCGTAGACGTGGAAACCGCGAGCATTCAGGGCTTCGGCAACGTGTGCGTAGCGTTTTGCGTGCTCACCCATACCGTGCGCGAGTTGAACAACCCCTCGAGGTTCCTGCTCGGTGGGCCATTCGTGGACATGAATGACCACTCCGTCGTCGCTGGTGAAGGTGAACATGCGCTACTCCCGGTGGTCGCGATCCGGACAGGTCATTTCTCATGCTAGATCCGCAGCGGCAATCCATCCGGGAAGTAGGTCCTGATCACCGGCGAGCCTGATTCGTTTCTGCACATCCGGCCTCGGATTCGGATATACCGGACACGGATGTTCCGGAGCCAGTTGTCGACCAGCTTGAGGAGTACAGAGCGATGAATCCCAACCGCATGCGCAACGTCGGCTTGTTGGCGGCTCCTCTTGCTGCTCTCGCCCTTCTCAGCGGTTGCGGCTCGGATGAAACGGGAACGGCCGAGAATTCACCAGCACCCGCCTCAACCACGACCGCCTCTGCGCCGACGACCCAGACCGGTACTGCCGCACCTTCGACGACCCATACCGATCACACCCAAACCACAACCTCGACGGCACCCAATCCCGAAGGCTGCGCGATCGGGGAACTGAACGTCACCCTCGGCGAGTCGAGTGGCGCCGCCGGTTCTGTGGAGCTTCCGGTGGTCTTCACCAACACGAGCGGCCGCACGTGCACGCTCGACGGTTTCCCCGGCGTCTCGTATGTCACGGGAGCGTCCGGAAGCGAAGTGGGTGCTGCCGCCGGCCGCTCCGGATCCGGTTCACTCGTCTCCCTTACCCCTGACTCTGCCGCAACGTCTTTGGTGCGAGCTACGAACGTCGAGAACTACCCGGCAGATCAGTGCGGCGTGACCGACGTTGCGGGACTGAGGGTTTACCCACCCAACAGCTACGACTCGGTCTTCCTCGCCTACCCCACTAAGGGATGCTCGATGACCGGCGCGAACATCAATCAGCTGACGGTCGCGCCGGTCGCCCGCTGAGTCACGGCTTGAGGCGTCGTAGGCCCCAGAGCGCCGGCAGGAGGAACAAGCCCGAAAGGATCAGGACGAGTGCAGCTTCCGTGAACTGGAAACGCCAGAACCGATCAGCTGAGTGGTAGCGAACTTCGTAGTGGTCGACGCCGTGTTCCCGCAAACAGATCTCCATCTCTCTGTTCTGCTGCGCTGAGAGCACATCCATGCGGAGGCTGTACTCGGCGCCGGTCTCCTCCGGGCGCTGGTCGTACGGGTTCTCGCCGCCTGATCCACCCCACGTGCACTCGTCGTATTTGATGTCGACCCAGTTACCTCGGAGGTCGACATATCCCTGCGCGAGTTCCCAATTGACCGCGGGAATACTGGTATCGCTCGAATAGTAGGAACTGAATCCGGCGACGGGTGACGTTCGGACACTCGGCTCGGCGTAATCGGGTCGTGCAACCAACTGAAATGCTGCCAGGATCGCAACAACACCGACCATCGTGATCGCCATTGCGCCGATCGAACTACGCACCAGCAAAGCCAGAGCTGCTCCGAGCATGAGTGCCATGAATGTGTATGCACCCAAGACCAGTCCGCTGGATTGAAAGAGCGGATACGACAGGTTCGATATCTCGACGAAAGTCGAACGCCCGGCAACAAATGCATACCGGGAGTTGTCCGGGAGAGATCGAGCCCATTGCAGTGCAAATCCGAGCAATGCCGAAGCCACAGAAATCGGCAGGAAGACGATCAACACCCGGGTCCAGAACCAACGAGTCCGACTGACCGATTGAGTAAGCCCCAATACGTGCGTTCCCTGTTCGATATCCCGCGAAAACACGGTGACACCGATCAACACGCCGAGGAACACCGGCAGAGCCGTCGCAACCACTGTCGTCAGGGTGAGAGCAGTCTCTGCCGTGCAGATAGCGGTGATGTCATCGAAGCAACTGAGAGGCGATCCGAAGAGTTGGGCTTGTCCGCCGCTCTTGATGATCGCACCACTCGACAAGACAATGACTGCTAATGCCGCGAGGAATCCCAATGACACAATGAGCGATGTCCGGTGGTGCCGCCACGTAACCCAGATCATGCCGCCACCATCGTTTCTGCGCTCAGGTGCCCGAGCACCACGTCGTCGAGAGTTGCGTCGTCGATCACCCAGCCGGCCCGAGGGCTCGGACGGACTCCCTCCACCACATGAGAATTCGACCGCATCCCCTTGTCGGTATGAATGACCGCACCGGCGCCGACCACGTCCGAGGGATCGCCGTCCCCGATCAATACGTAATGGGCAGCGATCAATTCATCCAACGGACCGGACAATCTCGCGTTTCCGCCGCCCAGCAGAAGAAGTCGATCCGAGATGTCTGCCAATTCGGAAACGATGTGTGAAGACAACAGAACCGTGGTGCCGTACTCGGCAACGTCCTCGAGCAGAGTGGTCGCCACAGACCGCCGTGCAACCGGATCGAGATCTGCCAGAGGCTCGTCGAGTAGAAGCAGCTGCGGTCTGCGTCCGAGCGCCAAAGCCAGTGCAACCCTGGTTCGTTGACCTGGTGACAGAGTCTTCGCCTTTGCATCGAGAGCAATCCCAGCGCGCTCCACCAGATCCAGAGCGTACTTCGCATCCCACTTGTCGTTGGTATACGCACCGAATCGAAGAAGTTCTGCAACAGTGAATTTGGGATACAGCGGCTTGTGCTGAGCGAGGTACGACAGGCCTG
This sequence comes from Rhodococcus sp. P4_E4, assembly GCF_056401575.1. Taxonomy (NCBI): domain Bacteria; kingdom Bacillati; phylum Actinomycetota; class Actinomycetes; order Mycobacteriales; family Nocardiaceae; genus Rhodococcus; species Rhodococcus sp. P4_E4. Next base: position 103,585 of record NZ_JBFUJB010000011.1, on the reverse strand, counting down.
GGCAGATGCCGTCCTGATCCGGCGTGCTGCCCAGGACGGAGATCGAACCGTGGTCAGGCATCGTCAACCCGACAGCCAAGGACATCAGTGTGGACTTGCCCGCTCCGTTCACCCCGACCAGGGCAGTGATGCTTCCTGTCGCGACCTCGAATGTGCAGGCGTCGAGCACCTTCTTCTTGCCGAAGCGCTTGTCCACGTCCTGCATCGTCAGTGCCGATTCTTGCGCAGTCATGATGTCTCCCCCTGCTTTCCGGACGGATCCGATTCGATGAACGTCTTCTCGAGCTCCAAACTCACCAATGCTTCGATGTCCGTGCGCTCGAGTCCGGCGGCCACGGCATCTGCAACCCAACGCGCCAACTCACGACGTAGCGCAGAGCTTTCCGCCATACCGGGCTTGGCCAGGGACTTCACGACGAACGTGCCCAATCCGGGCCTCGGGGCGACAAGTCCGTCGCGCTCGAGTTCCTTGTAGGCCTTCAGGACTGTGTTCGGGTTGATCGCGAGCGCTCCCACGACGTCCTTGGCTGTGGGCAGCCGATCCCCGACTTGGAGATCACCGAGCCTGAGCGCCTGCTTCACCTGAAGGACCAATTGCACGTAAGTGGGAATGCCGGATCGGCGGTCGATACGGAAGTCGATCATCCGAACCCTTTCACTAGTTCATTAGTGGAATAGATATTTACCCTGCCTTGACCTCCCTGGTCAAGCCAGACGACCCCTGTAAAGTGCAGATGCCCCGGTTCACCGGGGTGCCACGCTGCTCGTGTGAAGTTCGGTGAAACCCCGGCACTGTCGACGCAACTGTGAATTCGCCCGTCACTACTCGAGGCGAACGAGTCAGGTCACCGGCCTCGTGGCGACACGATGGTTCTCGGACGAAGGACCGCTCGTGGCGCTTCGCCTCGCGGCCGCGCTGCTCGCGACCCTTCACCACTAGCGGAGGGGTGGCTGTGAGTACTCGGCCGACACGTAGATTCAGATCTGTACTTGCAGCACTGACGGTGAGCACCGCACTGCTTGCCGGTGCCTGCAGTAGCTCGACGTCCGATGCACCCGCAACCACAGCCGCCTCGGACGGCTCGTTCCCGGTGACTGTTGTTTCCGGTCCCACGGATTCCGGCACGGACATCACCATCGAGTCACGTCCGCAGTCGATCGTGTCACTCAGTCCCAGCGCCACCGAGACCCTGTGGGCCGTCGGCGCGGGCGATCAGGTGAGGGCCGTCGACAATCAGTCCGACTACCCGGCCGGTATCCCGGTCACCGATCTCTCGGGCTTTCAACCGAACGTCGAAGCCATCCTCGGCTACGCACCGGATCTGGTGATCGCATCGGATGACATGAACGATCTTGTCTCCGGACTGCAAAAGGCGAAGGTACCGACACTCCTGCTACCGGCAGCCACAAGCATCGACGACGTCTACGCCCAGATCGAGCGCGTCGCGAAGGCCACCGGCCACGAGGACAAGGGCACCGAAGTTGTCGATACCATGCGCTCGGACATCGACGCCGCTGTCGCCAGTGTTCCTGCGCGCCAACAGCCGCTGACGTACTTCCACGAACTCGACTCCTCGCTCTACACCGTCACGAGTTCGAGCTTCGTCGGGCAGATCTACTCGCTGTTCGGAATGAAGAGCATCGCCGACGCCGCGGGGCAGGGCGACTATCCGCAGCTGTCCGCCGAATTCGTGGTGCAGGCCAATCCCGATCTCATCTTTCTCGCAGACTCCCAATGCTGTGGAGTGACTGCAGAATCCGTCGCCGCCCGGCCCGGGTGGAGTGGCATGAAAGCGGTTACCGGCAACCAGATCCATGTGCTCGACGAAGACCTCTCCAGCCGCTGGGGACCTCGTGTCGCCGATCAGGTGAAGGCCGTCGCGGCCATCGTTGCCCAAGTTCCCGCGGCCTGAGCACTCGATGATCAAAGCCGGTATCTCCCATCATCGGACGGCCGTTCTGCTCGGCGCCGCGCTGATTCTGTGCGCTGCCTTGCTGATCGGTGTCCTGGTGGGGCCGGCCGGTTTGACGCCTGATCGGACCATTCTCGAACTTCTGGACGGAATCCCCGGCATCCACATCGATTCCGGTCTCACCGCGACACAGCAGGCGATTCTCTGGCAGATCCGGCTTCCGCGAGTAGTCCTGGGCGCGTTGGTCGGAGCAATGTTGGCCGTTGCCGGTGCCGCCTACCAGGGCGTGTTCCGAAATCCCTTGGCAGATCCGTATCTCCTCGGAGTTTCCAGCGGAGCCGGACTGGGCGCAACCCTCGCCATCGTTTCGGGTGGAGCGCTGGGCATGTTCGGAATTCCCATGGCCGCCTTCGTCGGTGGTGTGCTGGCCGTGTTCGCAACTTATTCGCTCGGCCGAAGCATAGGCGGGCCGCAGAACGCGGTAGTCATCATCCTCGCCGGTGTCGCAGTCGCGGCGTTCACGAATGCAGCGCAGACTTTTGTCCAGCAGCGGTTCGACGATTCACTTCGCGAGGTCTATTCCTGGCTGCTCGGCGGATTGTCCACCGAAGGTTGGTCGGAAGTTCTGGTTGTCCTGCCGTACGTTGCGCTGGCATCTGCCGTCATCCTGGTACACCGACGCGTACTCGACGTGATGGCCGTAGGTGACGTCGAAGCCGCCAGCCTCGGCGTCGACCCGGCCAGATCACGCCTGGTACTGGTGCTCGCCGCAACTCTGGGAACGGCGGCGGTCGTGAGTGCAAGTGGACTGATCGGCTTTGTCGGAATCGTTGTTCCCCATGCGGTTCGACTGGTCGTCGGCCCGTCGCATCGACTGCTTCTGCCCCTGTCACTCATGCTCGGAGCGGCGTTTCTCGTCCTCACCGACGTTGCCGCCCGCACGGTCATGGCACCGGCCGAACTCCCGATCGGCGTTGTAACCGCGATGATCGGCGCTCCGTTCTTCCTTCTGGTTCTGCGCCGCAGCCGGGTCTCGGCATGACCGACAGCGCAGTGCGGTGCCGCGACCTCCGAGTCAACCTCGGCGGCAAAGACGTCGTCGACGGCATCGATCTCGATGTGACACCCGGCGATTGGGTTGCCGTGGTCGGGCCGAACGGCGCCGGCAAGACAACCTTGATGCATGCCCTCGCCGGATTGATTCCGTCTACCGGTGAGCTCTCGGTCGGGGGACTGAGTCCTCGCAATTCCAGCCGCAAGGCGATGTCCGCCGTCGTCGCGTTGATGCCTCAGCGTCCGGTAGTACCCGAGGGCTCAACGGTTAAGGAACTGGTTGCGCTCGGCCGCACTCCCTATCTACGACGCTTCGGAACCGAAACCGCCACTGACCGTTCGGTGATCTCTTCGGTGATCGAGAGGCTCGACCTCACCGAGTTCGCAGATCGACGAGCCACCGAACTTTCCGGTGGCGAATTGCAACGCGTGGTCCTGGCTCGGGCACTGGCCCAAGAACCGCAGGTACTGCTCTTGGACGAACCCACCAGCGCCCTCGACATCGGTCACCAGCAGCAGGTTCTCGACTTGGTGGAGGAACTGCGTGAAGCCGACAACATCACGGTCATCGCCGCGATGCACGACCTCACTCTCGCGGGTCAGTACGGTCGACGAATCGTGCTGCTGGACAAGGGCAGCGTGGTTGCCGACGGCACACCCTCAGCGGTGCTGGAGGCAGACCTCCTCGGCCGCGTGTACGGCGCCCGGGTCGAAATCCTGGACCGGCCCAGCGGTCCCATAGTTGTTCCGATTCGGCAGGAAGGCACCCGCTGATGGAATTGGTGATGCTCGGCACCGGCGCTGCCGACGGTTGGCCGAACCCGTTCTGCACTTGCCCTTCCTGCCTGTCCGCCCTGTCGAGTGAAACCATCCGCGGGCACACTGCTGCCCTGGTGGACAACAGAATCCTGTTGGACTGTGGACCCGAAGTACCGCGTGCCGCGTCGCGATTCGGTCGCACGCTGGCACACGTGGAACACATCCTGTTGACGCACTCTCATCCCGATCACCTCGGCCCGATGGCATTGCTGTTCCGGTCCTGGGCCTCGCGCACCGAACCACTACAGGTTCTCGGACCACCCGACGCGCTCGCTCTCTGCCGAGACTGGGTGGGCCCGGATGACCCGGTGACCTTCACACCGCTCGAGACCGGCCAGTCGATCATGTTGGGCACCTATCGTGTTCGCGCACTCGAAGCCGCGCACGAAGTACCCACCCTTCTCTACGACATCACCGACGCATCCGGAACCCGAATCTTCTGGGCCACCGACACCGGGCCTCTGCCCGAATCCACTGTCGACGCACTTGCCGACGCGCGTTTCGACGCCGTCTTTCTCGAAGAGACCTTCGGCCACAAAACTGATCACGGCACCGGGCACCATGATCTGCCGAGTTTCGCGGAGACGGTGACCCGACTACGCAATTGCACCGCGATCACCGATCGAACCGATGTGGTCGCCGTACACCTCGGGCACCACAACCCAGTCGAAAACGAACTCTCGGAAGCACTTCGCTTGTCCGGGGCGCGAGCGGTTCCGGATGGAGCTGTGCTCGAGATCGGGGTAGGACAGGGCCATCGAACTCTGGTCACCGGTGGCGCCCGCTCGGGCAAGTCCACTTACGCGGAGGGCCTGCTTGCCGGCTACCGGAACGTCACGTACATCGCCACCGGGGATCCGCAGGACGACGATCCCGACTGGATCGAACGAATTGCGTCGCATCGCGCGCGGAGGCCGTCGACGTGGACGACGGTAGAGACCTCCGAAGTCGCCGAGATTCTCGCGGCCGCAACAACACCGATCCTGCTCGACTGCCTCGGCACGTGGTTGACCGCACGTCTGGACCGACATCAGGCGTGGGCGACAGAAGATCTCAGCGCCGTCCACGCAGATATCGACGTCTTGGCCGACGCCTGGACCGCCTGTCCGGTTCCGATTGTCGCCGTCACGAACGAAGTGGGAAGCGGCGTCGTCCCGGACACGAAGTCCGGGAGGCTGTTCCGCGATCTACTCGGTCTGGTGAACAGCCGCATCTCCAGTGAATCGGAGTCCGTGGTCCTGATGACCGCCGGGCTCCCCCTGAGCCTGCGCGTGTGACGTCAGAGCAATCCGGTGAGCTGACGCGCACAATCGAGTAGGAAACCGACCAACTCTCGATCCTCGTCCGTCACTCGCCCGCTCGCTCCCTGAACACACAAACCGCCTGCCACCTGGTCTGCGTGATCTCGAACCGGTACTGCCACCGCGGATCGACCCAGGCGGCATTCCTGGTTCTCGAATGCAAAACCCTGCAGGCGAACAGACCTCAGCTGCTCATACAACGCATCGAAATCACCGAGGGTGAACTCCGTGACCCGGCGAAGTTCCAAACCCGAAAGCAACCGCTCGTCGTGCGCCAACAGAACCTTCCCCAGCGCATTCGCGTGAAGGTTCTTCGGCAGCGCCGCTATTCCGATGATCTCGTGATCCGGATCCTTGTCGACGAACCGCAAGCGCCCACCGGCGAATGACGCGACGTGCAATCCGAACCTCGTGTGTGTCCGCATGTCCTCGACGCGCTCGTGCAGCGTCGGCGCCGGACCACTCGACGACGCCGCATGCGAGAGCTCGGCAGTCCGACGCCCCAACGCGAACCCTGACAGGTCCGGCACCCGCACGAGAAAGCCCTCCGCCACCAGCAGATTCAGCATCCGGTACGCCGTGGCCGATGGAACGCCTGCAAAAGTGGCGATCTCCTTCGCGGTTGTTCCCGGTCCCAGATGAGCCACCGCCTCGAGCATCCCCAGCGCCTTCTGAACCGCACGCGGTTGTTGTCCACTGAAGTGGGTCTCTTCGCCGATCTGTTTTCCTGATCGTGGACCAGCGGTTGCACGGTCCGCGGTCACCGCCCATGCTCCGGCGAGTCACCCTCGGAGGTCCCACGATCCGGAACGAGTCGCCTTCGCCCGTCACCGTCGATCAGCAGAGTGCCAGCACCGGGCAACAGGTCCGCCGTCTCGACGCTGTCGAAAGCGCCGACCATCAGAAGGCTTTCAGGTCTGGCTCTACGGAGCAATGCGCTCCACACTGTCCCCGACACCGCAACAGCAAGAGCAGCGATCGGCAGTGCCCACATCCCGTGAACCGCACCGTCGAGAACGATGTAGACCAGTAGACCAGCACCGGCGGTACTCACGGACACGGTGCATATCCGGGTCAGCGACGTATGTTCCCCGATTCGGCGCAAGAACTTCCACGAAGCAAAGGCCACCAGCGTGTAAGCGCAGACCAACGCGGTCTCCACCACGCCGTCGAAGGATCCCGAATCGTCGCGAACCGTATCCGAATAGATGAATACGCCTGCCGCACTTACCGCGACGAACGCAAGTACCGCAACGTACGGGGTGCGGAACCGTCTGTGCACGCGAGCGAGCGGCGCAGGCAGTACCCGTTCGATCCCCATCGAATACAACAACCGCGAACCCGCCTGCGCACAACCGAGAGTGGATGCGAACCAGGAACACGTCATTCCGATCTTGACTGCCAGAACCACCTCCGCGCTGGCCCCCGATGCCGTTCCCTCGAAGTACGCTCCGACGATCGTCGCGCCGTGGCCGGTCATCGCCGCCCAGGCCGCAAAAACGAAGAGGACCCCGCAGATGATCGGCGAAATGAGAACCGTGCGTGTGACGCTGATGAGTGGTCGCTTCGCTTCCGGGCCGAAGAAGGCCGAACTTTCGAAGCCCGCCATGCTGAGCACCGTCAGCATCGCGAGAAACGGAACTGCACTCAGCGACGGATTCGGCAGGGCAACAGCAGTTGTCGTGTCACTGTGCGTCGCCAGCATGACCACGACGATGAGAATCAACGAGCACGCTTCGACGACCAGGATCGCTCGGGTGGCGAACCGGACGCCGCGCACTGCAATCCACGCGACGGCCAGGGCAATCGCCACCGTCGTGATCACCGTCGCGGCAGTCCCTCGCACGTCGGGGCCGACAATGGCGATGGTATCGAGCAGACTCGGAACTGCCTGTGAGAAAACCGAAACCGAGATTCCGAGATACCCGAGTACCAGTGCGGCACCCGCCGTCAGTGTCGCCCGGATACCGGAGCCTTGGAAGACGAAGCTGTACAACGATCCTGCTGCGGCCAGTCTCCGCGTGAATTGAGTGATGCAGAACGCAACGAGAAACACCGCCGAAGTTGTCGCAGCAATCGCAGCCAACCCGACGTAGCCGGGACTGTAGGTGATCATCCACAGGGCGATGAACACCATTCCCGTTGCCGGAGCGATCGTGGAGAGTGATTGCCCCAACAGGTCGATCGGGGTCAAACGTCCTCGTCCGAGACCACGGAGCGGGGAGAACACGGGCTCACTGTGTTGATCCGCATTCTGCGCTCGCGTGATCGCTGCACGCAGTGCCGCACTCACGGCCATGTGTCACCGTCCGTCGCGTCCAGGCCCGAACCTACGAGCGAATTGTCAGAATTCGGTCAAGTTAGTCCGCTTATGTTTCCGCGCAGTTTCCACGATGGCGCGCACAGAACTTTCAAGTGAGAATCCGACTCTGTTTCCCACCCAGCGTCATGCCGGATCAAGGGCGGCCGACGGTATCCGGCCCCTCCGGGAGCACCTTGACCTGCGAGTTCTCCGATTCTCACACGACAACTGCTCTCTCAGTTGCACCTAGTCCAGGCGTAGCGCGGTCGACGCGGGTTCGCAGCATCGCCCGTACAGGATGTGTCCCACACACCACCGGCACTACCCGAGAGGAACGGAGGAAGCATGGACTTGGTCAGCGCCACCACTTCGGCGATCATCGGATTTGTTCTCCTGCTCGCCGGCATTCCCAAGCTGAACGACCACGACGGGGTCCTTCGTTCGGTGCGCGGATACAAAGTGTTGCCGGTGCGACTCGAAGTACCGATCGCTCGCATCCTTCCCGTCGCGGAAACCGTCGTAGGCATCCTTCTGGTTCTCGGCGTGGCCCATCGCCTCGCCGCCTTGGTTGCTGCCGTCATGTTCGCGTCGTTCTTCACGGGCCTCACGATCAACCTCCTGCGTGGGCGACGCGATCTGGACTGCGGATGTTTTGCATTCGGAGTCGGCGAGATTCCGCGTATCGGATGGTTCCACGCCGTTCGCGCCGGAACACTCGCGGTGATCGCAGTGGCACTGTCGGTCACCGCCGGACAGGCTGAGATCGGCGTCCAGGTCGTGGCGGCGACCTTCGGATTCCTCCTCGTTCTGGCTGGAGTTGCTCTCGCACAGATTCGTTCGGTGGTCCACCTCGGACGACGCCCGGTCGACGACTACCTGTCGAGCGCCTCCATCCGCCTCCGAACCGCCGAAACCGGGTCCCGGTACGGCTCGTGACTCACATCCCCACCACTGAAAACTCGAAGGCAGGACTACCACGATGACCACTTTCCTCCTTGTCGCGACAGTGATCCTGGTGATCGCCGTAGCCGTACTGTTCTTGATGGTTCTTGCTCTGGCTCGAGAAATCGGCCGCGTACAAGTACGTCTCGGACCTCTCGGTGCCCGGATGATGGATACCGGCCCCAAGGTCGAACAGGCCGGCCCGTCGTTTGCCGGTCTCATCGATCAGGAAGGACGGACCGTCGGAGTCGGTGGTCACCGCGACAAACCTCAACTCCTGCTGTTCACAGCACCGAGTTGCTCGACATGCAAGAGCCTTCTTCCCGGCGTAAGGGCAATGGCCCGAGCCGAATCGGATCTCGACGTGATCATCATCTCCGACGGAACACCCGAAGAGCATCGCGAGTTCCTGGCCGGCAGCGGGATCGGTTCCGAGCTCAGTTACATCGACGCTCGAGACGTCGGTATCGCATACCAGGTGGGCACCACTCCGTACGGCGTGATTCTCGACGAGCACGGCAAGATCCGAGGAAAGGGCCTGTGCAATCACATGGCTCAGGTGGAAAGCCTGCTCAATGCGCTCGAATCCGGCACCCCCTCACTCCAGCACCTTCATGCCCAGGCGAAATCCGGCAGCGCGGCCTGATCTTCCTGCACAGTTCGATCCTCTTCACGAATCAGGAGAAAATCGTTGGACGACAATGAATTCCCGCAGCACAACATGACGGAGAATCGATATCCCGTCGACGAGGCGACAGTTCAGGCCCAGGCCGAATGGATGTCGGGCCAGGGCGGTTCGCTCACCAGTCGAACCGGACGTAAACTCTCCGAACGAGTTTCGCGGCGATCCATGATCAGTCGGATCGGCAAGTGGACCATGGGAGTGTCAGGAGTGGCGCTGATCAGCACACTTCCTGTGACACGTAGTGCCTTCGCCCAAGAGCCCGAGGTTCCTGCGCCGGCACCTGGCCCCGAACCTCTTGTCCCTGTCTACGACGGTAAAGATCCGGCCGAGTGCGAGTACTGGCGCTGGTGCAACATGGACGGAACGTCCTGTGCCGCATGCAACGGCGGCGGTGTCACCACCTGCGCCCCCGGCAGCAAGCCCGGCGCAGAGTTCTGGGTAGGATGCTGCACCAACCCTGATACCGGCAAGACCTATCTGATCGCCTACTACGACTGCTGCGGTGCACCTTCGTGTTCCAACGCATTCTGCGGCGAACCGGACATGCAGGCCGTGATGTACAACCCGGTCTCCGGAAGCTACGACCAGGAAATCATCTGGTGTGTCTCCGACGAGTCTCAGGCATACACCTGCACGATGGCGCCCATCATCGGTGAGGACTGCCAGACTCGACCGGCCGAGCGCCCCAAGGTCGGTGCCGGATCATGAGCAGTTCGCGAACCCGAAAACTGGCGCGCCCGGCCGTTGCCGTCATCCCACTCACCGTCGTACTCGCGCTGGCCGGTTGCAGCTCGTCCGACAACGACGAACCTTCCAGCGCAGGCGATGTCACCTATCCGACAGTTCCGTTCACTGCTCCGGGCGAGGGGATCTCCCTCGGTCACGACGACCAGGAAATCGGCGATGCCATTCCCGAGCCGTTGCACGTCGGTTCGATCACCCCGATCGCAGCTGACCGCTTGCTGGGCGTCGAAGGTGGATTCGGCCAGCTCGAGCTCAGCGTCAACGTCATCGATCCGAAAACCGGTGTGGCCGAGAGCCGAATCACCGTCGGCCCGGGTATCTGGGATCCGGTCATTCACGGATTCGTCGGGGATTCCGCCGAGGATCCTGCGGTGCTCGCTGCCGAGGTGTGGCGCCCCCGAGGTTCCCGCGGCGCAGCAGATTTCACGGTCAGCACCTACTCCGGAAACCTGCTGGAACCAGCCGAGGTCATGCTTCCGGACGTCGCACGCGTACATTCCCGTCCCGGCTCGAACGCCGTCACGTCCGACGGCAAGTTCTTCGTCACGTGGGACGACGGTTTGTACGGAATCAGAGTGGTCGACCTCGAGAAGAAGGAAGCGACCGGTGCACTCCAGATAGTCGGCTGCGGTCCGTTCACGTGGATGGTCGATCACGAGCTGTACAGCGTCTGCGAGGACACCCGGGAACTGCTGCACGTCACGATCGGTGACGACGGTGTTCCGAAGGAAACCGCCCGAAGCAAGGTCCTACCCGAGGATTTTGTCTCCACCCGCAAGGTCACGTGGGCATCGGAAGCGAATAAAGCCTTGCTGGTCAGTGAGAACGGCGATGTGTACGTCTTCGACTTCTCCAACGGACTGCCTCAGGAAGGTGTCAAGCCGATCGGAAACGCCGGGCAGGACTCCGGTCGATTCTCGGAGAACGTCATCAACGCCGACGCAACCCGGCTCGCAATCGCGTACACGGACACGGCTATTCATCCGGACTCTGCTCGGGGAGGCTCACTGGTCAAGATCGACTTGTCCGATGCAACGACCTTCGCCCCGGTGAAGAGCTTGACGCTTGCAGACCTCGGCTTGACAGACATCAAGAGCATGACCTTTTCCGTCGACGGCGCCACGTTCTACGTGCTCGGTACCGGACCTGAGGTCGAAGGCTCCGCTCCGCAGAAGATCGTGGGTTACAACGCGAGCACCGGCGAGCAGGTCAGTTCCGTCGATGTCTCGGGCAACGTCGGGGATGTCAGCGGGTTGATCACACCAGAAGTACTCCGATGAGTCGTCCCGGATCCGGTGTGGTGATGGGCCGGCGCCGCTTCCTGAGTTTGGGAGCACTCGGCGCCGGAGCACTCGGGCTCGGCGCAATGGGGACGATTGCCGGATGCAGTTCCACTGCAGCATCTCCGACGCCCACAACCGATCTCGACTACATCCTGCCCGCCGACCCCGAAGTTGCCGCCGCAGAATCGGCGCGAGCCTGGAACGGGACCACCGCTGCGTTTGCCCTTGCCGCCGGATTCTCGACGGTAGATCTTGGCGGACGCCTCGTGGACACGTGGACGTACGGAGGCGCTGCGGTGGCTCCGGAACTTCGACTGAAGTCCGGTGACCGGGTGAACGTCAGCGTCCAGAACGGCCTCGACGCCGAAACAACACTGCACTGGCACGGAATTCGAATCCGCAACGACATGGACGGCGCGGCACCCACCACGCAGGCACCCATCGGCGCCGGTTCGAGTTTCGAGTACAACTTCATCGCACCGGATCAGGGAACGTACTGGTACCACTCGCACAGCGGATTACAAGCCGATCGGGGGCTCTTCGGCGCCATGATCGTCGAGGATCCGAACGACATCACCGGGGCCGACGCCGATGCCGTTCTGGTGCTCGACGACTGGCTCGACGGATTGGGTACCACACCGGATTCCGTCCTGATGGCCCTGAACCCGGCAATTTCGGGCGGGCACGGCGGACACGGCGGTGGGGCAACGACTCCGGCGGAACACTCGGAAGCCGACATGTCCGTCGCGCAACAGTTGGTGAGCGGTGGACACGGTTCTTCCGAACCACTCGGCGGGATGACTCAACACATCGCGTATCCACTGCACTTGATCAACGGGCGGCCACCCAACGATCCTGCTGTCGTCACTGCAGCGCCCGGTTCGACCCTTCGACTGCGAATCATCAACGCAGCGGCCGAAACTCCGTACCGGTTTGCTGTGGCCGGTCACGAGATGACAATCGTCGCTACCGATGGCTACGACGTGGAACCAACTCCCGCCGACACCATCATCGTCGGAATGGCCCAACGCTACGACGTACTGGTGACGGTGAAGTCGGGAACATGGCCGGTGGTGGCGAAGGTCGAGGGCCGAGATGGATATGCGTCGACCGTCCTACGCAGCACCGACGCGTTGGCGCTGGCGAATCCGGATGTGGGCGGAAACCTCTCGGAACTGGCCGGCCGACTGGTCACCGAAAGCGAACTCCGGCCCACGGAATCCGCACGGCTCGAGACGAAGTCGCCTGATCGCGACTACCACATCGAATTGATCCAGGCCGGCGATCGGTACGTCTGGGGAATGGCGGGAGCCGATGCGGGCAAGCTCGTCATGAAACAGGGCGAACGGGTCCGGATCACGATGAAGAACACGTCCACGATGTGGCACCCCATGCACACCCACGGCCACACGTTTGCGGTACCGGATTACGGCGGACTTCGCCGCGACACCGTCAACGTCCTACCCGGCACCGAGCTTGCCATCGAGTTCGACGCCGACAATCCCGGCGAGTGGATGTTCCACTGCCACAACGCCTACCACTTCGAGGCCGGCATGACGGCAAATCTGCGTTACGTCCGCTGACAAGTCGAAGAATGGAGAGAACACCTCATGAAGAAACTCGTTCCCGCTTTCCTGGCCGCGTGCGCCGCCCTGAGCCTCACCGCCTGCAGTAGTGATGCCGGTGCGTCGTCGGACGAACCTGCAGTCGTGATCGAGGTGAAGAACATGGCGTACACACCGGCATCGGTCACCATCGAGAAGGGACAGACCGTCGAATGGAAGTTCGACGACAGCGGACTCCCCCACGACGTGGTCGGCAACGGTGATCTCGACGGGAAACTGAAGAGCGAGTTGCTCACCGAGGGAACCTTCTCGTACACGTTCGACGACGCCGGAACCTTCACCTACCACTGCACGCCCCACCCGATGATGGTGGGCACCGTGATCGTTCAATAGTGAGGAGGTGGATCGTCGGCTTCGGCCTCGCTGTCGCGGCGACGTGTGTCCCAGCTTGCGGCACAGAAGATCCCGTCCCCGACGTGGTGGTCGAGATCAGCAATGTTCAGTTCAGCCCGATGGACGTCACCGTGGAACACGGCGGCACCGTCGAGTGGCGCTTCGACGACGGTGGACTCCTGCATCACGTGGAATCACCCGGCCTGTTCGACAGCGGTATCACCGGAGACGGAACGTTCCGGCACACGTTCGAAAGTGTCGGAGTCTACGAATATTCGTGCTCCGTCCACCCGTACATGATCGGCGTCATCACAGTGCTGTGAACTCTGGCTCATCACATTTCGCCGCGACTTCGGCTCAACACTTTTCTTGAACCACAAACACTTCGGAGGATCTGATGACTACTGTTCTCTCACACGGCCCACTGCAGACCGATGTCCCTGACATCCGGCCGACCCTTCAAGGCTCGGTCGGCACCGCGACCCGTGTCAGCCTCGTCGCGGCGGGCGCCGCTGCGGGTGCCGGCCTCGCACTCGTGGCCACGCCATCTGCGACAACAGCTTTGACCACAGCTGTTATCGGCGCCGGATTGGTTACGTCGCTGGCTGCGAACTGGTCGACCTGCGGAATGTCCGTCGCCGGAGTTGTTGCCGCGCCGAAGCAGGTAGATCGGAAGGGATCCTCGACTCCCGTCCGCCGACTCGGCTGGCACGCTCTGGGTTCGGTCACGACGGGAGCCGTCACCGGGGCATTGATCGGCGCTCTCGGTGCGGCGATGTCCGGGTACGTCCCGATCGGCTGGGCGCTGGGCGTCTGGGCCGTCGTCGCGGTTGCGTACGGGCTGCACGAGTTGGGTGCGGTGAGGATGCCGACTCCGATGCGGCGCCAACAGCTTCCGCGCCATCTGCGCCGCACAATGGCGCCCTGGAAGGTCTCGCTGATCTTCGGCGCGATCATCGGTCCGGGATTTCTGATCTTCATCCGCTCGAGTGCGTACTACCTCCTGGCACTCGGCGTCATGGCTTCGGGTTCACCGACTCTCGGGGCGGCGCTGTTCACGGTCGTATCCCTTGGCCGCTGCATGCCCAGCCTCGCGGCAATCGTGCACACCAAGCGCGGTGGCTCGATGCCGGGATTCCTCTCAATCATGTGCGTCTTGGACCGTCGCGTGCAGAGCGTCACCGGCGCGGCATTGATCGCACTGGGAGCATTCGCCGCCGCGGCACTGATCTGACTCTCGACCGAGCACCCTTCACCTCGAGTGAACACACGCTCCGACTCTCCGGAGCGTGTGTTCGCTCGACAGAAACCGTGCGCACTCACCCCGCGTCAGGGAATCGACAGCGCCACCTGGACCGAGTCCTCCGTCGGCGACGTCACCTTTGCGTCCCGACTCCACAGCATGTCCAGCGCTGCCTTGGGCTTGGCAAGAACCCACTCCCGCGCGGCGTTCTTGATCAGCGTCGGAGTTGCGCACCCGCAATCGCTGTTCACACCGTCTGCGTCGATGCCGACGTCTCGGCACAACGCAACAGCGCGGGGCACGTGATACCCCTGAGTGACGATCAACGCCTTGGTTACCCCATACGTATGTATGGCCCGAAAGCAGGTGTCATAGGTGTCGAGGCCGTACGGATCCCCCACGATGCGACGCTCATCTATTCCCTGCTCCACCAGGTAGTTCGTCATCGCCGCGATCTCGTCACCCGAGCCGCCGTTCGCGTCGCCGGAGACCAGGACCGCTTTAGCCTTTCCCGCTTCCACCAGTTCGACTGCTGCGTCCAGCCGCCCTTTCAGGAAAGCCATCGGCTTACCGTCCTTGATCTGCGCGCCCAGCACGATCACAACCGGAGCGTCGGGAGCATCGGCGGCGTCTGACGTATGTCCGGCCGACGCCACGGAGATCCACACGATCGAGCCCGCGTAGACAACTGCTCCGAGCACCGCAATGCCTGCGACCCAACGAGGCCACCTGCGCTTGCGCGGCGGTTTCACTGGATCTGCAGCAGCTTCGTCCATTCGTCGATCAAACCACACGGTTTGCTCATGGCTCGAGTGCTCGGTCGATCCTCCATCCCTCCGCGCCACTGCGCTCGGCCCACAGACCCGAGTACTTTCCACCTCGCGCGATCAGGTCTTCGTGGGAACCGACCTCCTCCACCCCTCCGGCTTCGAGGTAGACGATGCGATCTGCTCCCTGAATAGTCGACAGGCGATGAGCGATGATCACCACCGTTCGACCACGGGCCAATCGGTGAATTGCCTCGGTGATGGCGACTTCGTTCTCTCCGTCGAGGGCGGAAGTCGCTTCATCGAGAAGAACAATCGGAGTGTCCTTGAGGAATGCCCGCGCAATCGAGACCCGCTGACGTTCACCGCCGGACAGCAGTGATCCGCCTTCACCTACCCTGGTCTCCTCACCGCTCGGCAAACGGTCGATCACTTCGCCTAGCCTGGAATCCACCACTGCTTGACGGACCTCCGAGTCGGTGGCATCCGGTCTCGCCAACCGAACGTTCTCCAGGATGGTTCCGTCGAACAGGTAAACCTGCTGTGAGACAGTCGATATCCGAGTCATCAATGCTCTCGTTCCGATGTCGCGAACATCGGCTCCCCCGATGGATACCGCACCTTCGTCGACGTCCCAGAATCTGGAGATCAGCCGAACCAGAGTTGTCTTTCCGGAACCGGAAGGACCGACCAGAGCAGTGACCGAGCAGTCCGGGAATTCGAGGCTCACGTTACGAATCACGCGATCCGGGCCGTAGCCGAAGGAGACCGAATCGAACCGAATATCATACGAGGTAGGCTCTTTCGGCACCTCGGGCTCCGCCAGCACCGGTACATCGATCATCTCTCGGACAGATCCGAGCGACACCCGGGCCAGTGAGATACCTTCACCGAATCCTGCGAGCATTTGCATCGGCTCCACAAACCTCACGGCCAACACGAGAACAACGATCACGCTTGCTGTGTCGATGGACCCGGTGGTGACCAGCAGTGCCGCCAGAACCAGCACGGCGAGAAAGGCAACCTGAACGACGATCATGAACCGCAGTAGATACTTGTCGACCGATCCGATTTCCTGCAGGTGTGCGTCCCGGTTGGACACAAGAGCTTCGTCCAACCGAGTCCAGCCTTCGCCACTCTTACCGGCCGAACGTAGAACTTGCTGCGCCTGTGCATATTCGACGACGCGCGATGCCAACTCGGATTCGCTCTTGCCGATCGCCTCGTATTCGGGAACAACCGCCCGCTGCACGTTGCGGTAGGCCCGAATCCCCAGTGGAACGAAGACGACCATCGCGAGGGACAGTCGCCAGTCCACAAACAAGACAGCGATCGCCACTGTCGCTGGAGTCACCGTGACGGTGACGAGTTGCGCGATGATCATTCCCGGGATGCTCATCAAGATAGCCGTGCCCTCGGTGACCAGGCGAGTGAACGCCCCACGGTTCGCCTTGCTGAACCACCCGAGCGGAACCTGCACCAAGTGCTCACCGAGGCGATGCATGATTCCACCGGCAAAACCCTCGATTCCGATGCGGTACGCCCGATTCTCGGCGATCCACCGTACGGCGCCACAGGCCACCGCCACGAGAGCAGCCGTGACAACCCACGGCACTGCGGCGTCGTAATCGCCGCGAACCACCGCTTTCAGGATCGGAATCATCAGTGCAAAGACGACACCCTCGAGTATCCCGGCGAGCGTGAAACCTGCTATCTGACCTCGCATCCCATTGTCGCGCCCGAGGATTTCGTCCAGGTCTCGAATCATTGCAGCGCCTTTCGCGGAGATATGTCTTCCACGAGGGGGTTCTGGAGCGCCCACATCCGCGCGTAGGTTCCGCCGAGCGCCGACAACTGTTCGTGCGTACCCTTTTCCACGATACGTCCGGCGTCGAGAACGAGTATCTGATCTGCGTGTCGGACGGTGTGCAGTCGATGAGCGATCACCATCAGGGTGCCGCCGTCTGCACTGATCTCGCCCAGTGCGCGTTGAACGGCCGATTCACTGTGGGGATCGGCCTGCGAAGTCGCCTCGTCCAGGATGACGATCGGCGGGTTCTGAAGGATGGCGCGGGCGATCGTCAGGCGTTGCTTCTCCCCACCCGACAGCTCACCGCCCGAACCACCACCGATCTCGGTGTCATACCCGTCCGGCAGTCGCATGATCACGTCGTGAATCTGCGCCCGCCTCGCCGCTGTCTCCACTTCCAGATCCGTTGCATCCGGTCGACCGAGCCGAATATTCTCGCGCACGCTGTCCCGCAGGAGCACAACATCTTGGAAGACGATGGCCATCGATCTCAAGACTTCACGACTGGACTGATCTCGTAAATCGCTTCCGCCCAGTCGAATAGACCCGTCCGTCACGTCCCAGAACCGCGGAAGTAGACGCGCCAAAGTGGTCTTGCCGGAGCCGGAGGGGCCAACGATCGCGGTCACGGTGCCCGGTTGCATCTCGAAGGAGATGTTCTCGAGGACGCGCTGCCCAGTGGTGTATTCGAAGCCGACGCTGTCGAATTCGACCAAAGTGCTGCGAGCAGGCACTGCATCCTGAGGTTCGGCCAGCTCTGGTTCGCCGAGGATGCTCTCGACGTGAGTCGCTCCCAGTTGGCCTTCGCGGTAGAGGTTGGCCATCGTTCCCATGTGCAGAACCGACGACGGAACACCGATTCCGACGACCAGAAAGGCAACAAGAGCTACCGGGGTAATCCAACCCCCGGACAACATTGCAGTTCCCGTCGCCGTGATGACCACGATGAGTACCGCCGGTGAGAGGAGGATCGACATAGTGACCACCGGCCTTCCCATCCCCGACATCCATCGCACGCACACCGCAACCATCGAATCGACAGCGCTCGAGTAGCGCGCGAATGCGCGACTCCCACTCCCGTACGTCTTGACAACCTCGATACCGTCGCCCAGTTCTACTGTCGCAGAGGTCAATGTCGACATTGCAAGATTCCAGGAGTCGACGTTCGTTCGATAGGCTCTGCGCATCGACGGCGCGGCAAGAGCGAGACACACTCCGATGTAGCCGACCAGGACCAGGCTGAACTTCCAGTCCATCGCCACCAGATAGATCAGGGCCACTATCGGCGACAGGATCGCTGGTACCACGTCGGCGGGAAGGTGAGCGACGAGAAGATGCATCCGCTTCACGTCGTCGGTCATCGCCTGCTTCACTTCACCGGTGCCACCATTTGCAAACCACCCCAGAGGAACTCGGGACAGATGCCGAGCGATACGCGAGCGGATCGAGTATTTGAAATGCGCGTCGGCGGTGTGGCACACGGTCAGCGCTGCGTTGTAGACGACAAAACCGAGAATTGTGCCCGCTGCACCGATTGCGGCCCACAGCCAGACCAGGTTCAACGACGAGTCGGTCAGGAGCACCCGCGCGATCTCGACCACCGAAACGTAGGGCAGGAATCGTAGCGGCACCGACAGCGCCGACAAACCCGCACCCAGGAGCAGGCGATTTCTCACGGGAGCGATCATGCGGCCCAAAGCGTCTCGGTCGACCAGACCAGGCGAGTC
This sequence comes from Rhodococcus sp. P4_E4, assembly GCF_056401575.1. NCBI lineage: Bacteria > Bacillati > Actinomycetota > Actinomycetes > Mycobacteriales > Nocardiaceae > Rhodococcus > Rhodococcus sp. P4_E4. The sequence goes on along the minus strand of NZ_JBFUJB010000011.1, from coordinate 85,038 downwards.
TTCGAAGGCCACAGTCTCCTTCACTGTCATCGAGTTCACTGTCATCGAGTTACTCACTCTTCGACGACGATCGTGCCGGTCATGTTCGGATGTGTTGTGCACGTGTAGGTGAACGTTCCGGCTTTGTCGAAGGTCTGACTGTAGGTTCCGCTTCCTTGGAGATCGCTCTTGATCCCCAGCTCGGCGAACACGACATCGTGCGGCATTCCCTGGTCCTCGAAAATCCACGTGACCGTCTGTCCTGTGTGCACAGTGACGGTGTTCGGTGAGTACGCAAGGTTCTTCACCGAGATCTCGACCGGCGCTTGCTCGGTGGAACCCTGTGATTCACCTCCGCACGACGTCAGCGTGAACACCGCTGCAACAGCGATCAATGTGGTCAACCCGGTGCGAACTGACATTCTGCTCTCCTCATCGAACGTAGTGGAGGTCGGCAGTCATCCCGGCCTCGAAGTGGTACGCGTTGTGACAGTGGAACATCCACCGTCCTGGATTGTCGGCGTCGAAGTCGATCGCCAATTGTGCACGCGGAAGTACGATCACGGTGTCTCGGCGAAGCCCGCCGTACGAGGGAACCGAGAAGGTGTGCCCGTGGGTGTGCATCGGATGCCACATATCGGTGTTGTTGTTCATGACGATTCGTATTCGCTCGCCCTGCTTCATGATCAACCGACCCACATCGGTGCCCGCCATTCCCCAGACGTATCGATCCCCGGCCTGGATGAGATCAACCGAATACTCACGATCCGGTACCCGCTGTTCCCACGCGCCCGACGGTCGAAGCGTCGGTTCCAGAACGAGTCGGCCGCCGGACCCTGACAGCACTGCAGGAGAAGTCAGGTCGACGCTCGCAACCGAATCCGGTGTCCGAAGCAGGCACGCGGCGCCACCTGGCTTTCCTTCCACCTTCGCGGCGACAGGCCACGAACCGGACTGCACCGTCACCAATACGTCGTATCGCTGCGCGGGTGCGATCAGAATCTCGTCTCCGGCTGTGTAGGCGATGTCCTGCCCGTCAGCACTGACAACGGTCAACTCGTGCCCGGCGACAGAGAAACGGTACGGAGTCTCCGCCCCGGCATTGATCACCCGCAATCGAAGCCGTGTTCCGGCCGCTGCACTGACGACGAAGGGATCTTCCACAGGCCGTCCGTTGATCAGGTGCAGTGGATACGTGATGTGCGTTGCCATTCCACCGAGCGCCTCGGAATTACCGTGACCGCTGGCGAGAAATTCTGCGGCAGAATCAATCTCTGCATCATCGACTTCCGGTGGAGCTCCGCCGTGCCCGTGGTGTCCTCCCTGTACGTCCGGTGACAATGCGCGAAGCACTGCATCCGGGGTTGTTCCCAGCCCGTCGAGCCAGTCGTCGATCACGATGACGACGTCCTCGTCGGCTCCGGTCCGGTCGTTCGGGTCCTCGACCACGAGTGCACCGAATAGCCCTCGATCGGCCTGCAATCCTGAATGGGAGTGGTACCAATATGTTCCGTGATCCGGGGCCACGAAGTCGTAGGTGAACTCTGCACCTGGTCGGATTCGTTCCTGGGTGACCGGTGAGACACCGTCCATGTCGTTGCGGATCGCAATGCCGTGCCAGTGCACCGAGGTCTCCGTCGGAAGGTCGTTCAGCAACCGAACGTTGAGCCGGTCTCCCTTGGAGATTCGAATCTCCGGACCCACCGCTTCTGCACCGTACGACCATGTGTCCACCCCTCTGGCGCCCAGACTCACCAGAGCGGGTGCAGCTGTCAGATTCCGTTGGACTGTGTGCCCGCTACGAAATCTCGCCTGTTCGGCAGCACGTACTTCGTCGTCGAACGGTGAAATCTCAGAACTGGTTTCGTTCGCCGAGCCACGGCTGCACGCACTCAATGCCACAGAACCCAAAGCCACAGAACCCACAGCCGCAGAGCCGAGAGTCACCGCTCCCCATCGCAGAGCCAGGCGCCGACTCAACGCACTCGAACTCATGCCGTCAGCGCCGTGAATTCCTGATAGCGCGTCGCGGCAACAGCTTCGGTTCCGGTGCCGGTCAGATTGCCGGCAGCCATGGCATCCATGTCCTCGATCATCCAGAAAGTGGCGAAGGGATGAGTGGCGAGCCACATGTCTCCGTTGACCTTGGCCACTCGGTTCTCCTGCACCGCTGAAAGACTCGAGAACCCGGGAACACCGGCAACCTTGCCGAACTCGTACACGCCCTCGTCGAACACGGCTACGATCCGAGCATCCTGCGCCGGGATCGCCTCGTCGGACAGGGGCGCATACGGCAGTCCTCCAGCGGCATTCGCTCGCTGGGATTCCGGACGCCCGAAGCCGCTCTCCGCCAACAGCAACGACGGCGGCGCCTGCTCGGTGGTGGTGGCAAGGATTCCAGAACTGCTCATCAACACCGACACGGTGTTCGCTTCACCACCGGACCGAGCAGAGACGTCAGCGATCTTGCTCTCCAAAGCGACAGTCAACTTGTCGGCAACCGACTGACGATCAAAAGCGCGTCTGAAGAAGGCAAGATTCTCACGCCACGGAGTTGTGACGGCCGGGACCGGCACTGTGGGGACGGTCGACGCGAGGGAGCCGTAGTAGCTCCGATCGCCCATCGACGTGAAGATGACCAGTCCAGGATCCTGGGCGAGGACCTGCTCGATCGGGGGTGCACCGAGCGGCGGCACCGTGACCACCTCGGTACCCGCTGACGCCAAGATGTCCTGGCCGATCTCCGATCCCCACGACGTGAAGACCACGTCAGGGGTGATGCCGACGGCAAGGAGACCGAGTGCGGCGTATTCGTCGAGGGAAACAATTCGCCCGAGGTCGCCTGAAACCGACGTCTCACCGAATTCGTGGGACACAACACGCGTTCCCTCGGCAGGTTCCGTCGTCGGTCCCGCCTCACTCGAGCTACAGGCGGCCGCAGTCAGGGCAACGACACTGACCAGCAGCGAAGCACCCAGCCTCGATAGGTAACCGGGTCGCGTTTTCAACTTCATGGTGTCCTTCAGCTTCGAAAAATCGGGGGGCCGCTACAAATCCGAGCACTGCTCGGATTTGGCAAGTAAACCTCACCTAAGTTCATCCGTCAATCGGTTGCGTCGACTACGCGACCCGATCCGACGCCGCTAAGCTCGGTCGGACCATGACTGCGCCATCACCTGACAAGAAGTCCGCCGCGAAATCACAGCGCCGCCGGAGTTACAACACCGGGATCACTGCGGACGCCGTGCTGACCGTGGCGCTCGGGCTCAGTCGCGAGCACGGAGTCGAGGGCTGGTCGCTGCGGCAGCTGCTCAGCGAACTCGATACGTCGTTCTCCGTCGTCTATCGACTCGTCGGAGATCGGGACGCACTCTCGGCTGCGGTGGTCGACAGTGCAGTGTCGGCCGTGAACGTGCCATCCGCACAAGAAGATTGGCGTCAATGGCTGACGCATCTGCTCTTGCAGATGCGAGAGGCCTTGATCGAGTGTCCAGGCGCGGCACAGTGGCTGCTGATGAACGGAGTTGCCACCCAGCGCAGCCGGGAACTCATGGAGGCCGGATTGGCTTCACTGACCGCCGCCGGGTTCGGGGAAGAAGCCGCTCAGGCTTACACCGTCGCCTTCACTTCGACAACCACACTGATTGCCATGAACGACGCCAGGCGCATTCCCAGCGGACAGCCTTCACCCGATCACAGCGCGATGCTGGAACGCCTGAGCAACTACGGACCCTCAGATCCCCGTTCATCGATGGAGACACTGATCGGGAAATTTGCCGGTCCACCGGATGCTGCGGAAGCAACACGGGCAGAACACTATCGCTACACACTCGCCCCCCCCCCCCCCCCCCCCCCCCCCCCGCGGATGATCTGGATTCTCGGTATGCCTAGCGGAACAGGTTCGCGACGAACGGAATCGTGTCGGCCTGCGATTCGACCAAAGCGCCGCTGTGATCGGTGTTGTAGGTCTTGAACGTGACCGGTTCACCGTTGGCGACCAACGCTGCAACCAGCGAAAGTGCAGACGGTGCAGGGACATCCACGTCAAGCAGGCCCTGGCCGATAAAGATAGGGCGGTCGTATCCACTGGTCGGTACACCCATGTAATCGTTCAGCAGACCCTGGAAGTTCGGGATCTGACTGAGCGGGCGGGAGAAGATGTCACCGAGGACCAGATCCTTGGATGCCTCGTCCAGGTCTGCGGCGCAGAGCTTTTCGGCCGAGTCGACCTTTTCCCTTCCCAAGTCGTTCAGGTAGGAATTCAAGTCGATCTCGGGGTGCGCTTCCCGCAAGCCCGCGAGGATGTAGAGCGCGTACGACGTCAACCCGCCGCCGAGGGCGATGGGAGGGAAGCCCGGACCGGCAGGCAGGAGGGTCAACTCGATGTTGGCCGGCACTCCGGTACCCACGCCACCGCGGTAGTCGAGCGAATCCCCTCCGTACTCGGTTGCGTAGCGGGCCGTCGTGATGGCCGCACCGCCGCCCTGCGACTGTCCGACCACTGCCCAACGATTCGAGATGGAGGAGTCGATGACCCGGGCCGCCTTGACCGAGTCGACTACGCTGTGCGCCTCCACCTTTCCGTCGAGGTACGGCATCAGCCCTGGTGTACCCAGACCGACGTAGTCGGTGGCGACGACGGCGTAGCCCTCCGAGAGCCAGCGCCCCAGGTACGGGTAGTCACGTTCGGGCAGGCCGGGACCGACCAGCGAAGGGGCACAGGAATCGTCGAGTCCGGTGGTGCCGTGCGCCCAGGCGATGACGGGCCAACCACCTTCCGGTGCCGGGCCGGCCGGGACGTAGTACGCGCCACTGCTCAGCGCGGGCCCGCCGTTGGAACCGATGGTCCAGTACGTGAATCGCTTGGCGTCGGCGGTACCCGGAATCCACAGATCCTTCGGTAGCGGCTCACTCGACACCACAGTGCCGGTGGCTTGCGACGCGCTCGGCGCCTGCGCGGACGCGATGGGCGCAGCAACGGCGGAGCCGATCGTTGCAGCACAGAGGGCTGCGATGGATATGCGGGCAAACGACTTCGACTGGAATTTCACGTCTGACGACTCCGGTTCGTGCGGTGGGCGACCTCGTTGGACGTTATCGTAGATTTTGTTTAACCGATCGGTCAAGCAAAATCTTGCAGCTTTGCGACACGTACATGTCGAGATCCCGGCCCCGACTCCGACCCAGTATCGAACCGGCACGAAGAAACAGTAGGAGGATGTGTCCATGGCACACGTACAGCGTTTCGACCACATCGGCATCACCGTCGCGGACCTCGAATCAGCGACGGCGTTCTTCGTCGGTCTGGGTCTCGAGGTGGAGGGCACCGGATCCGTGGAGGGCGAGTTCGTGGAAACCGTCTGCGGTATCCCTGGAGCAAAGTGTGAAATCGCCATGCTGCGCCCTCCGGGCGAAGGGTCACGGCTGGAGCTCTCGTCCTTCGTCACGCCCGACCACGTACCCGGATCGCCTGCTCCGATGGCCAACGAGATCGGTCTGCGCAACGTGTCTTTCGAGGTGGGCGATCTCCAGGCGGCGGTCGACGCGGTGGCTGCGGATGGTTACGGGCTCATCGGCGGGATCGGCGAGTACGAGAACAGCGTGCGCATGGCCTACGTGCGTGGGCCGGAAGGGATCATCGTGTCCCTGTTCGAGCAGATCGCCTGAAGCGTCACGGCAATCGGACCGTCAGATCGCCTTCCACGAGCTGACCAGAGCGCCCATCGCGGCCGCGAATTCGGCAAACGCCGCGTCGATTCTGACGCGGTCACCGGTCGTCACGAGATCGAGCGTCAACCCCCGAATCTGCGCCAACACGATCGTCGCGTAGCGATCAGCGCGATCGGGCGGACATCCATGCGCGAGCGCAGCTTCCGTCAAACCACCCAACCAGTCCCCCACCACATGATCGAGAAACTCGCGATACCGCTCCGGATGCAACAACGCCTGTCCGTAGATCTCGAACATCAAGCGAAAGTTCGGCAACGATTCCGCTGATGTGCGCCCATTCCAGTAACTCGTCAACATCTCGACGATGTCGGTCCCGGAAGAGATGTCGAGAGAAGAGCTGTCTCGCAGGGTTGCGACTACTTCAGTGAGTAGTTGTTCCTTCGAACCGAAATGGTGGATGAGTGTCGCATGGCTGATCCCCAGGTCCTTGGCCAACGGCCGCATGGACAGTTCACCGACGCCGTTCGCCGTGACATACGCGGTTACCTGCTCGAGCAATTCGGCACGGCGATGCTGGTAACGCAGTTTCCGGCCGTCGATCGGCGTGCTGTCCTCCACCTGCAGGAGCCTACGCAGTACCGGAAACACAGCAGTACCGGAAACACAGCAGTACCGGTTACACGGTGACGTGGTGGCGATCCGATCGACTGATCGTGACAGCAGCGACGACGATACCGATCACCACGCCGATGAGAGTGTCCGCGACGCGAGCCACTGCCGCTTCGGTCCCGATCGGGGCACTGAAACCGATGAGAAGCAGTGCCATCGGAGTGACGGCGAGTGACGTCAGCGCATAGTTCTTGATGACGAGCAGCTCCGCAGCAGTCTGCAGAATCACGATCACGGCAACGGCTTGCCAGTAGCCCAGTGTCAATGCGATGAGCCCAGCGGCCACGACGGCGCCACCGACATTTCCCACCAACCGCTGGATCCCGCGCTGGACGGTCTGCTTGTAGTTCAGTCCCTGCATCGCGGCGATGGCACCCATCGACGCCCACAGCGGATGCTCCAACCCGGCTCCTGCCGCGAGCCAACCGGCCAGAGCCGAGGCCGCCACGATGCGGAGAGCATTCATCCGCACCGGGCGCGAATACAGTCGGCGCAATCCTTCGAGAAAATAGCCCTCGGGGGCGGCAAGCGTGGGCGCCGGCGCGAGGTCGTGTTCGATCATGCTGGAGCGCTTGAGCTTCCGAAGCTCCTTCTCGTGCTGAGCAATACTCCGGATCAAAGTCGCATCGCCGTGCAACTGCCATTGCTGTACTGCCGCTTCTGCTTCGTCGAGCACCGCGACCAGTTCGCGTCCGTGATCGACGGTCGACTTGATCCGACCGCTCGACGCAATGACCAAGCGGGCGTTGGCAATCGATCCGAGCGCCGGTTCCACTGCGTCTGTGCCGGACTGTTCGAGACGCCCCACCGCGGAGACTGCACGAGCAACTGCCAGACGGGCAGGCCCCATCGGCAGTACGAGCGCTGGGAGCATCGCGGCCACCCAACCGACCACAACTCCGAGCGCACCGGCAGTCACCAGCCTCGCCAGATCATCGACACTGGAGGCATATCCGGCCGCACCGGTCGCCGCGAAGACGAGGATGACGGGCCCTGGTCCGGTGATCCGGAAGCCCGACATGAAGCAGTACGACGCACCGGCCAGCAACGACAGGATGCCGATCTGCAACCACATCGGAACGCCCACAACACCCATTGCGCTGCCGAAAGCGATGGACACCACCAATGCGGCACCGACCATCGCCAGCTTGCCCGCCAACCGGGGATACGGCTCGTACCTACCGAACGCGGCGCACAGCGCGCCCAAGGCCGCGAAGCCGGCCAACTCCCGATGCCCGAGCAGTCCGCCGACCACGAGGACTACGGCGGTGGCGAGCCCGACCCTGATCGCGGGGGCGATGGTCGCGTCGGCGGATCCGACGCGAAAAGCCGCTCGCCACGTCGCCCCGGAGACCGTATGTGCAATGGCCTCACTCGAATGAGTGAGACGGCTGGGCGTCCTGGCTGCGGTTTCGGTTCGGGTCACCGACTCAGCATACATTTATTTCACCAGTAAATTACTTGTGAAGTAATGTGAATTCTGTCGCTAAGATGGGGCCATGGGTGCGACTGACAGATCCGAAGACGACTTCATCGACAAAGTCCGTCGCGAATGGAAGCGCGCCTACCCGGAGTTCGACACCGCCCCCGTCGAAGTGATGGGCCGGATCGCCCGCATCAACGCTCAGTCTCTTCACCAGCTCGACCGCGCCCTGGCGTCCAGCGGGGTCTCTCGCGCCGAATTCGACGTGATGAGTGCACTCGCTCGCAGTGACCGCCCCCTGCGAGCGAGCGAAGTCACCGCCGTCACGATGGTCAGCGGCGCCGCCACCACAAAACACGCAGACCGTCTGGCCAAGCTGGGCTTTGTCGAGCGTCAGCGTTTCGAACACGACGGACGGGTGGTTCTGCTTCAACTCACCGATGCCGGTCGCGCATTGGTCGAGGCAGAGTTCCCCCGACGCGTCGAGCGAGACCGTCAAGTACTGACCGGACTCGACGAGGACGAACGTGCCCAGTTGACGGCACTGCTCAAACGAATCTCACGCAACATCGACTCGGGGATCTGGGACTGATCTACTTCGGCAGCGGTACGTTCTGCAATCGCACCTGACCGCGCGCCACCTCTTTGCCCGATTCCGGATCGGTGATGACCACCGACCACAACTGCTGAACGCGTCCCTGCTGAATCGGGAGAGCCACGACGTCCACGCGCCCACCCGTACGCGCCCGCAGGAAATCCGTTCCGTTGTGGACACCGACGGCGAATTCGCCACGATCCGCCACTGCAGTGCTGGCTCCGATACTCGCGGCCGACTCGACGGCGGTCGTGTAGACACCGCCGTGGACTACACCCCACGGAGTGTGATGCGCCTCGGACAGATCGATGTGTCCGACGACCTTCGTGCCGGACACCTCGTCCAGTTGCAATCCGGCAGCGCTGACAAATCCGCTTGCTGCCTCGAGATTCAATTCCGTCATGACGACCCCTCATCTGCTCCGTTGGATTTCTCGACCTACCTTCCGCCCTCGAATACATGCCGTCAAGTGCTAAGTTGGAATTCCCAACTAACTTTTCCAACTAACAGGGGCCCCAGAGATGACGGCGACAAAAGGACGCAACTGCTCCATCGCCAACGCCTTGGAGGTCGTCGGCGAGAAGTGGTCACTGTTGGTGCTCCGAGAAATCGTCCTCGGGCAACGACGGTTCGACGAGATCGCCGCGGGCACGGGTGCGAGCCGCGACATCCTCGCCGCGCGTCTGCGCACCCTCGTCGAGGCCGACGTCCTCACGAAGCGTCGCTACGAAGACCATCCACCGCGCTACGAATACGTCGCCACCGAATCAGGGAAGGCGCTCTACCCGATCCTGATAGCACTCATGGAATGGGGAGATACCTTTGCGACGACGGGTCCGCCGCCTACCGTCGTCGAGCATCGTTGCGGTGAGATCCTGCACGCCCAAGTTGTCTGCGCACACTGCAAAGAACCGCTGGCCGCCAGAGATGCGCACGTAGTCGAACTCTCGCCACCCGCTCGATAGCGTCAGCGTCCGGGCGGAAACCCACCTGTTGCGATCGGGCCCCAGGAGTCGACGGTGACGCGGATCAGGCTCTTGCCCTGCTTGCGCATGGCTTCGCGGTACTCGTCCCAGTCGGGATGATCACCGGCGATGGATCGGTAGTAGTCGACCAACGGTTCCACCGAGTCCGGGAGGTCGATCAACTCCGCGGTTCCGTTCACCTGGACGTACGGGCCGTTCCACTCGTCGGAGTGGATACACAGAGACACCGCCGGGGTGCGGCGAACGTTCGCGGCCTTGGCCCGTTCCGGGTACGTGGAGATGACGATCCGACCCTCGTCGTCGACCCCGCACGTCACCGGAGAGATCTGCAACTCGCCGGATTTCTTCACCGTGACGAACGTGGCCCGATGGCGCGGCCTGATGAACTCGAGGAGTTCGGCAAACGAAACACGATCTGCGCTGGCGATCTTGGACATGACCTCAGCCTAATTCGATTTACGAGCTGACGCTCAGGGCATCTCGATGGTCTGAGCACGTGCGATTTCGTCGATTGCACGAATGACGTACGCGCTCTGAGCTTTCTTCACTCCGGTCGACAGACTTCCGATGACCAGAACCGCCGAACGCAGGTACGCGCCGTGCCCGATGCGGAACGAATCGTCCTCCAGATCCGAAATCCCGAGCGCCCCGGTGTAGACCGCAGCGAGCGCCTGCACGTCCAGATCCGGCAGCCACACGATTGTGGACTTGGCGCAGGCAGTAAGCGCATCCTGCACGTCCTCGCTGGACAAGCCGTCCGGATGCGTGTCCTCGAGCAATTCGCGCACGATCGCCGCGTGAACCGAGCTGACCTGCTCGAACGAGAGCCCGCGCAGTTCCTCGACAGCCACGAGCAGTCCGTCACGATTTGCCGCCCGCACCGCGGCGAGTGCGTCGGCCGTGGCATCGGCGATGTCACGGGCGACCTTCGGCCAATGCGTCGGCCAGCTCTGTTCTGGCGTCCGCTGTTCCGGCGTCCGCTGTTCCGGCGTCCGCTGTTCTGGCGTCATCGTGGTATCTCCTCGGTCCTCGCGTTCATGCGGAAGCCTTCCACATCCCACCGACAGGCCAGGCGATCCGTCAGCGCAGCCGCTCCAACAAGGACATTGCGTTGTGCGGCGCAAAGCCTTTCATGTCGTTGTCGAAGTAGACGTACACGTCGAGGCCTTCGTCCATCCAATCCCGAAAGCGCTTGGACCACTTGTCCAGAGCTTCGTCGGTGTACCCACTCGCATACAGTTCCTTGTCCCCGTGCATCCGCACGTAGACAAAATCGGTAGTCGGAGTGGTGATGCGGGGATATCTGCCGGCGGTGTCTGCGACGACAAAACCGATGGAGTGCTCGCGCATCAGGTCCACGGCTTCGTCGGTCTCGAAGCTGGCGTGCCGCGCTTCCACCGCGTAGCGAATCGGCACATCCCTCTCGGTCTGGGCGAACACTCGGTCTTCGGTGAGCTTGTCGTCGTGCTGTGCTGCCAGATCGGCTGCAGCCTGGGTGGTGCGGGGAAGACCGTCGAAGAAGTCGGTCAACCGCTGCGGTTCGAACTGCAGCGTCGGAGGTAGTTGCCACAGGATCGGTCCGAGCTTGGGACCGAGGGCGAGTGTTCCGGCGGCGAAGAAGTTGGCGAGTCCGTCACGGGCGTCGAGCAGTCGTTTCATGTGCGTGATGTACCGGCCGCCCTTGATCGCGAACATAAAATCTTCGGGAGTTTCACTGCGCCATTTGGTGTAGCTTTCCGGCTTCTGCAGGGCATAGAACGAGCCGTTGATCTCGATCGACGTCAATCTCTCTGCGGCATAAGATAATTCTTTGCGGTGAGCAAGACCTTTCGGATAGAAATCTCCGCGCCACGCGGGATACGTCCACCCGGAGATACCTACCCGAATATCTGCCATCGCTTCAGACTAAGCGGCACTCGAGCGTTTTGACACTCGGTGTTTCAAACTCCGGCACTGAGCGCGACGGATACCGGTACGACGGTCAGGCACACCACCGCACCGACGAACAACGCGATCACGAGGCGACGGTCCCACTTTCCGCGTGCACCACTGGCAGCCAGCATGAAGATCACAAAACCTACACACACGGACACGATAGTCACGATCACCGGAGTTCCAACCATGCCGTGATTGTCCCCTACCCATTGCCACCGAGCGCCCTACGGGTACACGATCGAAGTACCCATCCCGAGCAAGGAGTGGAAATGCCGAAATACCTCTGGCAAGTGACGTACTCACCCTCCGGCGCCGCCGGCCTACAGCAGGAGGGAGGCACTGCGCGGCGCGACGCGATAACCCGAATGGTCGAAAGCATCGGCGGCACAGTCGAATCCTGCCACTTCGCACTGGGCGGTCACGACATGTTCGTCATCGGCAACCTACCGGACGACGTCGCGGCAGCCGCATTGAGCATTCGCACGGCTGCGGCAGGTGCAGCACGCTCGGAGTCGATCACGCTGCTCACGCCGGAGCAGATCGACGAGGCAGTCAAGCGACCGACCGACTACCGCGCGCCGGGCAAATGACGACGGAAGGAATAGATCCCGGCAGCAGCCGAGTTGCACCCGCTGTGACGGAGACTACGAAAACACCTGACCTGGGCACCTACGGAATCTGGCGAGGAGCGGCTGGTTTGCCGCCCGAACTGGGAACAGCGATCGAGAAACTCGGTTTCGGCACCATCTGGATCGGCGGCTCACCACGCGCCGATCTACGGATCGCCGAGAAACTTCTCGACGCGACCGAGCACATCACTGTGGCGACCGGAATCGTCAACATCTGGTCCTCACCTGCGGCCGAGGTGGCGGAGTCCTATCACCGACTCGAAGCCGCGCATCCGGGGCGATTCCTGCTCGGCGTAGGCGTCGGACATCCGGAGGCGACCGGCGACTACACCAAGCCGTACGCCTCGCTCGTGTCGTACCTCGACGAACTCGACGAGGCCCAGGTCCCGGAATCGCGGCGCGTCCTCGCCGCACTGGGACCGAAGGTGTTGAAGCTGTCCGCAGATCGCGCTGCCGGCGCGCATCCGTACCTGACCATCCCCGAACACACCGCCGAAGCTCGTGAAATCCTCGGTCCTTCGAAGATTCTTGCCCCTGAGCACAAGGTTGTTCTGGAAACCGATCCGGAGAAGGCCAGAGCAATCGGTCGCCCCGCCGTCGCCAACCCGTATCTGTATCTGCGCAACTACACGAGCAATCTCGAGCGCCTCGGTTTTGCGCCCGAAGAGTTGGCGAACGAAGGAAACGATCGCGTCATCGACGCTCTGGTTGCGCGCGGTACCGCGAAGTCCATCGCGGATCGACTTCGGGAGCATGTCGCGGCAGGTGCCGATCACGTTGCGATCCAAGCACTTCCCGCCGAGGGTGATCCGCTCGCGACCTACGAAGCACTCGCAGCCGAACTCTTCGGCTGATCGGACAACCCTTGACTTGGATAAGTTGTGTCCGAGTATACTTGGACATGACTTATCCGAGTAAAGGAGAAAATCATGAAGATCGTCATTTTCGGAAGCGGACTGATCGGAAGCCAGGTCGCCGCCAAGCTCGCTGACGCCGGGCACGACGTGAAGGCGCTCGGTCGGGCAGACGGGATCGACATCACCACCGGCGCAGGAATCGCCGAAGCAGTCGATGGTGCCGACGTCGTCGTGGATCTGACCAATTCCCCGTCGTGGTCGGACGAAGACGTCTTGGCCTTCTTCCGTGACGGAACCAGCCATATCCTCGCCGCAGAAGAGAAGGCGGGCGTCGGTCACCACGTCATCCTGTCCATCGTCGGCGCCGATCGACTGCCCGATTCCGGGTACATGCGAGCCAAAGTCGCCCAGGAAGACCTGGTCAAAGCCGGCCCGACCCCATACACGATCGTCCGATCGACCCAGTTCTTCGAGTTCGTCGCCGGAATCGCCGACGCCGGAACCACCGACGGCACGGTCCATGCAACACAGGCACATCTGCAGCCCATCGCATCACGGGACGTCGTTTCTCACGTCGCCGAGGTAGTGACCGGTGCGCCGCGTAACGGCACGGTCGAGATCGCCGGGCCCGAACCGCTGGGCATCGACGAACTGGTCCGGCGCCTGTTCGTCGTCACCGGCGACAAGCGCTCGGTGATCTCCGACCCCGAGGCCGGGTACTTCGGCGCGAAACTCGACAACTCGGCACTCACCCCGACACCCGGCGTCGACGCATGGATCGCGCCGACAACGTACGACGCGTGGCTTGCCGAGAAGGCCTGACGTCGACCACTCGAGCGACGTCCGGCCCGCATCACGTTCCACCGCGTCGATAGAGTTCAACCATGAAGCTTTCCGGAGGCGTGGAGTGGTCACTCCACTGCTGTGTGGTTCTCAGCCAGGCCGAGGGGCCGGTACCCACAGCCAGACTCGCCGAACTTCACGGGGTGTCGAAGACATACCTGGCGAAGCATCTGCGAGCGCTCGCGCACGCCGGTCTGGTCAATCCGACCGAGGGCCGAGACGGTGGGTACGTCCTCACCCGGGCTCCCGAGAAAATCACCGTTCTCGACGTCGTCCAGGCGGTTGACGGCACTGAACCTGCGTTCCGGTGCACGGAGATTCGACAGCAAGGAATCCTCGCCGCTCCACCGGAGCAATGCCGTTCCGCCTGCGGAATTGCCAAAGTCATGGCCGACGCCGAAAAAGCCTGGCGCGCATCGCTGTCGGGAGTCACGATTGCAGATCTTGCTGCAACCCTGGATCTTCCGGCACTCAGAAAGATCCTGACCACACCGATCGCACCTTAGAGCGGCCCACACCTCACGAGGCATCAATCCATCGTTCAACTATCGGGTACCTTGTTCGGGGATCAAATCTTGACGAAGAATCTTCCGGGAATTTTCGCAAGATCTCGGAGGGGGTTTCATGGGAGTCAGTGGCGCTGCGGGGTTGGGGCAGAACATTCGTCAAACAACTGGACTGTTGCGTCGCTGGTGGTCTCTTGCGTACGACGGTGAATGGTTCCCTCGGTTTCTGGCTGCTCGATCGATGTTGGGGACAGCCAGAGTGGTCGTCACCTTTTGGTGCGCTGTGTTCGTGGCACTCGCCGTACTGGCTCAATTCGTGAAGGGTGGCGCAACCGACCTCCCTGAACGGCTCGCGGCGGGCGCAGCATGCATGATCGCGCTCTACTGCATGATTCGCTGGTCACTCGGACGGTCCTGGCCGAGCCACCACCAATCCGTTCGTTTCATTTCGCTCACCAATATCTGCTTGTCCTTGATACTTCTCGCCGGAATCCATTCGAGCTTCCTGGCGTTGACCGGCGCCGTCCTGTTCGTGGTCGTCGCGAACTATTCGTCGGTATTCCACAGCCCTCGAATAGTCACGGCACAGATCGTCGGCGCGCTGTTCGTCGTTGCCCTACTGACAATTCGCGCTGTAACCGATCCGGATACCGATTCTTCGCTGTCGGTGTCCACTGGATTCGTCATCGGGTGTGTTATCGCGTCCGCCGCGATGACCGTGCATTTCCTCGTCTTGTACTTGACCGACGATGCACGACACTCTTGGCGCGATCCACTCACCGCTGCTCTGAACCGACGTGGGCTGCACAACGTCTGGCAACAGCTGTTCGGTGTCGGCGAACTCCAAGGACACGTTGTCCTCGCGGTGGTGATCGATGTCGATTCGTTCAAGAGCGTCAACGACAAACTGGGTCACGCAGAAGGTGATCGGATGCTGGTGACAGTCGGTCGGCGTCTGAACTCAGCGGTCGGAGAGGTCGGGTTGGTTGCCCGGACAGGCGGCGACGAGTTCGTGATTCTCATGCCCGTGGAGCCACGTCGCATCGAACAAACCGTGGTGGACATTCACAATTCGATATCGCGGCCCGCCGGTCGGCAGTCGATTTCCGTGAGCGTCGGAGCCAGCGTGTGGCTGTCCTCGACAATCCCGGACGCTTCAGGAACCATCGATCGGATACTTGCCGACGCCGACAACGCGATGTATCGAGCCAAGCGACGGGGTGGAGACCAGGTGGCCTGGGCGGTAACGCATCTGAGCTGATCGACAGGTCTACTTGCCGACCGAACTCAGAGCGCCGCTTCGCTGTCGTTCGCCGGATCCAACTGATCCTGGGTTGCCGCCCAACTCGCCAAGAGTTTGAGTGCGTCAGCCGTGGGCGTCCCCGGCGCCGCGGTGTAGACCAGCAGTGTCAGCCCGGGATTGGACGGCAGTTCCATCGCCTCGAAGTTCAGCTCCAGGTCGCCGACGACGGGGTGACGAACCTTCTTGAATCCCGTCCGATGAAAGCGCACATTGTGTTTCGCCCACCGGGTGCGGAATACCTCACTGCGAGTGGCAAGTTCACCGATGAGCTCGGTCAGCGCCTTGTCATGGGGATTGCGCCCCGCTTCCGAACGGAGCATCGCGGCGATGTCGTCTGCCGCGCGCTCCCAATCTACGAAGAAGTCCTGCGACGCCGGGTCCAGGTACACGAAGCGGGCGTTGTTCGCCGGCCTACGCGGATCAGCCAAGACTGGCGAATACAACGCGCGCGCCATGCGATTGGCCGCCAGCATGTCGTGCCTGGCATTGCGTACCCACGCCGGCGCGTCGGTGATGGCGTCGAGTATCTGCTGAATCGCCGGGCTCACGCCCTTGGGGGCGGGCCGCTTTCTACTCGGTGCGCCTGCACTGGCGGCCTTCGCGAGGTCGTACAAATGGGCAGTTTCGGCTTCGTCGAGTTGCAGTGCTCGGGAAAGGCTTTCGAGTACCGAATCCGACGCTCCCGCCAGATTTCCGCGTTCCATGCGCACGTAGTAGTCGATGCTCACACCGGCGAGCAGAGCGACTTCCTCACGGCGCAACCCCTTGACGCGACGGTTTCCGCCGTAAGCCGGGAGCCCTGCCTGCTCGGGTGTGATGCGAGCACGACGGGAGCTGAGGAATTCGCGGATCTCGGCTCGGTTGTCCATGCAGTTCACGTTACTCGAGCGGCGAAGACCGAGGGAGGTACTGCCGTTACCTGGAACAACAGACACTCCCGCGCTCGCGAGGCGCCGCGTTGACTGATTGCAGTCGACCGGTTCACGCAGAAACGTCGACTTCCAAGCACGCGACACCAGAAGCAAGAGGGGACACCATGCGAGCAACCATCATGTACGGCGCCGGAGACGTTCGGGTCGAGACCGTGCCCGATCCGGTACTGCAGCAGCCGACGGACGCGATCGTGCGGGTCGTCAGGGCCTGCGTTTGCGGCTCTGACCTGCACCCTTACCACAACATGCCGGCAACACCCGGTGGTTCCCCGATGGGCCACGAATTTGTCGGAGTGGTCGAAGAGACCGGTCGCGAGGTGTCCACGTTGAAGAAGGGCGACTTCGTCATCGCGCCCTTCGCCTGGTCCGACGGGACGTGCGACTTCTGCCGCGAAGGCTTGCAGACGTCCTGCCGCCACGGCGGATTCTGGGCCGGAAACGGGATCGGAGGCGGGCAGGCGGAGGCCATCCGAGTGCCGTTGGCAGACGGCACCCTGGTCAAGGCGCCGGTCGGTGAGGACTCCGAACTCCTGCCGTCACTGCTCACGCTCTCCGACGTCTTCGGCACCGGCTATCACGCGGCGGTCAAGGGTGGCGTCAACCAACGCACGACGGTCACGGTCATCGGCGATGGAGCCGTGGGGCTGATGGCAGTGCTCTCCGCCAAACGCCTCGGCGCCGAGCGCATCATCCTCATGGGGCGCCACAAGACCCGCACGGATCTCGGTCTCGAGTTCGGAGCCACCGATGTAGTTGCCGAACGTGGGGACGAGGGCATCGAGAAAGTCCGCGAACTGACCGGAGGCGACGGCACTCATGTCGTCCTCGAAGCGGTAGGTCACATGCCTGCCTATGAGCAGTCACTCGGAGTTGTCCGACCGGGCGGCGTCATCAGCCGAGTCGGAGTACCCCAATACGAAGAAGCTCCAATCGGATTCGGGACGCTCTTCGGACCCAACATCACGCTCACCGGTGGACCGGCTCCGGTGCGCGCGTACATCGAAGAGCTGATGCCGGATGTGCTCGACGGAAAGATCGAGCCGGGCAAGGTCTTCGACCACACCGTCGGGCTCGACGACGTAGCGGAAGGCTATCGAGCCATGGACTCCCGTGAATCGTTGAAGGTCCTCGTCCGCCCGTAATCCACCACTTGCGAACGTCCACCACTTGCGAAGAAGAAGCGCGTGACCCACACTGCCAACCGTCCCGTTGCCGGTCGCATCAATTCCACCGCGATCCTGGCGATCATTCTGATCAGCTATTTCATGATCCTGCTAGACAATTCGATCATCTTCACCGGGCTACCCAGCATCCAAAGCAGCTTGGGTTACTCGGCAACCGGGCTGTCCTGGGTCCAGGACGCCTACACCCTGGTGTTCGGCGGCCTTCTCCTGCTGGGCGCTCGTCTCGGGGATATCTTCGGCCGTCGTCGCGTATTCGTCTCCGGTCTCGCAATTTTCGCGATTGCGTCGTTTCTCGTCGGGGTCGCGCCGAACGGTTGGTGGCTCATCGCGGCGCGCGCTCTCCAAGGCGTCGGAGCCGCAGTGGTGGCCCCGGCGTCGCTGTCACTGCTGACCGCCAGTTTCCCGCCCGGGCCGGAGCGAACGCGCGCTGTTGCCTGGTACGGCGCTGCCGCAAGAATAGGCGCCAGCCTCGGACTCGTGATCGGCGGCGCCCTTGCCGACTGGGTGTCTTGGCGCGCAGGCTTTTTCATCAACGTTCCGATCGGAATCGCGATGATCGCGCTCGCGCCCCGGTTCATTCCGGAAACCGAACCCAACTCCGGACGTTTCGATGTGGCGGGCGCTGTTCTCGCCACACTCGGCATGACCGCACTCGTCTTCGGCACCGTCAACTCGGCCGAAGCGGGGTGGACCTCACGGATCACTGTTGCGACACTGGCGGCCGGGGCGATACTACTGACCTTGCTCTTCCTCAACGAAGCGAGAGCGGAGCAGCCGATCATGCCACTGAGGTTGTTCCGCAGCCGGGAGCGATCCGGCGCGTACGCCGCCCGAATGCTCTATCTGGGCGCCATGATCGGATTTTTCTACTTCACGACTCAGCTACTCCAAGGCGTCATGGGCTTCAGCGCGTTCCAAGCTGGCATCGCCTTCTTCCCGATGACGATCGTCAATTTTGCTGTGGCGATGCTGATTCCGCGACTGACACCACGATTCGGAAGTTCCGCAATTCTGTCGGTTGGCATTGCCGTCACCCTCGCCGGGATGGCGTGGCTCAGTCTGGTCCATCCCGGTAGCACGTATCTCACTGCGATAGCACTTCCGATGATATTGATCGGCGCCGGGCAGGGGTTGGCTTTCGCTCCGCTGACTTCTGCCGGTATCTCCGGGGTAGAGGCCGAGGATGCCGGTGCCGCATCAGGATTGGTCAACACTGCACACCAACTGGGCAGTGCTCTCGGACTCGGCATCCTCGTCGCAGTTTCCGCGGGCGCCGGAGCCTCTGCCGACGACGCTACAACGGCACTCACCGATCACGTATCAACGGCTCTCACCGCAGGCACCGCCCTGCTGGCCGCTTGTCTCGTCATCGTCCTCGCACTGATCGTCCCGGCTACGAGAACGCGAAGTACCACAAAGCAATTCGAACAGGAGAAAGGAAGCCGAGATGTCGCACTCGTGGACCGAGGCTGAACTGACCAAGATCGGTGGTGCCGAGGAATTGCAGATCTCCTCGTACCGCCGCGACGGCACCGCAAGGCCGTACGTCACGATTTGGGTCGTCCGTGCCGACAACCAACTGTACGTGCGCTCGGCATACGGAACCGACAACCCGTGGTTCGTCCGAGCAACGGCAAGTGGAAGGGGCCGAATCCGCGCAGGAGGAATTGAGCGGGACGTGGCGTTCGAGTCCGCCGCACCGGATGCGCACTCGGCGATCGACTCCGCCTACCACACCAAGTACGACCGCTACGGCCCGCAGATCGTCGGCTCCGTCACCGGCCGCGCCGCCGCACCCAACACCATTCGACTTGTTCCGCTGACGCAGAACTGAACCGCCCCTTTCGATTCCGAGGAGACCTCATGGAAATCTTGAAGCCCCAGCCCACCAGCAAAGCACCCAGCGACTGGTTCACCGGCGACGTCTGGTGGGACGTCATCTACGCCGGCCAGGAGCCGTCGAGGATGCGCGCCAACATGGTTCGCTTTGCACCTTGTGCGCGAACCGACTGGCATTCCCATGTCCTCGGGCAGACCCTCCACATCGTCTCCGGGACCGCGCTGGTTCAAGCTCGCGGCGGCGAGATCGTCGAAGTGAGTCCAGGCGAGACGATCTATACCCCGGCAGGAGAGGAACACTGGCACGGCGCGGCACCCGACCGTTTCATGACCCACCTTGCGCTGTGGGAAGGACCCGGCGACGAAAGCACCGAAACTACATGGGGCGACAAAGTCACCGATGAGGAATACAACGGTCCCCGCGCCAACCATCGCTGAGACCGGACACCACTCAGATACGTCGCATCACCGAAACAACCTTGCCCAAGATGGCCGCGCGATCGCCGTCGATGACGCTGTATGCGGGATTACGAGGCTCGAGGTACACGTGACCGTCGCGGCGCCGGAGCACCTTCACGGTGGCCTCGCCGTCGATCATCGCGGCGACGATCTCGCCGGAATGGGCCTCGTCCTGGCGTCGCACCACGACGACGTCGCCATCGCAGATTGCTGCGTCGACCATCGACTCACCGCGCACCCGAAGTCCGAACACCGTGCCGGAGCCGACGAGCTCGCGAGGAAGCGCCAGCACCTCGTCGGCGTGCTCCTCCGCGAGGATCGGCGCGCCGGCCGCAATGTCACCGACGACCGGAACCGTCACGGTGTTCGACGACGACTGTTCCTTCGCTCCCACGAGGAACGGCCGCACGTCCAACTGCCGAGCCATGGCCGCTCCCCTACGGAGGAAGCCCTTCTCTTCGAGGCTCTTGAGGTGCTTGGATACCGTCGACGTCGAGCGCAGACCAACCGCGTCTCCAATCTGCCGTGTGCTCGGCGTGCACCCGTTGGCAGCCACGAGATCCCGGATGGTCATCAGAATCTGCTGCTGGCGGAGCGGCAGGGAGGAGGCGTCGAGGCCACCGAACATGTCGAGATCGTCGTAATCGGTCACGACGAGAATCGTAGTGAGGGGTCCCGACATCCAATCCGGGCAGCCGCAGCCTGCCAGAAACGGCACAGGCAGTTTGTTTCCCGAGTGGCGCATGGCACGCTGAGCTCATGGAGCCTCTCGAACCGATGCGCCCGGTCAGTGTTGCAGTAGACACGCGGACCAAGACTCCACTCTGGAAGCTGGTGGTGCTCTATCCGGCAGTGACATCGGTGTTCATGTTTGCCGCACTCACCACCCGAACGGGAATTGGTCTTGTCGTACTGGGACTGGTCATTTTCGCAGTCGGCGCGAGCACTTACGCGATGTCGGAGCGACGGATGCTTCGAGAGAACTCCGGGGTTCGAGTTCCATACTTCGCCGGACCTCCTGTCGCCCCGCGGCACGTCGATCTACTCGCGGCAGCAGGGATGCCCCTGCTTACGAGTGGAGCGGTGTTGACCGTCCGGGCATCCGATACAGAACGTCCTTGGGTTTTCATATCGGTGTTCGTGATAGCGATGGTCCTGGCAATAACTGTCCCGATGGTTGTGCATAACGTGCGGGTCAAGCGGACAGAATCAGCCTGAGCAGTCACGCCATACCGATATCTCGCAGCGTCACGTTCAGCCTTCCCAGACGTCGGACCGACGTCTGGGTGGTGCGACCGGTTCGCCTCAGGTGGAGTCGACTACGCGCTGGCGACCTTGCTATCAGGCACGACAGCAATATCGACCTTGCTGAACTGCAGCACACCGTCTTCGATCTCGGCGTCGTGCATCAGCTTGCGGTCGCGGTAGTAATTGTTGACCACTTTCCACGCGCCGCGGGCACCCTGACGCGGCATTTCTCCGTCGCCGCGCTGGATGTAGCCCGAGGTCAGGGCTCCGCCCATGAGAGATTCTTCGGCGAAGTCCTCGGGTTCGGCGTGAACCTCGAAAGTCGTGTAGCTGCGATCGCGCATGATCTTGAGCACGCGACACAGATAGGACGCGGCCAGGTCAGCCTTGAGCGTCCACGACGCGTTGGTGTAGCCGAGGATCATCAGGAAGTTCGGGATGTCGGAGTAGAGCACGCTCTTGTAGGCCACAGTCTCGTTGAGCTTGACCGGCTCGCCGTCGATGCTCATGGTCGCGCCGCCCAGAATCTGTACGTTCAAGCCGGTCGCCGTGACGATGACGTCGGCCTCGATTTCGCGGCCCGACTCGGTCACGATGCCCTTCTCGGTGAACGTGGCGATACGGTCGGTGACGATGTCGGCCTTGCCGCTCTTGAGCACCTTGAACAGGTCCCCGTTGGGAACCACGCACAGGCGCTGATCCCACGGGTTGTAACTGGGAGTGAAGTGACGCAAGTCCACGTTCTTGCCGAGCTGCAGGCGGATCTGGGCGAGGAACAGCTTCTTGGCCAGCTTCGGGTTGGAGCGAGAAAGCTGAAAGCTGGCGCGTTGCAGTGCGATATTGCGGGCTCGACCAATCTTGTAAGCAATCTGGTCGGGAACGCGTGCGAGCTTGAGACCCTTGGCAACAGGGTCCTCGGACGGAAGCGCCTGGATCCACGTGGGCGAGCGCTGCAGCATGGTGACGTGACCGGCGGTGGGGGCCATCGACGGGATCAGCGTGATCGCGGTGGCGCCGGAACCGATGACCACTACCTTCTTTCCGGTGTAATCGAGATCCTCCGGCCAGTGCTGCGGGTGCACGATCTGACCGCGGAAGTCGTCCTCACCGGGGAAGGCGGGGCGGTAACCCTTGTCGTAGTTGTAGTAACCACAGGCGCCGACGAGGACGTTCGCGGTCCACGTCTCGGTCTCCCCTGTCGCCTCGACCAGGACGGTCACGGACCACTGCGCGGCGGTACGGTCGAAGTCCATAGCCACGACCTTGCGGCCGAAGTTGATGTGGTCGGTGACGCCGTATTCCTTGGCGGTTTCCTCGACGTAGTCACGGATACTGGCGCCGTCTGCGAGCACTTTGGTGCCGATCCAAGGACGGAAACCGAATCCGAAGGTGAGCATGTCGGAGTCCGAACGGATGCCCGGGTACTTGAACAGGTCCCAGGTGCCACCGATGTTCTCGCGGCGCTCGAGGATCGCGTAAGTGCTTCCGGTCTGCTCACGAATGAGGTGGCAAGCCGCGCCGATTCCGGACAAGCCAGCGCCGATGATCAGTACGTCGACATGCTGTGTCATGGAGGAAACTCGTTTCGTAGGTCGTCGCGAAGCTACATCTGGCGTCGGCAGTGGCCGAGAACGATCGGCCGGTTCAGGCCGGGTTCCCTAAGGTCAGCGCCAATGTACAGGGTATGTGCAACTGACGGTAACAGTCAATATCTCGACCCGACTGGGTACAGAACATTGAGAGTGCGACGCACCGGCTCGCGGAAACTCGATCGAGACGACTGAATGCCGCCAGCCACTGGAGAGTCGTTCACGTCGTCGACGGAACGTCCAATGGCTCGTCTACGCGGGATACTCATCGCCCAAATATTCAGCGCCCTAGCATAATTCGAAGGTCCACGATCAGGTGTCGGACGCGCGAGTCTCCATGGGCGGACGGACAACTGCGCTATCGCTGTCACCCTTCGTGCGCATCAGTGAAGAGGTCACTCCGATAACGAGCCCGCTGACGAAACCACGCTGAAACCAACGGTTTTGGATTCGCAACGCGGAAAACGGGCGGACTGGACCTCCGCCGGTGATGTAGTCGCTATGACACACTCCAGCACAGTCACGGTGTACACCACTCATAGCGATCGAGAGTTCGCCAATGCAATCGCTGCCGGAATCAGCGCCAGGGCTTATTCCGAGCCACAAACCGCAGACATGAGCCTGTTAAGGCATCACACCAGCGATCACGGTAGAGCGCTCGTTCTCCTACCACTCGGGGGCGTCGATTGGCAGGTGAAGGAGCTCTCCGCGCTCGAGGGATCGGTCCTGGTCGGCGATCTCAGTAGCGGCAACTCCATGATTCGGGGGCTCGCAGCGGGCGCCCACGCCGTGCTCAACTCTCAACTGCCATTCGCATCCCTGCTCGATGAGCTGCAGGCCGCGATCAACCCCAACTCCGCTCGGTCTGCACACGACAAGTCCTCGCTCGTACAACGCATCCGGTTGCGCACCGAAGAATTCGCACGAATCAGCAGTCTCACCGATCGCGAGTTCGAGATCGTGGGCCTTCTCTACGGAGGCTCGAATGTCGACTCGATTGCTCGAACCGCCCACATCGCACCGACCACGGTTCGCGCCCACATCCGAAGCATCCTGCAAAAACTGGGGGTGCATTCCCAGCTGGAGGCATGCGCGATGCTCCGCCGCTCTGGTCACGACGCACGCAGACACCCACTGGAACTTCGGATCGGACGCTTCTAGCAGGAAGTGCCCCAGACACACTCGCCGAGATGGGGTGCCGCCCCTGATCGAACTCGACCTTCGAAAAGATCGTCAATTTTGACGATTCGATGACGCGCCCGGACGTCGAATATTAGGTCCTACACGACACCGAAGACACGAGTGAACATCGAAAGGTGCATTCAATCAATGGAATACACACGCACAGTGCCGCGGCATCTTGTCCACAGACATGCTGTTGCCGAGGTTTTCTTGACGGACTACCGGATCGAATCGGACTCGGCGTACCAGGTTGCTGTGCAACTCCCGGTCTCGCACCGGATATTCGACGTATCGAGCGAGCAACACGATCCGCTCGGGGTGGCAGAAGCATTTCGACAGGCAGTGGTGCTTCTGTGCCACACCCGATACGAGATTCCACTGCACTACAAGTTCCTCATGGAAACGTTCAGCTTCGAGATGCTGGACGCGCTCGACGTGCAATCAGTCGCGGAGCCGTTGAGTTTCTCGATGACAGTGGACAACCTCACTCATCGCGACGGAGCGGTTTCGGGGGTCGAAGTGTCGGGGATCCTCAGCGAGGGCAACCGGCACGTCGCCAGATGCAACGCTGTTGCGCGAGGAGTCAGCCCCGAGGGATACCGTCGAATTCGGCAAGGACGAGAAGACCACCGCCCGAGCCGACGCATCCTTCCTTCCGGAGCCGCGGTGGTCGGATCGGAGCGAGTCGGACGCCTAACCGATGGAGATGTGCTCATCAGCACTGATCCTGTTCGGCACGCGATGTTCTGCGCTCCCGATCCGCGCAACCACTCCCTTTTCGACCACCCCGTCGACCACATCCCAGGAATGATTCTTTTCGAGGCCGCCCGACAAGCGCTCCGATTTCACATCGGCAACCCAGCAACAAAGATCGCCTCGCTCTCGGCGGTCTTTCCGAGGTTCACTGAATGGGAAACGCCGTGCGAGGTGTCAACGATCCCCCTTGACGCGTCGGGCCATGTGCACCGAGTTCGGTTCACTCAAGAACTGGAAACCACCGCGGAACTCGAAATTACAGTTGCGGACCAATCATGAGAGGGAACGAACACGTTCTTCTCGTCGCGTCTACCACGTCAAGCGCTCGGTGCTTCCCACTCTCTCGGTGCAAGCGCCGCCAGTTGCATGACGTGCGCCAACTTGTCCTCGCGGACGATCGTTGGCAGCACCAGGTTCCACATCTGACTCAACCGCTCGTACAGATCGGTTCTGCCCGTCAGCATTTCCGAGAGAATCTGCACTCCGGTGAACGACCCCACCACAAATCGAGCCAACGCGTCGATATCGGTGCCCGGGACGATATCGCCGGCTTCGGCCGCTTGGGTTGCCACCTGCTTGATAGCCTCGATCCAATCGAGGTACGGCTGTTCGATGGGGCCTTGAATACTGCCGATCTCCATCGTCAACCGCATGCCACCTCGCGCGATGGGCTCGGTCACAAGCTGCCGAGCCATCTCCTGCGAAACGAGCACCAGGGTTTCGACCGCGATGTCGGAGTGCGCAGCAACCCGCCGGGTACCCTCCATCGCCATACCGTGCTGGGCTGCGATGACCGCGTGCGCAAGCTCCTCCTTGGACGCGAAATGAAAATACATCGCCCCCTTCGACACACCCCCGTGCTGCAAGATCGTGCCCAAACTGGCGGAGTACCCGAACTTCTCGAAGCTCTTCGCAGCACCCAAAATGACGGCCTGGCGCGTCAGGACAGCACGCTCCTGCATGATCTACCCAGCTCTCGTTGCCGACGGAATGAATCTCAACGATACGTCGAAAGAGCCCGCAGCAACGCTCTCGACACGGACACACCGTGACGACACTGGTACTCGGGGCCACTGGTTTCATCGGCTCCGCAGTGATGAAACAGTTGGTTTCCCGCGACGGAAACGCTGCAATCGGTTTCGTTCGCACGGCCACCGCAGCCAAACAGTTCGGCCGTGAAGGAATCGCCACCGTGATCGGCGACATCAACGAAAGTGCTTCTCTACGAGTTGCAATGAGTCAGGCGTCGACCGTCATCTGCTGCGTGTCGTACGTGGGCGACGACGAACAACAGTGCGTTCACGTCAACCAACACGGCGTACAGAACGTTGCGTCGATGGCCGCCGCCGTCGGCGTCGAACGCTTGCTCTACGTCAGCACCGCGGCCGTGTACGGGCCGGGACCGTTTCGAGACTTGCCGGTCAACGGCGCACCTCTCAGCCCCTTCTCACCTGCCAGTCGCACGCGCGCTCTCGCCGAGAAGTTCGTGCGCGCAGCCGGAGGCCTGGTCGTCCGGCCGCATCTCGTGTACGGACCCGGCGACAGATGGTTTCTTCCGACACTGACGCGAATTGTCTCTCGCCTCGACTCGATCATCGACGGCGGTAGCGCTGTCCTGTCGGTAGTCGACGTAGACCTACTCGCCCGATCCATCTACGAGTTGTCGATAGAACAGCAATTTCGCTACGGCTCAACACTTCACGTCAACGAGCCTGTCCCGCGGACAGTCATCGACCTTCTCGAGCAACATGCGCGGGAGACCAACTGGACTCTGCCCCAGAACTCTATCCCCCGCGCCGACGCGGTGAAAGCTGCTGCCCAGCTGAGTCTCGACATGCACCAGATCGACATGATCAGCCTCGATCACTGGTTCCGGTCGAGACTGTACTGATGGCACACGGATCACTCTCGCCAAAATACCTGTCTCCCAACCTTTTCAGCCCTCTCTATTGTTCAGCCTCAGCAATCAATAGGACCTATTTCGCAGTCACTACAGGCGAACAGAGAGAGCTCTGATCGACGAAAACCACGGCTGCACAAAGACGGCAGTGATCGCGCACACCCAAGAAGCGGCGTTCACGCAACTGGCAGCAGCCTGGGGCTCCCTTCCGTCCGCCTTCGCCGCCGAATGCAGTGTGTGGCGATCATGTCGTGCGCGACGAAACGGCCAGGAGCTCTGACATCACGGGAGAAGGCTCTCCATCTCACTGACCTCGGCTACCGTCATCTGAACCAGAAAACGGGAGAACAGATGCTCACTGCGGATATTTTGCTGTCGGGACCGCGCGGGCGACGGATGCTGCTCGCGTATGCGATCGACGCCGAACGCGCCCTGCGGCCCGAGCCAGGCGACGGCATGTTCCGCATCAGCGCTCACCGGGCGGCGTATCACCTCGACGTCAGGCAAGGCACCTCCCGAGTGTTGTTCGGCCCGGGCGCCGAAGAGGCCCGGCGGACAATAGTCACCGCCGAGGATGTGGCGCGTAGCCTCTCGGAAATCTCGCTCCCCGACGTCACCGCCGTCGATCTACGCTCCGCCCTCGCAGAAGCCGTCGATGCGGCACGCTACTGGCAGGAACCCGACGGAGAAGACGTCCTCGTCGCCACCGAGGTTATGCAAGATGAGCTTCGACGCGTCGCGGAGCACATTGCCGGATCCGAACAGGCGCAATGGTGGAGCAGCCCGCTTGCCGCGCCCGACCAATGGTCGATCATGAGCCGAGGTGAGGAATCTCCAGACACACGCGAGGTGCCTGCTGCGCAACAACTCCTCAGCGAGTGGCGCACGAGCACCCTGGAATCGGAAGCGAGAGCTGAACGTGACCGCCCGGTGGATCCCGCGGCGAACTGGTCAGGTTATTGGTGGTCGAATCCACCCACTCAGGGTTCGACGAGGGCGCTGTTCGACGGGACTCCGGCGGGCTTGTGGTTCGTCGAAGACAGCATGGGATGGGAGCGGGTCGTCGTGCGAGCATTGCGGCCACCGACTGGCGCACGCATCTACGAGATCGACAGCGCGCAAGCCTGGTCGGAGCTGTGCAGACGGTTCCCGCTCGAGGTCACCGCAGAAACGCGGCAGGTTTGGTACCGGACGACCGGCCGATCAGGCAGGTGGGTCATCCCGGACTGGGTGCAGGTCGCGGAAAGATTTGAGGGAGTGCACCTTACCGTGACGGGATACCTCGCGGCGGCAGGAACCGCGATCGAGGTCGATGCCGACACGGCGAGCGTCATCGCGGGTTGGGCACCCGACGAAACATACTGGTTCACCGATGCTGCCACCTACATCTCCGAGCCGTGTGTTTGGGTGCTGCACGACGGCCCGGAAGTGACCGACCAGCCCGCGTGGACGCTGGAATCGCAGCAATGACCCGCACGTGAGGGCCTGCTAGGTATGAGGTTCCGCGAGGAATCGATCGCAGTTGCCCTCCGAGTCGAGTCAACTGCCCCGTGCGCGGTCGGCAGGAGCACTCACGTGCACGCAGACATGCAGAAGGGCGGTACCCGCCCAGGCCGATCCGAACCCGAGTGCCCTAGATCACAAAGGTAAACCTATCCACAAATCGCCAAATGTCCTACATTTGACTCATGCCGGATCCCCGTATCGCACCCACCGCACGCAACATCCCACTTTCAGTGCAGATCGCGGAACAACTGCGGTCCCAAATCACCTCCGGTCACTGGGAACTAGGACAGAAGATCCCAGGCGAGCATCAACTTGTCGAAATGACCGGCGCGAGCCGCAATACGGTCCGGGAGGCCATTCGCGGCCTCGTCCATGCCGGCCTCCTCGAAGCGCGCCCGGGAGACGGAACCTACGTCTGCGCGAGCTCAGAACTCGAGATTGCGCTCCAACGACGTGCAGCGGCGGAGAACGTGCTCGAAATCTTCGAAGCCCGTGAAGCTTTGGAGCTCTACGCCGCCCGACTCGCAGCCGAACGAGCCCTGCCCGAAGACATCGACCGAATGACTCGGGCTTTGGATGGCCGAGACGCTGAGCCCGACGTCGCCAAATCCGTCGAGTACGACCTCGACTTCCACCTGGAGATGTTCGCAGCGAGCGGGAACCAACTGATCACGGACATCTACCGCAGTCTCGATCGCTCTGACACCATGAGCATCCCACAAGGTAAGTCCGACAAGGAGACTCGACAGCTGTTCATCGGACCTTGGACCGACGACGACCCACACCGGCAGCTGCTTGCGGCCATCCGTGACCGCGATCCGGACGGCGCAGCCGCCGCAGTGGTCCGACTGATGGACCACAGCCGATCCCTCTTTCTGCAAAACATGCCGAAGTAGCTGACACACAAGAGGTTCAGCGCACAGACAATCTCAGAAGGGCACACCTATGGCTAACGTCATCTCCGACACCGAAAACGTGGCGTCTGCCCCGAGCGCGATACCGATGATGCGCCGAGGACTCGTTATCGCTGGCATTCTTCTCATCGCAGCCAATCTTCGAGCCTCAATCACAGTCGTCGGCCCGCTACTCGGTGAGGTACGCACCGATCTCGATATCTCGTCGACAACAGCATCAGCGCTGATCAGCCTTCCACTGCTGTGCTTCGCAGTGTTCTCCCCCGTTGCCCCGGTCATCGCAGCTCGGTGGGGAATGGAACGGACACTCGCAGCAGCACTCGGCATGCTCGCCTTAGCGATCGTGATCCGCTCTGTTCCGTGGATGCCTGCGCTGTGGATCGGTACCGTATCGCTCGGCATGTCCATCGCAACAATGAACGTTCTACTGCCGGCGCTCCTCAAACGAGACTTCCCGACCGAAGCCGGCCGTTTGACCGGCATCTTCTCGGCAGTCTCTGCAGCTGTTGCCGCAACCGCATCCGGACTTGCCGTGCCGATCGCCGGTCTCACCGATCACGGTTGGCGGATCGCATTCGGAATCTGGGCTGCTATGGCTCTCATAGGATTTGGGGTGTTCCTTCCCCAACTTCGCCGACGCACGCTTCCGAAACACGATCACGCTGCGGCTTTGGATCCCCATCCAGGCGGCCATCGCTCCCCCTGGCGCTCAGCACTCGGGTGGCAGATCACAATATTCATGGGCGTCCAATCTCTCTTCTTCTACACCGTTCTGACATGGTGGCCCACCATTGAAGAATCACACGGCACTACCGCGGCTACCGCCGGACTGCATCAAGGCATCATGCAAATATTCTCGATCGTCGGCAGCCTCCTCACAGCAGTGCTCCTGCACAAACTGCCCAAGGATCAGAGAGGAGCCGTCCTCGGGCTGGTGTCGGTCGCCGCAGTGGCAGTTCTCGGCCAACTCCTCCTCCCCTCCTGGGCCCTGCTGTGGAATGCATTCCTCGGCATCGGCATCGGCGGATCGATTGTCATTGCCTTGTCCTTCTTCGCAATACGCACTGTCAATCACGGTCAAGCAGCGGCACTCTCGGGTATGGCACAGTCCGTCGGATACCTTCTGGCCGCCACCGGTCCCCTCGTTTTCGGTGCACTGCACGACGCCGTCGATTCCTGGACGACTCCTCTGATCGCGTTGCTGGTGCTGCTGGCCGTGCAACTCGTCTTCGGCTCCCTCGCCGGCCGCAACAAGACACTGGGGTAAGCGAATCACGGTCGCCTCGAATCCACCCACCAACCTCCCCAGACCCGTGACGCGACCCGAACTGTCGTCGACGTGCCGAGGTCCGAGGATGTCGACGAGACAGCGGGGCTCCCTCAACGGCCTACCGAATTGCACCCGGCCCATCCCCGACTGGTGGATCGGAGCCGGAAGTCGATAATGAGGGCATGAACGAGACACAACCCCACAACCTCGAACGAGAGCGCTGGCGCACGCTGCCAACTCCACCGTCGACCGAGTTGATCGAGATGGTCGGGGACGGACCTTCGAGCGCAGACTTCGACCCTGCTGCACCAGTGGCACAGCAGGGGTGAGACAGTCACGACATTCCGGTATCCCGCAGGGTGATGTTCAGCCGCCCGGACGGCAGACCTATGTCGGGACTTGCACTTCCCGCAATAACTTTCGGCACTCCGTGATATGCGAACCGAGACTCTCCACCGAAGACGAAGAGATCACCCGAATGGAGTTCGACGTCGGTGTACGGCTTGTTCCGGTTCTCGGAATTCCCGAATCGAAAGACACAACTCTGCCCGACACTCAGTGAGACGACGGGAGCGTCGCAGCGCTCGTCCTTGTCCTGGTGCATGCCCATCCGAGCGCCCTCGTCGTAGAAATTGATCAGCGCGGTGTCCGGCGTGTACCGCTCCCCCGCAGTCGGATCATCATAGGCAGCGGCAACTGCGGCCCGGCCGAGGTCGACGAGCCAGTCAGGCACCGCTGCGACAGGCGCACCGTTCACGTCGTCGGCGGTGCGCGTGTACTTGTACGGCTGCCAATGCCAACCGAGACAGACTGTTTGCACCGACATCTTGTGCCCACCAGGGACAACAGCGGAGCGCATCGGTACGGGTGCGGTCGCCCACCGTCGGCACTCGGCCACCAAGAAGCGTTGCTGTTCGACGCTGAGCCAATCCGGAACGAGGATCGCCCCCGGCGCCACTTCCAATCGTGGCCGAGGAATCAGAGCGTTCATGGTTTCCACGCTAATCGGTTTCGAAGCATTGACACCCTATGCATGGGCTCGTATCGTAATCAACAGGTTGGTTGATAAAGGAGATGGTTGACAAGTGATCGTGGATCCAGGAGCAGACGAGCGTCTCGACAAAGCGTTCATGGCACTTGCCGACCCGGTACGACGGCGGATCATCGCCCGCCTGAGCACCGGCCCCCAAACGGTCAACGAGTTGGCCGAGCCGTTCGAGATCACGAAACAGGCCATCTCCAAACATATTCAGGTACTCGAAGCCGCGGGTTTGGTCACTCGCAGCCACGAAGCCCAGAGGCGGCCGGTACATCTCAACGCCGCAACTCTCGAGGCTTTGACCGCCTGGATCGACCGCTATCGACTGATCCACGAACAACAGTTCCGCAAGCTCGATCACCTACTCAGCACCACACAGAAGGAGACTTAGCCATGGCTACCACCAATCCCGTCACCATCACGGCTCCTGAGGGCGTGCCGTACATCGACATCACCCGCGAATTCGACGCACCCGTCAGTGCCGTCTTCGCAGCTCATTCGAATCCCGATCTGGTCAAGCAGTGGCTCGGCCCCAACGGATACGAGATGGAGATCGACGAATACGAGTTCGTGAGCGGCGGTCGATACAAGTACGTCCATCGCAACCCCGAGGGCGAAGAGTTCCGGTTCAACGGTGTATTTCACGTCGTTCGCGAGAACGACTTTGCCATCCAGACCTTCGAATACGAGGGATTTCCCGACGTCGTCAGCATCGAATCGATCACGTTCGAGGATCTGGGCAACGGACGCACCCGCCTCTCCGGCCATTCCGTATATCCGAGCCTCGAAGCGCGAGACGGAATGATCGAGAGCAATATGGAGCTCGGCGTCACCGAAGGTTACGAACGCCTGGACAAGATCGTCGCGCAACTCTGACCACCTGTTTGCCCGAACCTCCTCAGCGAAAGGCAGTTTCATGGACTGGACCCTCGAAGTAGTCATCGTTCCCGTCAGTGACCTCGACCGCTCCATCGAGTTCTACCGTGACAAGGTCGGTTTCGATCTCGACCACCACACCGTCAACGAACACATGACGGTCGCCCAGCTCACTCCGCGTGGTTCGGGCTGCTCGATCGTCATCGGCAACCTGCCGTCGCAAACCGAGATGGCCCCTGGTTCGTTGAAGGGATTGCAGTTGGTCGTGGCCGACGCTGCAGCGGCTCGCCAGGAGCTCATCGACCGCGGCGTCGATGCCAGTGAGGTCACCGTCTTCGACGAGCGTGACGGGGGCACCTTCTTCGGATTCGCCGACCCGGACGGCAATACCTGGGCTGTCCAGCAGCTGAAGGTCCGCGGCGACAAGCCGCTCATTCCGAAGGAGTACCGCGACCGCTTCGGCGCGTAGCAACTGCCTTCCAGGCTGCGTAACCTTCTGGCATGCAGACGGCACAGGGGCGATAGCCGGCCGCAATCGCGGTCGGCTCGTCCGCGAAGAACACCCGACTGGCGACATACCCGCCACGCGCGATTGCCTGCGCAGCCCCTCGACAGTCGAGTCGCCCGTAGATCTTCGTTTTCCGGTGCCCGCCAAGCACACCGGGCGTCGAACTCTCGTAGGATTTGTTGCGAGCGTCGCGGAGAATGTACGTCTTACTCGGCATCGTGAAGCACCAATCCCAATGTTCGACGCGTACCCGAGTGCACCACGCTGACACCATGTCGCACAGGGGCTCTCGACCACCCGCGAGAACTCTGCACCGGTCGATCCCGCGTGGTGAAGATCAACGCGTGACCTTGCCCGAGAACTGTCACCGTCCCTTTCGACTGGGCGCGCGGCCGCTGTTCCACGAGCAAGAACTCGCCGCCAGCGTGGTCGATGCGAGGTCTGTCGAGCCCGATCACGACTTGCAAGGGAAACACCAACTCTCCGTACAAGTCCCGATGCAATGCATTCCAGTCACCAGGTCCGTAGGACAGAAGGATCGGGGTAGGGCGATTCTGACCGGCGTCGTGACACTGATCGATCCATTCTTCGAAAGAATCCGGCCACGGTGCACCCTCACCCAGCTTGAACGCCCACTCCCGCGCCACGGGCAGGAGGTGTCGGTAGAAGGCGGATCGCATAGCCGTGATCGGCTCCGGTACGGGATCACCGAAGTACCGGTACTCCCCTTGGCCGAAGCGGTATCGAGCCATGTCGACGGTGCTCCGGAACCGGTCGACCTCCGAGTACCAGGAAGCAATTTCGCGACATTCCGACTCGTCGAGTATCGGCGTCGTCTGGGCACACCCACTGGAGTCGATTCCCTCGATCAGCGCAGGCCAATCGAGGGAATCAACTCGAGGAGACAGATCGGTGAAGAGGTCCATACGTCGTAGACGACGCGGCGGTCAGGAATGTGAGAATGCCAGCAGCTGCTCAGCCAGATCGTTGTACGTACGGGCGATCCCGGCATAACTGAGCACGGGTTCCGGATTCCAGGTCCCGATCTTCCCCGCCTTCACCGCGGACAAGTTGGACCACGCAGGATTGGTTCCGAGCGTATCCAGTTGCAAACTGGACGGGCGATCGTCGAGGAAGATCATGTCGGCCGGATAGTGGTCCGCCATCTCCCAAGCCAGTTTCTCGACGTAGACCGACGACCCCTCGGCCGGATCGACGACGGCAAGGCCCAATCCCGCCAGATCTGCGAGGATCGGGAAGCCCGAACGACTGACACGAATCGTGTCCGGATCTGCGGACGCGAACAAAACCTGTGAATTATTCAGCGAAGAAGCAACTTCGGAGATCCGTGCACGCGCAGCGTCGTAGTCTTTTCGCTGAGCCTCCATATCCTGGTCCGCCCCGACTTCCACGGCCAGTTCCACGATCTCTTGCACGGCTCGGTCGATGGTTCCTGCTGCCGTTTCCACGAACAGTACTGTCGACAAGCCTTTCACCGCATCCAAGTTCGCCTCGTCGAGTAGTGCCGAACCACGCAGCTGAGGGACTATGACGACGTCCGGCTCCAGCGCAGCGATCTTCTCGAGTTCCACTTGTCCCCAGAGCTGCCCGACCATCTCGGTCTTCGAGAAATCCAAATTGCCGGAGATGCTGGTGTCCGTTGATCCCGGCGATCGTGTCAGTGCCCCGAAAACTCCGACAGGCACCAGTCCGTAATCCCACAGAGCACCCGCGATACCGGTGTAGGTGACAAATCTCCTTGGTGGTGAATCCAATTCGATCAGATTGCCGCGATCATCGGTGAAGGACCAGCCTGCATCGCCTTCGCCCCCGGCGTCTGCGTCCGAACGCGAGCAACCGGCCGCTGCCAGCGCAGCAGCCAATCCTGCTGCAGCGCCGAGGAACCTGCGGCGATTCCAGTCCATCTCGATACGCCGGTGCGGTCGTGGAGTGAACAGCGTGGTCATGTGTGTGCCCTTTCGGCGATTGGTTGAACTGTTGCAGGAGTTGACGAACGAGAAAAGAGAAGGATCGACACCAAACCCGTGAGCATTCCGACGCCGGCACAGAAGACCAACGGCCACAGCAAGGCGAACTCGTCCGGACCGACGAAGAGCGAGCCGCACAACGCAATTCCGACGGCAAGCCCGAGTTGACGCGACGAGTTGGCTGTTGCCGAAGCCGTCCCGGCGCGCTCTGCCGGGGCGTCCGACATCGCGGCACCCGGCAGCACCGGCGACACCATCGCCGAACCGACACCGGTCAGAATCAGCCCGGCGATCAGTGCGGGCCAGACCGGCTCGGCGAGAACGTACAGCATGGCCACGCAACCGATTCCGCAAAGGATCGTCCCGAATCCGAGCGACAGTCGAAGGTCGACTCGCTGAAGCCGTGATCCACACAAGGCCGATACGAAGACAAAAGCGAGCGGTTGAATCGAGAGCACGAGTGCGGCCGCCGATGCCGACAGTTCCAGCCCGTTCTGCAGCCACAGTGAAAGGACTACGAGCGGGCCGTAGGCCGCGAGGTAGTACCCGAAAGCAGCGACGAGGACGCCGTCGAATTTCAGGGATCGGAACAATGCCGGATCGAGCATCGGACTGCTGCCTCGACACTGCCAGAACACAAACGCCGTCAGCGCACCGATTGCGATCAGGAAGGCAAGAGCTGTCGACGACGAAGCCCACCCGATGTCGCCGCCCCACGTCACGCCGAGAACCGCGGCAACGGCAGCGAGGGTGAACAAAACGATTCCGGCCCAGTCGATGTTGTCGTCGCCGCGCTCACTGTCGGCGAAACAGAACACAGCCATTGCGAGCGCCACTGCGGCCACGGGGATTCCGGAATAGAAGACCGCACGCCAGTCGAAGAACTGCGTCAGCAGCCCTCCTGCAACATTGCCGATTCCCGCCGCCAATCCAGCGACGGCACCCCACGCGGCAAAAGCCACGTGCCGATCGCGGCCCGAATATGCGTCGCCGAGCAGAGGCAGGAGTGTCGCGAACATCGCCGCACCGGCAATTCCTTGCGCGCCGCGAGCAACGACCAGAACCGTGACGTCCGGAGCAATCGCGCACACGGCCGTTGCAACCAGGAACACGACCAGTCCGCAGATGTAGAGGCGTTTGCGTCCCCACGCATCGCCGAGTGCGCCCATGCCCACAAGAAGCGCGGCAAGAGCCAGCGTGTAGGCGTCGACGACCCATGACATCGCGCCCGTACTGCCGTCCAAACCGACTGCGATGGCCGGCACCGCGATCGTTGTGATCGTGGCGTACGTCAGTAACAGGAAAGTTCCGATGCATGCGGCGATGAGCGGCAGCCATCGTCGTGCCGACATGGTCAACCTCCGGGTAGGGCGGTAAGTACGCCCTAACTATGAAGGTTCAAGTCAACTTGAAGTCAAGCGCCGCTTCGACACGAATGTCGAGCTGCTCGAGCAACCACGGGCACTGCATCGGACGCTCTTGCCGACACGTCAGGTGATGCTCGAGTATCAGTTTCGCTCGGTTGGCTGCGGAGATCTGTGCCTCGAGCGTCGACACTTGATCTGCGAGAACCGTGGAGAACTGCTCGGACGTGGTATCGGTTTCGATGAAGGACCGCACCTGCTCCAAGGACATTCCCGTCTCGGCGTACATCCGGATCAATGCCAGCCGTCGCAGCTCACCCTGCCCGTACCAGCGTTTGCCGCCAGTTCGCGACCGCGCGGACAGCAGTCCTTCGTCCTCGTAATATCGCAAGGTCGACGCCGCGATTCCGAACGATTTTGCAACCTCGCCGATCGGGATCAAGTGCTCACGCATTCACCGATCGTAGGCTGAACGCGTAGGCGGTTCCGGCAGTTATGTGTGACTTGGCATACTGACTAACGGAAGGGGTCGCGCAAGTGATCTCACGGCAAAATGCTGGATGCGCTCGTTGAACGAGGGAGAGCTGTGCTGGATCCAACGCGACCTGTCGGGCCGTACTCGTCAGGAGTGCCCGCCACTGCCCTCGAAGTCCGCATGCCGGACCTCGAACGCTTCGGCCTCGCCCAGTTGTGGCGTTCCGCGATCATCGCCGTCGTGTTGTCCACGTCGATCATGCTGGCACTGATCGTGTGGCCTTTCCGCAAGCGTGGACGCACCTGGGCAGACGCTGCTTCCGACGGGATGGTCGACGGCTTCATCGCGCTGGGGCCCACCTTCGTCAAGCTCGGCCAACTGGTCGCGTCGTCGTCCGGCCTGTTCCCGGCCCCCGTCGCCAATGCATGCCTACGCTGCCTCGACGATGTTCCGTCTTTCCCGGCCGAGCAGGCCAGAAGCGTCGTGCAGAAGGACCTCGGTTACTCCGTGGACGACCTGTTCGCGAAATTCGACGACGTACCTCTCGCGGCCGCATCGGTAGCGCAGGTACACGCGTGCGTTCTGCACGACGGCCGAGAGGCGGTCATCAAGATCCAGCGTCCGGACATCTATGCGCGGATGCTGATCGACCTGCGGGCGGCGTACTGGGGTGCGAACATCCTCGAGAAGTTTGTCGAGTTCCTTCGAATTGCCAATGCCACCGCCATCATTCGCGATCTGCACAATGCAACGATGACGGAATTGAACAGCGCGGTCGAGGCCGACCGGCAAACCACATTCCGGAACAACATCAGCGCATTCGGTGACAACAAAGGAGTCACGACACCGGAGGTGTACTGGGACTACTGTGGTCCCCGCGTCATCTGTATGGAACGCATGCGCGGCGTTCCACTGGATCGGTTCGTCGCCGGTCCGGACGGCATCGACGAAGCCCGCATGCTGATCCGGCGCGGAGTGAAGGTCTGGCTCGAATCAGTCATCGTTCACGGTCCGTTCCACGGAGATGTCCATGCGGGAAATTTGTGGGTCCTCGACGACGGCCGGATAGCGATGCTCGACTTCGGCATCGTCGGCGTCCTTCCCGAGACATGGAGATCCATCCTTTCCGACATGTTCCGAGCCACCCTCATCGACGGTGATTTCGCCCGTGTCGCCCGCGGAATTCGATCCTTGGGATATGCAACCGACTACGAAGTCGACGACGATCAGCTCGGCATGCAGGTCGCAACGGCCCTGGCCCCGATTCTCGGCCGTGACCTCGGTGAACTCAAGCTCAGTGAATTGATCATGGCACTGATTCAATTGGGCAAGCAGTGGGGTGTTGCGAGTCCCGAGGAATTGGTTCTTTTCGGTAAACAACTCGGATACTTCGAGCGATATGCGACGGCGTTGGCACCTGGTTGGGTGATCGGACAAGACCTTTATCTGTTCAAGAACGTTTTTCCAGAGGCAGTCGCCGAAAAGGTGCAGGAACTCGGCATCACCATGCCTGACGAATAAATTTGTCCCCTATTTCCTTATTCTGCATTTCGTCTGTCGGGGTTAGCCTGTAATGACCCACCGGCCGAGGAGCAAATGTGCAGCCACTTTCTGTAGCCCTCCCGCAAGCGTCGACAGGTCCGAGGAATAACGGGCCGAGTGTCGGCACCACCCTCGGCGCCCTCATGCATTCCACGGACAAGTCCGTGATCGAACTTCTGGAAAGCCCGGATGGACTCGATGTCGAAATCCGTTCGATCGCCCTCGTCGAGTCCTCCGATATCGACGGCACCGACAGCCGTGGTGCGATCTCCGACATCTACCTCCCCGTAGGGGTGCCCGAATCGACGTTGACGCAGTGGCTGCGAAAGTTCGAAGGCAGGCCGGCGAGGCGTCGCCCGAAGCTTCTGCTCGTCAAGAATGCGCGCGAGGCGACGACGGTTCTCACCGCCGCACGTAACATCGGGATCGCAGTGGCCGCGGTACATCCGCAGGCTAGTTCCGGGCACGTCTATTCGCTCGTACTACGGCTTCTGACACAGAGCATGTACCGTTCGCGGGCCGTCGCGGGAGCTGTGGCCGAAGGTGATTCGGATCTGTTCGCGCTCTCGGAAACGATCGCCGAATTGACTGGCGGACTCGTGACGATCGACGACACGGCACTCCATGTCATCGCATATTCCTCTGCTCACGAAGGCGAAGACGAACTCCGTCAGCTCTCCATACTCGGCCGGGAGTGGCCGATCGAATACACCGAATGGATAGAGAGCAGAGGCGTGTTCGAGCATCTCAGGCGATCGGACGAGGTCATCAGTCTGCCCTCCGAGCCGAGCATCGGAGCCGCGCAGAGGCTGGCTGTGAGCATCACCCGCCCGGACCTGTCAGCGCCGACGGGTTCTGTTGCACACCAACACAATCTCGGCAGCATCTGGGTGCAGCGCGCGTCTGGACCTCTTTCCCACGACGCCCAAGCGGTATTGCGGGGTGCAGCGGCAGTCGCCGCACGCATTCTCATGCGGACCTTGGACGCCTCCAGCCGCGAGAATGCCCAAGTGCAAAGGCTGTTCGGCGTTCGCTCCGGCGGGGTCGACATGCACTCGCTGGCCGGTTCTTTCGGCATCAACACCGACGGACCGTCTGCGGTCATCGGATTTGCGACATCACTCTCGCCCGGATCGAATCTCGATCGAATCACCAACGCCTTGCGCCTGCGCGCCAGCGCATTCCGCAGCGACGCGGTCACGACGATCATCGACAACCGGATCTACGTATTGTTCCCTCAGGCCGACCACGAGGTCGCTGTCAGCGACTGGGCTTACGACACCGTGCGGGTAGTCGAGGACCGTGCAGGCATCAGCGTGCGCGCCGCAGTCGCGGTCCCGATCGCGCGGTTGCACGGCGTACCCGAGGCGCGTCGAGAGGTGGACCGCGTGCTCGATACCACCGATGATCACGAAACCTCGAAGGTCACCACACTCGCGGCGTCACGCACCGCGGTATTGCTGGGCGAGATACTCGACCTCGTTGCTGATCACGAGCGATTGCGAGACCCTCGTATCGACAGACTCGTCTCCTACGACGACAAGAACACCTCTGACATGCAGTTCACGCTCACGGCCTACCTGACAGCTTTCGGGGATGTGAAGAAGGCCGCCTCGTCTCTGAAAGTACATCCGAACACGCTGCGCTACCGCATTCGGCGCGCTGAACAGATCATGGGCATTTCGTTGGACGAGCCGGACACACGACTGCTCACCGAACTGCAACTCGCCATCTTGGGACGAACCCCGGACGAATCCGAAAAATACGAAACGTCCGATCAGTGAGATGGGCCTCGAGCCCGTCCTGAACTCTCGAGTAGACAACTGAGGTAGCCGAAGAACAACTCTCACCTCAGGAGACAACTTGCGCACTCGTGGAGCCGTCATTCGCCAAGCACCAGGCACATACGAGGTGGTCGACCTCGAACTCGATTCACCCCGCAGCGGCGAACTCACTGTCAAGATGGTCGCCTCCGGCCTGTGCCACTCGGACGATCACATCGCCAGCGGCGACCACGGAGTCGGCCGCTATCCCATCTGCGGCGGACACGAAGGCGCCGGAATCGTCGTCGAGGTCGGGCCGAACACCGAAGGATGGTCCGAGGGCGATCATGTCGTGTTCTCGTTCCTCGCCGCCTGCGGCCGCTGCCGTTGGTGCGCAAGCGGAATCCAGAACCTCTGCGACAACGGTGCTGCCATCATGACCGGCAGCAGGCCCGGCGAAACCTCTAGTTACAGAATGTCTCTCGACGGTCAGCCAGTCGCACAAACCTGCGGCCTGTCCACCTTCAGTGAATACACCACGGTCAGCACTCTCTCGGCCGTGAAAGTCGACAAGCACGTGCCGCTCGACGCTTTGTGTCTGCTCGGCTGCGGCGTCGGAACCGGTTGGGGCGCCGCGGTCAACTCCGCTCAGGTGTACCCCGGGCAGACCGTCATCGTCATGGGAGTCGGCGGAATCGGAATCAACGCGGTACAGGGCGCCTCGCATGCCGGCGCCGCCCACGTGATCGCGGTGGACCCGGTTGCGTTCAAGCGCGACAGTGCATTGAAATTGGGGGCGACCCATGCCGTGGCCACCATGGAGGAAGCCACGGACATCGCGCGCTCGTTCACCAACGGCCAGGGCGCGGATTCCGCCATCGTCACCGTCGGCGTCACCACCGGAGAACATGTCGCGCAGGCGTTCTCGTCAATCCGCAAGGCAGGAACTTGCGTCGTCACCGGCCTCGGGAAGATGACGGACATCGGCATTCCCGTGAGCCTGATGGAACTCACCTTGTACCAGAAGAGAATTCAAGGATCGTTGTTCGGCGCATCCAATCCCACTGCCGACATTCCCTGGATGATCGATCTCTATACCAGCGGCAAGCTCGAACTCGACGGACTGATCACCAACCGGTACAGCCTCGACCAGATCAACGACGGTTTCGCCGACATGCATGCCGGTCGCAACCTGCGCGGAATCATCACCTTCTGAGCGAGTTCTCTCCGGACTTGACGCATACGCCAGTCCGGAGAGATCCTCACATCTGCGTCACCAGGCGTTCATGGTGTCGAGAATTTGTCCTCTGGCCATCCACAATTCAGCAGACCAATACGGCCAGGAGTGAATCCCGGCGGGCGGAAAGCTGTACGTCGCTGGGATTCCCATGGATTTCAGACGAATTTCGAATGCACGCGCATGCACCCACGAGAGCGCCTCCAGCCCCATACCCGTCGCCGTGTGGAAGTAATCGATCGGCGCAGACGGATGATCGTACGGTCCCGGGATGCCGTTGGACGACGAAATGTACATCGACAGTCCGCGAAGCGATTCCGCGTTGACGAACGGGTCGTTGCGAAGCCACCCGGATGACCACGGCGGGCCCCACATCGAATCGACGTTGTACCGGCCGGCGTCGAACATGGCTACGCGGATCGCCTCACGCATACCCGGGCCCGAGATATTGATGTAGCCGGACAGCGAGCCCGCGAACTTGAACTGATCCCGATGATGCCCCGCCAGGTTCAACGCGGCACTGCCGCCCATCGACAACCCGATGATCGCATTGTTGGTTGGTGAAACACCATACCCTGCAAGGAAGTCCGGAAGCTCGCGTGTGAGAAATGTTTCCCACCTGTACGTTATGGGCTGAGCATTGAAATTGGACGGCGCGTACCAGTCCGTGTAGAAACTCGACTCACCGCCGACCGGCATCACCAACGTGATGTTGTCGTTGCGGTACTGATCGAGTGCGTTGGTTTCGAAACTCCAAGCATTCCTGTCGTTTTGCGCGCGAAGACCGTCAAGTAGGTACAACGCGGCGTTGCCGCCCCGCGCGGCCCACTGCACCTGAACCTTGATGTTTCCCATCGAAGACGGGACCCACAACTCGTCGTAACCACCCCATGGCGCCGTATGCGCCGGAGTAGCGCTCACGGCGGTCGGACCGAACATGCCGCCGAGGAGGAAGATCGACAGCAACGCCGCTACGAGCACCCGTACCCGCCGTGTATTGCGTTCGGGCAACCTGAATCTGATTCTCTGCAAGGTTGTGTCTTTCCCCGAAACTGCGCATCAAGAAACTCGCTTCGGTAAGTGCATCGTCGGTTCCACTGTCGACGTGTTTGTCCCTTTCCGGGGGCTCCGGTGTTACAAAGTCGAGGTCATCGCAACAATCGGACAACCGTCGTGCCGAGCGAATCCAGGTGGCGAAAAGCACAATTCACGAAGCACGCTGAATGCGCTCACTCAGCCGAGTGACGAAGCGATCGCATCACGACCTGCTGCAGCACACGCTTGGTCCTGCATTCCGTCCGGTGCACCACCGACACCGATGCCGGCGATCGACGCGGATCCAGCCTTCACAGTGACTCCACCTGCAAGGAAGAGAGTGCCGGGGAGGTCGGCGATGGTCGATCCCTCACCTTTGGTACGCTGCGAGAGGTCACTGGTGTCGGCTCCGAAAGCTGCAGAGGTGTACGCCTTCTCACGTGAGGCCTCCACCGTGTGCTGGGCTGCGTTGTCGCCGCGCACCATGGCGATGACATTTCCCGCACGGTCGACGACGGAGACGGTGACAAATCCGAGCCCGTCCGCCCGGCATTTTGCCAGGGCCGCACCAGCAGCCTTCACTGCTGCGTCGGCGCTGAGTCGATTCTGAGTGACAATCGCCGAATCGCCGGTCGCAGCAGGCTGCTGCGTGGCAGAAATCGACGTCGTGCTCGATGCGTTCGCCACCGGTGTGTCGGTGGTCGAGCACGCGGCGCTGGCAAGGATTGCGACAACCGGAACGGCGACAGCGAGCGTACGGGGAAGTCGTGTGTAAATGCGGTGGTTCATGTCGGGCACACTTTCAGTCGAATGGTTCGAAACCGTCCACTACAGCGTCGCGTCCGAGTGCGGGTGCGCACATCGGGCGCTCGGGTGACGAACCGTGCCCCGTCTGGTTGTGTAGATATCATCCGAATGGTTGATACGACGGCCTGGCACCCTCCGTAATATTCGAGGGATGAGTAACGGAGCCATGAACGCCGACGCCGAACTCGGCCTGCGCGGCCCGTTGGCATATGCGATCCACGCGTCGTTCTTCGTACTGCTGTCCACGTCAGGAGTCCGGTACGTCACAGTCCACGGGACCAGCGGTCGGTTCGGGGTGGTACTCGTCCTGGCCGTGGTCCTCGCCTTGCTCTACGCCGTGATGGCTACGGTGTCTTCGCGAGATGTGGTTCGCCAACGACTGTGGATGTGGCCGGTACTGAGCACCTGGGCAGCGCTGGTCTGGCTTGCGCCGAGTTTCGCGTGGTGTGCGTTCCCCGTTCTCTTCCTCTGTATTCGTCTGTACCCGAGCAAGATCGCCTACCCCCTCGTCGGGATCCTGGGCGTCCTCGCCGGAATCGCGTTCTACCGAGTCACCGGTCGTGCCGAATTGGTGACACTGCTCGGACCTCTGTGCACCGCGGCACTGGTCGCGGCAGCGTACGGGCAGATGGAACGAGATGCCCGAGAACGCCTTCGGCTTCTACGTCAGGTAGCAGAAGCGCAATCTGCATTGGCAGATACCGAACGTGCTGCCGGCGTTGCCGCTGAGCGAGAGCGCCTCGCGCGCGAAATCCACGACACCGTTACTCAGGGACTGGCGAGCGCTCTTCTACGACTCGAGGCAGCCGAACAAACTTGGAATACAACGGGTTCGCCGTCTCAAGCCGATGTCGATGCCGCAGCAGAGAACATCCGAACGAGCTTGATGCAGAGTCGCGACCTCGTCCACGATCTGGCACCGGCCAAGGGCGGTACGGGCGACTTCGACGCCTTGGTCGTGGCCGCCGCCCGCCAGTTCGTCCCGACCGTTCGGATCCGCACCGTCGGTGAAGCCGTCATCTTGCCCTCGGACGTAGCTCATGCCATCGTGCGAGTGGTCTCGAGCGCGTCGTCCAACATCGCCCGCCACGCTCGCGCCGAAACGGCGGGCGTGACGATCACGTATCTCGACGACTCCATCTCCGTGGACATCTTCGACGACGGCGTCGGCTTCGATCCGGGAAAGCTCGCCGACCATTCTCGGTACGGTGGATACGGCCTACGTGCGATGCGAAGTCGCATCGCACAGCTCGGCGGATCGTTCACCGTGGAAAGTGCACCGGGAGACGGCACCGTCGTCGCGGCCCAGTTCCCTCTCGAACGGAGGATCCGGTGACCACCACCATTCGCGTGTTCCTCGTCGACGATCATCTGGTCGTGCGAGCCGGGCTGAGAGCGCTGCTGAACACTCAGCCGGACGTCGAAGTAGTCGGCGAAGCATCGTCCGGTGAGGGGGCGGCCACGGCGATACCGTCGGCCTCACCGGATCTGGTGATGATGGATCTGGACATGGGCACCGGCATGCACGGTGCAGAAGCGATCAAACGCTTGCGAAGCGACGGTGTCGATGTTCCCGTACTGGTTTTCACGACGTATGACACCGACGCCGACGTCGTGCGGGCCGTCGACGCCGGTGCCATCGGTTACCTACTCAAGGACTCAACGCCCGACGAGATCTTCGGCGCGGTGCGCGGCGCGGTAGCCGGGCGCAGCGTTCTCTCTCCCACTGTGGCCTCTCGTCTTGTCCAGCAGATGCAGCGCCCGCA
The DNA here is from genome assembly GCF_056401575.1 of Rhodococcus sp. P4_E4. Lineage (NCBI taxonomy): Bacteria > Bacillati > Actinomycetota > Actinomycetes > Mycobacteriales > Nocardiaceae > Rhodococcus > Rhodococcus sp. P4_E4. Next base: position 40,464 of record NZ_JBFUJB010000011.1, on the reverse strand, counting down.
GGAAGCGCTCACCGCCCGTGAGTCCGAACTGCTCAGCCTGCTCGCCGAGGGGATGACCAACCGCGAGCTGGGCAAGGCACTCTTCATCAGCGAAGCGACGGTGAAAACCCATCTTGGGCACATCTACGCCAAGCTCGGCGTCGATACCCGCTCTGCCGCAGTGTCCGTCGCATTGCGCCGCGACGGAATACGCTGACCCGCCCGCCCGCGCAGGCTCTACTTGATCGAAGATCCGTGCTGCGTCAACGGCATGACCTCGATGGTCATGTACGGGAACAGCGGGAGGTTCCAGAGAATCTCATGGAGTTCGTCAGCCGACTCGACGTCGAAGATGCTGATGTTGCTGAACTGTCCCACAATTCGCCACAGATGCACCCACTTTCCCTGTCGCTGAAGGTCTTGCGAGTACGCCTTCTCCGTTGCGACGGTATCGGCGCGTACTTCCGGATCCAGGTCGCGCGGAATATCGACGTCCATTCGAACGTGAAAGAGTGCCATGTTCTTCTATCCTCTAGTTCCTGGTCCAGGTTTTGACGGCGTCCATGTTGAGTTCGACTCCCAGGCCAGGTCCGGCGGGGAGGTGCAGCTGACCCTCGGAATACTTCAGGGGTTCCTGAAGCAACTCTTCGCTGAAGAGCAGTGGGCCGAAAAGCTCTGTTCCGAAGTTGATTCCAGGCTCGGCGCACGCGAAGTGCAACGAAGCGGCGGTGCCGATCGGGCCTTCGATGGACGTCGCACCGTGGCACGCGATACCGGCGGCCTTGGCAATTGCGACGATGTCGCGGCTGCGCTGGAGGCCACCACACTTGGTGGTCTTGAGGGCGATGACATCGGCGGCGCTCCGGCGGGCGATTTCCAGAGCGTCGTGTGGGGTCTGCACACTCTCGTCGGCCATGATCGGAATCGGTAGTAGCCTGCTGAGTTCGGCGAGGACCTCGATTTGGTCTGCCGGAGTGGGCTGTTCGATCAGTTCGACTCCACCGTCTGCGAGTTGTGGCAGGTACCGCAGCGCCGTGAAACGATCCCACCGCGCGTTGACGTCGACGCGGACGCCGGCGTGGCCGTCGAGCGCCTGCGCGATGCTGACGATGCGCGCGACGTCGACCGCCGGGTCGAGTGCTCCCATTTTCAGTTTGAAGCTGAAATTGAGCCGGGATTCGAGCTTTTCGTGAGCTTCTTCGATGATCTCGTCCGCCGGCGCAGCACCCAGTGCCCACGTGACGTCGACACTCTCGCGGAAAGCCCCGCCGAGGAGCGTGTGCACGGGGACTCCCAGGCTACGTGCCCAGGCGTCGTGCAACGCCACGTCGACGGCGGCCTTCGCGAATCGTGCATTGGCAACAACTTTTTCGATGTCGGCCATGATCGCGGTGATCTGATCCACGCGCCTGCCGACCACCACCGGCGCGATGTACTTCTCGATGATGACCTGCATCGTCTCCACCGATTCGCCGCCCCACCACGGACCGCCCGGAACGACACCTTCGCCATATCCGATAACACCGTCGGATGTGCGAATCGCGACCAGCAACAACGGCTGCGCCGTCATCGACGTGGTGGCGAACTTGTGGGGGCGAACCAGCGGAACGTCGAGGATGGTCGTCTCGATGGAGACGATCGACAGGTCTGTCATCAAATCACTTTCTTTCGAACAGTTGTGGATCAGGCCGGGTCGAGCACGAAGTCGTACGTGACCCGGTTGATTCCATCGGCACCCGGCTTCGGATCGAGAATCAGTTCGGGCTTCGTGGCAGTTGCCACGTCGTTCTCGATCCACTCACCGTCCTTGAAATAGAGCTGGGTAGTGATCGTGCGCTTACCGGGAGCCTTCACCATGAGGTGCAGGTGCGCCGGACGCCACGGATGCCAGCCGGCCTTCTCGATGAACCAGCCGGTGGGGCCGTCGGTCGGGATCTGGTACGGCGCAGGCTGAATCGTGGTGATCTCGAAGCGCCCCTCATCATCGGCAACGATCGTTCCGCGGAGGTTACCGTCGGGGATGTGCGGCGCGAAATGGGAGTAGTAGCCTTCGTCGTCCGCGTGCCAGAGTTCGACGGTTGCACCGCCCAACCCCTTGCCGTCGAGATCGCGAACCTGGCCCTCGAAGACCAGCTTCGATCCAACCTCGTTGTCACGCATCGGAAGTTCACACTTGGCAGGCAACGTCTTGGCGTCGGCGACGTAGTACGGGCCCTCGATGCTTCCCTTGGTTCCGTGCTGGCCGCGGTACGCAACCTCCTCGACGTTGTGCTCGAGGAAGACGTCCAGCCACAGTGGCCACTCGCCGAACTGGCCGATGTCGATGATCCACTGCTTGAGGACGCGGTACTCGGGGTAAGTGACGCCGTGCTTGTCGATGACGCCGGCGAGTGCCTCGAGCACGTCCTTGGCGATGGCCGAGACGCGCTCGGGCGGGGTGTCCGCGCTGACTCGTTCCTGGAGGAACTTGTCGGTGGCGGCCGTGCCCGAACCTACTGCGGTGGGGCTCTCGGAAGTGGTCATGTGGTCCTCCTCGGGGCCGTATGTGGCTGTTACCGGGTGGGTGCCGTACTGCTGGGCTGAGTCGGCTTCCCAAGTCTGGTTGTACGCTCTGCGTACATCTGTTACGCTCTGCGTACGCTTGTACTGTGCGCCCAGTCACAGGGTTTGTCAACCTTCGAGGGCACTGATCAGGCATACCTGCAGATGAAAGGTCATTTCGTGAGCGCGAACGATCGCGATTACATCCAGAGCATCGAGCGTGGATTCGCTGTGCTGATGGCCTTCGACGAGAAGAACCCCAACCCGTCGCTCGCAGATCTTGCCGCCGAAACGGGGCTCTCCCGCCCCGCGGTCCGGCGTATCCTCCTCACCCTGCAGAAACTCGGATACGTCACCGGCAACAACAGTCGGTGGTCGCTCACCCCGCGCGTTCTAAGCATCGGCCAGCACTTCTCTGCATCGCATGCCCTGACCGAGGCTGCGCTCCCCCGCCTGCTGGAGATCGCAGAACACACTCACGAGTCGGCGTCGCTCGGGGTCCTCGACGGCGTCGACGTGGTCTACGCCGCGCGAGTACCCGTACGCCGGATCATGAGCATCAACGTCAGCGTCGGTACCAGAGTGCCTGCATATGCGACCTCCATGGGCCGCGCCCTGCTAGCCTGGGCGCCAACCGAAATCGTCGACAACGTCATCGCGAACTCCACGTTCGACGCCCTCACACCCACCACGATCACCGACGAAGGCGCATTCCACACCGCACTTCGAGTGGTGCGCGAGCAGGGTTATGCACTCACGTCCGAGGAACTGGAAGACGGCCTGATTTCCCTCGCCGCCCCCGTCCGCGACGCCGGCGGAAGCGTCGTCGGCGTGGCAGCGTGTTCGACCTCGGCAGGCAGGACAACCCCGGAAGCTTTCCGCACCGACGTCGCACCGTTCCTCGTCGAGAAGGCGAATCAACTCAGCGCAGACATGGGATACCGGAGCTAACTTCTCAATACTTCGGAAGGCAACACACCGTACTTACGCCGAAAAGACGACGCGAATCGTCCGGTGTGCGTAAAACCCCATCTCACAGCGACATCGGTGACCGTCGTCGAGTCGTCGGCATCCACCAGATCTGCGTGGACCCGCTCGAGGCGGATGTCGAGCAGGCATTCCGACGGACTCCGGCCCACGTACTGCCGAAATCCCTCCTGCAATCTCCGTACGCTGACGCCCGCCACCTCGGCCATCTCGGCTGCGGTCCACACGCGGGCCGGATCGTCGTGCATCTCGTCGAGCACCCGCTTGACGATGCGCGGCCTGGCGTGTCGCACCGCGTCCTCACTTTCGGGCATTGCAGCGAGGACGAATGCCGTGACCACGGCACCGGAGAGCTGAGCTGCCACCAGTTCGTTGTGCAGCACGCCGACCGGGCCGAGTATCTGATCCGACAGTGAGCGAACAAATTTCAGCCATCTGGCTCCGTCGTCTCCCCGAAGATCCACCTGATCAGGCAAGTGCATTCCGGGCCGGCCGAGTACCTTCTCCATCTCGCGGTCGAGGTACTGACGGTCCATCCGGACTCCGACAATTTCGCAGTCCGCGCTCCACCGCGTGATTCTTGTGGTGATGTCGGGCGGACACACCGTCGCAACGCCCTCCGTCGAGAGCACGTGCGAGCCCGCGAACACCGACTCGAGCTCGCCCGAGAGCGGGATGTTCACCCCGTAGGCACCGGGATGCTCGGATTCGACCGCGACGTCTGCTCCCCATCGAATATGAGCGATCCTCAGCGGTCCCAACTCGGCGGTGCACACCCCGACTCCGCTGGCCGCGTGCCGTGACAACGGCGTGAGCGTGTGCGGAAAATAGGCGTCCGAAACCGCATCACACGCCTCGTCCCAGTCGCGGGGAGCTGTACCGATCATGGAGTCGACCATCGTCCTTCTTCACCTTCCAAACCCGTGACCAGCCACATTGCCGAGCATGAGCGCTGAACATCATTGAACACTGTGTCCCCGGTCACTTCCAAGAGGAAACGGATACAGGCTTCGATCGGGTGCGCAATCCGGATAGACACCGCGCTGTACGGATCGACCGAACGCCGCGCTCGCCGTACGTTCGTCTTCACTCCCGGCGCGAGTCGTCCAGCACCTCCGCCTCCCGCACTTCGCGGCACCCTCACTCACCAGCCATCCGACAAGGAGGTCCGGTCATGGAACAAAATCAGCTTCGAGGCATCTTCGGCCAATTCGCGAGCGGCGTCACCGTCATCACCTGTACCAATGCCGACGGTCAACCACACGGAGCCACCGTCACCGCATTCACGGCAATCTCCCTGGAACCACGCCTGTGCCAGATCACGATGACGCGAAAGTCCAAGGCGTGCGGCTACCTCGGCAACGCGCCGTTTGCCGTCAACATCCTTGCCGCCGACCAAGTGGACACGGCCATGCATTTTGCCGGCCGACCGCAGCGCACCGAACCGAAGTGGATCGACGGACCGACCGCCCCCCTGCTCGACGGCGCCGCAGCAACTATCTCGTGCGTCCCGTGGAAGGAGTACGACGGCGGTGACCACATCATCTTCATCGGCGAGATCGTCGACGCGCAGTCGAGCGGCAAAGATCCGCTTCTGTTCTACCGAAGCACTTTTCACGACCTAGGCGCTACCTCGTCGACCACAGTCTGGAACGGCAGTCAGGACGACCCCCACAGCGGATGGTTCGACGCCACCACTTCCTTCACCCCGATTCATCTTCAGCCCGCACCCCAAACGATCTGAAAGGCTTTGCCATGACGACCACCGAAATCCCTCCCACCGGCGTCGACCCCGCAGATTCCGGAGCGCCACAGGTCAATCCGGCCGCCGACAGCGAAGCCAACCGCACGAAGAACTTCGCCACCCGGCCGATGACGGGTGACGAGTACATCTCGAGCCTGCAGGACGGTCGCGAGATCTGGCTTCACGGTGATCGCGTCAAGGACGTCACGACGCACCCCGCGTTCCGGAATCCGATCCGCATGACCGCAAGGCTGTACGACGCTCTGCACACGGGCGAGCACGTGGACGCCTTGACCGTTCCGACGGACACGGGCAACGGCGGTGTCACCATGCCGTTCTTCCGCACTCCGACGTCCTCGGCTGATCTGCTCAAGGAACGCGACGCCATCGCGACGTGGGCACGTATGACCTACGGCTGGATGGGCCGCTCCCCCGACTACAAGGCAAGTTTCCTGGGAACCCTCCACGCCAACAAGGAGTTGTACGCACCGTTCCAGGACAACGCCGAGCGCTGGTACCGCGAATCGCAGGAGAAGGTTCTGTACTGGAACCACGCGATCATCAATCCCCCGGTGGATCGCCAACTTCCACCGGACGAAGTCGGCGACGTCTTCATGAAGGTGGAGAAGGAAACCGACGCCGGTTTGATCGTCAGCGGCGCCAAGGTGGTCGCCACCGGATCGGCGATCACGAACTACAACTTCATCGCTCACTACGGTCTGCCGATCAAGAAGAAGCAGTTCGCCTTGATCTGCACGGTACCGATGGACGCCCCGGGTGTGAAGCTGATCTGCCGCACCTCGTACACCGAACATGCTGCGGTGATGGGCAGTCCGTTCGATTACCCGCTGTCGAGCCGCATGGACGAGAACGACACCATCTTCGTCTTCGACAAGGTGTTGGTTCCATGGGAGAACGTCTTCATGTACGGCGACGTCGACCGGATCAACGCATTCTTCCCTCAATCGGGTTTCCTGCCGCGCTTCACCTTTCAGGGCTGCACTCGCCTGGCCGTCAAGCTCGACTTCATCGCCGGCCTGTTGATGAAAGCACTCGAAGCCACCGGCGCCGGCGGCTTCCGCGGAGTTCAGACCCGTGTCGGCGAGGTGATCGGGTGGCGAAACCTCTTCTGGTCGTTGACCGAATCGATGGCACGCGATCCCGAACAGTGGGTCGGCGATTCGGTGATCCCGAAGCTCGAGTACGGCCTCACCTATCGAATGTTCATGATCCAGGGGTACCCGCGGATCAAGGAGATCATCGAACAGGACGTGGCGTCAGGCCTGATCTACCTGCCCTCGAGTTCACTCGACTTCAAGAGCCCGGACGTACGCCCGTACCTCGACAAGTACGTTCGTGGTTCGGACGGCATCACCGCCGTCGACCGGGTGAAAGTCATGAAGGCTCTGTGGGATTCGATCGGCACCGAGTTCGGCGGGCGCCACGAGCTCTACGAGCGCAACTACTCCGGCAATCACGAGAACGTCAAAGCGGAACTGCTGTTCGCAGCCCAGAATCGTGGACACGCAAGTTCCATGAAGGGACTGGCCGAGCAGTGCCTGAGTGAATACGACCTCGACGGCTGGACGGTCCCTGACCTCATCGGCAACGACGACGTCTCGTTCTTCAAGAACCGGTAGCTCACGCGGTACGAACACTGCACCCTTGGTCAGGACTAGGCAATTGCCTAGTCCTGACCTGAGACACACGATGTCAAGGTGAATCAGCTGGAGTACGCCCATGACGGATATGTTTCTCGATTCGAAACCCAGAAACTACTGTGCGAGTTGGGTTGCGGGTGGCAAGCGACGTGCAGGATCGAGGGTTCAGCGGGCAGTCGGGAGTTCGACGGCGCCGTTTTCGAGGAGAACGTGTGCGTCGATCATCTGACCGCCCCGTTCGACGTAACCCATCAGGTTCGCTCCGGACCCCCAGCCGAGCAGTCGCTGTACCTCTTCGGAAAGATCAAGCAGTTTTTCACGCGGGATTGACAGGTATTGGTTCTCTTCCTGACGTAAGCAGGCGAGGTCGAATGCCATCGTCAAGCCGGTCCGTGGCGCCTCGGACGAGTTGTTACCACCGCCGTGGTACGTAGAACCGGTCCAGATGAGGGCAGCACCGGCCCGCATCACGGTCGGCGCCGCTTCGGCTTGTTTCGGGCCTCGTTGGTCGTCCCACCGATGGCTTCCGGGTATGACGAGGGTGCCGCCGTTTTCTGCTGTGAAATCGCTGACCGCCACCATGATCTGCAGTCGGCCCTCGCGTCCGTAGTCGGGGTGGCGCCACAGAAAGCTCGTGTCGTCTCGATGGAGACGCTGGGCACCCTGCCCTGGGTGGATTTCGATTGCCTGAGTGACACCGATCTGGATATCAGGCGTGATTTCGATCTGGTCGTCTCCGACCCAGACGGACAGGGGCACCTGAAGGATCTTCTTGGCGGCCCCGTAGTAGAGCGGGTGGAGCGCGATCTGGGGCATGAGGTCGATCCGACCGAACAGCCCTCCTGCTCTTCGCGTTTGGGTTCCGGCGAAGAATTCGTCTTCTCCGTAGCCGGTGCTTTCAAGGACGGGGCCAAGTTGGGCGCGCAGCTCGTCGAGCTGGGGGGTGTCGAGGAAATCTTCGACGATGACACCGCCGTCGCGGTGGATCACGTCGACGATCTCGTCGACTGTTGTTGTCGAGGGCAGGGCGGTGAGGTGATTGGCCATGGTTGTCATTGATGTCTCCTTAGATTGCGGATTGAGGGTTGGCGGAGAGTGTTTCGATTTGGGCGAAGATGCCCTTGTCCCCGTGCCCGGCTGCGCATGCACGTTGCAAGTTGTCGAGATTCGCCGTCATCAGAGCGGCGCGTTGGCCTGCTCGCTGCATCGATTGTTGCCAGGCTTCTACTGCGGCTGCGTATACGTTCAAGGTTGCCTGATCGGTCTCGTACTCTCCGGATTCGAACGCTTTGAGCGCTTCGTGAAGGAGTTCGAGAAGTTTGTCGGTCCACAGGTGCAAACTGTGGCGCATCTCCGCGATCGCGACGTCCTCGGACCGCACGTACGCTGCTGCTTCGTGGAAGGCACCGAGCGCGACGTTGAAGAATGCGCCTGCCATGGCCGCGTCGATCACGTTGGCGGCACCGGGACGGGCTCCGACATATCGTGATTGGGCGGCGATGGGTGTCAGAAGGCTCTGGACGCCCTCCCACACGTCCTCGTCTCCGGAATAGTTGATCCCTGAACTTTCGGTTCCGATGTCCTCCGGGTATGCAGCTATGGCTCCGTCGAGGTACCGAGCGCCTCGCCCTGCGATCCACTCGGCGAACTGGTTCGCTTCCTCCGGCGTACCGGTTGCGGTGTTGACGATGATTTTTCCGGCAATCGAATCTGCTTCTGTAACGACATCTTTGGCGATCTCGTAGTTCAGGAGACTGATGACGATTAGCGGGCTGGCCGCAATCGCAGATTGTGGAGATTCGGCGACTGTAGCTCCAGCCGCAGCGAGGGGTAACGCTCTGTCGGCGGTTCGATTCCACACCGTCACCTTTGTCCCGCTACGTATGAGCGCCTGAGCGAGAGCTGTTCCCATCAAGCCGGTGCCGAGTATTGATACGTCCATGTTGTTCATCCTTTGCCTGTCGTCAGTGCACGGAAGTCGGACTTGCGGAATAGCCTTGTGCGCAACCAGTATTCGATTGTGCTGGCCGGCCACAGGGTGTCGATTCGACCGTCAGCGGATTGATACCAGCTGTCGCAGCCACCCGATGCCCATACAGTTCGGCGCATGCGTTCTTGGGTGGCGGCGTAGCTGCCTGTCTGGACGGTGCGATCGAGTTCGAGGGCAGAGATACTTTTTCGGCGCATGTACTGCACTGCCGAAGCGATGTATCTGGCTTGTGCTTCGATCATGAAGATGATCGAGTTGTGACCGAGACCGGTATTCGGGCCGTTGAGGAACCACAGGTTCGGGAACGCGGCGGATGCAAGCCCGAGCTTTGTTGCGGCGCCCTCGCGCCAACTGTCGGAGAGTTCGACTCCTTCGCGGCCGAATACTTTCATCGGTGCCAGGAAGCTGGTTGCCTGGAATCCGGTCGCGAAGATCAGGGTGTCGACTTCGTGTTCCGCTCCCTCTGAGTCAATGATCGAATGCGGGCGGATCTCGGAAACCCCCGAGGTGTTCAAGTGCACATTTTCCCGTTGCAGCGCGGGGTACCAGTCGTCGGATATCAAGCGACGTTTACAGCCGGGATCGTAATCTGGGGTGACCTTCTGCCTCAAGTCCGAATCCGGCACCTGCTGTTGAAGATTGGCGAGCGCCTGGGATCGGTACTGTTCGACGAGTTTGCGATTTCCGAGGAAGGCGCTGGCGAGCTTTTCGAATGCCCAGTAGGTCCGCCATCGCAGCCACCGTTGACGATAAGGACGCCGTGAGAATCTTTCGCGGGTGGCGGGCGACAGCGCGGCATCACCACGTGGCATGACCCAGTTGGGTGATCGCTGAAACACATGCAGGGTCTCGGTGTGCGGGGCGATTTCGGGGACGAACTGGATCGCACTGGCGCCGGAACCTATCACCGCGACACGCCTTCCCGACATGTCGAGGTCATGTCGCCACTTGGCGGAGTGGAATGCGGCACCCTCGAATGATTCCAGTCCGGGTAGCTGCGGGATGTACGGATTACTCAAGCCCCCTGAGCCGTTGACGACAACGGCAGCCGTCACTGATTCGCCGGATGCGAACTGGATGTTCCACCGGAGCCGGTCCTCGTCGAACCGCATTTCGGAGACCTCGACACCGAAGCGGATGTGCGGCAGCAAATCATACTGCGCAGCAACAGATCTGAGATAGTCGAGCAGTTCCGACCATGGCGGGAAGATACGGGTCCAGTTCGGGTTCTGAGCGAAGGAGTAGGAATACAACACGCTGGGCACATCGCAGGCTGCCCCTGGGTATGTGTTGTCGCGCCAGGTTCCGCCGACATCGTCGGCGCGTTCGTACAGGACGAAGTCGTCGATGCCCTTCTTCTTCAGTTCGATCGCCATGCACAGCCCGGAAAACCCGGTTCCGATGATCGCGATGTGGCCGTCGTTGACCCGTGATGACATGTGCTGTGCCTTTGTTCAGAGATGGATCCACGTCGACTTCGTCGACGTGAATTTGTCGAGTGCATGGATGCTCTTGTCCACACTGTGGCCTGAGAGTTTGCGACCGCCGAAGGGGACGGAGAGATCCCCTTCCTCGTAGCAGTTCACCCAGACAAGACCTGCGTCGATTTCGCGCGTGAGCCGGTGGGCTCGTGTGAGATTCGACGTCCACACCCCCGCTCCGAGACCGAACGGTGTGGCGTTAGCCAACCTGACGGCGTCAGCGTCGTCAGTGAAACGGGTGACTGCGAGGATCGGTCCGAAAACCTCTTCGAGGAACAGGCGGTGCTCGGCCTGAACATCGGTGAACACGATCGGATCCAGGTACGCCCCCGAACCTGCTCGTTCCTGCAGCGAACCGTGGGCGAGCGTTGCGCCTTCTGTGTGAGCAGTTCTCGCGTGTTCGAGGACGTCCGCGCGATGCGCCCGACTCGCGACGGGCCCGATGTGGGTATCGGGATCGAAAGGGTCACCGACAGTGCAGCGCTTGATTTCCGAAACGACCTCGGCGAGGAATTGATCCGCGATCGTTTCCTCGACCAACAAGCGAGCACCTGCAGTGCACATCTGTCCGGCGTTGAAGGTAATTGCCCACGCCACGGTGCGCGCTGCAACGGCGAGGTCCGGAGCATCGGCGAATACCAACTGTGGGCTCTTGCCGCCGAGTTCGAGATGCACGGGTTTCGCATTCGACTCACCCGCGTAGATCAGCAGCTGTTTGCCGACGTCCGGTGATCCGGTGAAGGTGAGACAGTCGACGCCGTTGTGGCGAGCAAGGGCAGCTCCGGCCTGTCCACCGCTACCTGTGACAACTTGCAGCACGCCGTCGGGAAGTCCTGCAGCCGAACCCAGCTGAGCCAAGCGAAGCAAGGACAACGGTGACTGTGTAGCGGGCTTGATGACCATGCTGTTGCCTGCAAGCAACGCAGGGGCGATTTTCCAACTACTGAGAGTGAGTGGGAAGTTCCATGGGGTGATCGCCGCGACCACCCCCACCGGCTCACGGCTCACCAACGCGACCGCATCGATCAGGCCGCGTGGCGACTCGTCGTAGAGTTTGTCAGCCAGTTCTCCATACCAGCAGAAGGTGTTCTCGACGGCGCGCAGCTCGATATCACGTGCCATCTGGATCGGCTTACCCATCTCGAGTGTGATGAGCGCAGCGAGTTCGTCGCGGTGCTCGTAGACGAGCTCTGCCCACCGCTGCAGTACCGCACCACGCTCGCGCGCACTGATCCTCGCCCACCGGCCATCGAGAAACGCCGCGCGAGCACCTTCGACGGCTCTGTCGACGTCGGCGTGAGTGGCCAGCGGGACACTGGTTACGACGGTGTCGTCATGCGGGGATAAGACATGGTGGCGCTCACTCCCGTCACCGTTGAACCATTGACCGTTCAGCCACATAGCCGATGGCGCTTCGATTGACGTCGCGAATCGTGTCCATTCCTCGCGGGTGTTCATGTGCGTTCCGTTTCCGAGTAGAGGGTCGGCATTTTTTCCGTTTCTGGGAGGAGCGGCTTGCCGGCATGAATCGGTGGGACGCGGCCTGCCCATGGGACGGCTTCCTCGAGTTGCGCGGCCACGGCAAGCAACAGATCGTCACGGCCGGGAGCTGCGGCGAGCTGCACTCCGATCGGCAGTCCGTCACACATTCCTGTGGGGATGGAGATAGCCGGTTGGCCCGTGACGTTGTAGATGGCAGTAAAGGGCGAGTACTTCGCCAAGGTGTCCACCCACTCGCCGGCGGTGATACCCCGCCGGTTGGAGTCGAGTTCGCCGACGTGCCAGGCGGTCGTCGGTGTGGTGGGCGTGAGAGTGAGGTCGAAGAATTCGAAGAAGCTCGCCGTGCCACGGGTCAGGTGATTCTGGTAGCGGCGGGCGCGGGCGATGTCCGCCCATTCCACGGTGAATCCGTGACGAACCATGGCGGCAGTCGAGCTCTCCAGCAAGGAGTACATGTCCTCGATGGCGCGTACTCCGGTCAGTGCGCGCATGGACTCTGCGATCGACGCAGACCAGAAAGTGAGATTGAGATCCCGAAACAGTTCGGGGTCAACATCTGGTGCCGCATTCTCGACGTGGCCGCCGAACTGTTCGAGCAAGCGCGCGATGCGCATCACCTCGGCTGTCACGGCGGGGTCCGCAGCGTGACGACTGCCAGGTGATTCGGTCGACACAGCGATCCGGAGGCCTTTCGGTCGCCGGCCGACTGCTCGGCTGTAGTGGCCGGGGCTTCGACGCGGCTGAAAGTACCGGTCCCCCGGTGCGCTGCCGTGCACTACGTCCATCAACGCGGCGGCGTCGCGAACTGTCCGGGTGACCGCGAACTCAGTCGTGAGGCCGAAGAGCGGTTCATCCGAATCCGGGCCGGGTGGAACGAGCCCGCGGGTCGGTTTGAGTCCCACCACCCCGCACAGTGCGGCAGGGATTCTTATGGATCCGCCGGCGTCGTTGGCGTGCGCCCACGGCAAGGCCCCGGCGGCAACGAGCGCCGCGGAGCCACCGCTGGATCCACCGGCGACCCGCTGTGGGTTCCAGGGGTTGCGGGTAGGACCGTTCACTGCCGATTCCGTCGTTGCGCTGAATCCGAATTCTGGTGTGGCAGTGCGACAGGTCACGGACAGTCCGGCAGCGCGCCACCTAGCCATCAGATCGGAGTCACGTGTGGCGATATAGCCTGCGGTTGCTGCGCTACCGTTCTCGTTCGCTATCCCCGCCGCAGTGCACAGGAGATCTTTGAGCGCGAACGGAACTCCGCTGAAAGGACCGGATGTGGAATACGTCGGTGGTGGGTCGAGTGGAGGACCGACGGTGGCACCGAGGTGCGTGTCGACGTGGGAGATTGCAGCCAGTGCGGCTTCGCGCACTTCAGCAGGGGTTACTTCTTTCCGGTCGAGTCGACATTTCAGATCCGTGGCGTCCATGTCCGAGTATTCATGCAACTCCATCGAGCACTTCCTTTCGCGCGAGAGCGACCTGGACCAACCATGCGAAGACGGGGTCCTTCCGGCGCCATTCCGGATGCCATTGGACGCCGACGATCGGTCTCCCGCGCATCTCCACCGCTTCGACGACACCGTCCGGAGCCCACCCGCTGGGAGTGAGGCCCGGGCCGAGCCGGTCCACTGCTTGGTGGTGCAAGGAGTTGACCTCTACGTGTGCGCCGTATATCTCGAACACCGTCGAATCAGTGGCGATCCGTACGGGGTGGGTCTCCTCGGCTATGCCCAGTCCTGGTGACTTGTGGTTGATGTCTATGGTCGGAAGATCAGGCACGAGCGTGCCTCCCAATGCCACATTCAGCATCTGCATCCCGCGACAGACACCCAGCAGTGGAGTACCGAGTTCTACTGCACCCGATATTAATTCGATCTCATACGCATCTCGACGCGGGTCACTGTCCGGGTCGGTGGGCGCGGCGTCGATACCCAGTGTTTCGGGGTGAACATCCTGCCCACCAGAGATGACTATTCCGTCGAGCCGCTCAATCAGGTCGATTCCGCTTGCCTCATAGGGAATTTGGACGACCAGGGCGCCTTCGGACGACAGCCGGGTGGGAAAATCGGAGTAGTGCATGTCGAACTCGAGATGGCGGTACCGAGGTTCGACGGCCAGGCGTTCCGCGCTCGAGCGCCGACCGGTCACTCCGATCAATGGGCGACGCGCACGCTCAGGCGAATTCGACGACGACACGATTCACCCCTCCTTCACGAAGCGCTGCGATTCCTGTGTTGATCTCGCCGAAGGGGACTCGCAACGAGATCATCTCGTCGAGTTCGAGTCGGCCCTGGACGTACAGCTCGGCCAATCGCGGAATATCGGTCGGGAATTGGTTCGACCCGAGGAGGGAGCCTTGCAATCGCTTCTCCTGGAAAAACAATTCCGACGCTGTGATCCGCAGCGGCTCGTCATCAGGAACCATGCCGAGGACCGTGGCCACTCCGCCGGGAGCGAGCATCGAGAATGCCTGCTCGACAGTGACTCTGCGGCCGATCGCCTCGAATGAGTAGTCCACCCCACCCGGACACAACGCGCGTACGGCGTCGACTGGTTCGATCTCAGCCGCGTTCACTGACGCAGTCGCCCCGACTCGAAGAGCCTGATCGATACTTCGCTGGTCCACATCGATCGCGATGATCCGGGCCGCGCCGGCTAGCCGGGCGCCCTGAATTACCGAAAGCCCCACGCCTCCACAACCGATGACGGCAACCGACGACCCTGGTTCGATGCGAGCACTGTGCCAGACCGCCCCGACGCCGGTGATGGTGGCGCACCCGAGCAAACTCGCGCGATCGAGAGGTACCGAATCGTCGACGCGGACGACGCTGTTCTCGTGCACGAGCATCTGTTCGGCGAATCCACCGATGCCACCCATTCGTCCCACTGCGCGCCCGGCCTTGGTCGTCAACGCCGGCTGGGGCCGCGAGCGGAGGCGGGAATGATTGGAGCAGAGGGTGAGTCGACCTGCAATGCAGTATCGGCATCGGCCACAAAAAGCTGTCATGCACGTCACGACGTGGTCGCCAGGCGCTACAGCCGTGACGTCTGACCCAACCGATTCGACGATGCCCGATGCCTCGTGACCGAGCACCTCCGGAAGTTCTGTTCGCCAGAGCGCGTCCACGTAGTGCAGATCGGTATGACACAGCCCGACGGCTGCTGTACGTATGCGAACTTCTCGAGGTCCGGCCACGTCGATGTCGAGTTCTTCGAACTCGAGCCGACCAGGGGCAGCGTTCAGTATTGCTGCTTTCATCTTCAGACCTGTCCTCGTTGTCAGACGTGCTCGAAGTAGCGTTCGAGCTCCCAGTCGGAGACTCCTGCGGCCGGGTCTCCCCCAGTGGTGAAGAACTGCAACCATTCCCACCGGCGCGTGCCGATCCAGTACTCCACCAGCTCTCGCCCCAAAACCTCCGTCAGGTTTACATCGCCACTCAATTCCGCGATCGCTCGAGAGAGGCTGGCTGGCAACTTCGGGGTTCCCGGCGGCAATCCCCAGGCCATGACGGTGCATTCGAGGCCAGGATCGCTGTGATCGCGCAGACCGATCAGACCGCCGGCAAGGAACGATGCCATCGACAGATAGATGTTCACGTCCGCCGACGGGACGCGATACTCGACACGAGAGAGCTTCTCGGTCGTGCAGACGGCTCGAACGGCCGCACTCTTGTTGTCAACACCCCACGTGACGGTGGTGGGAGGTCCGTCGAATTCTGCGATTCTGCGGTATGAGTTCACGGTCGGATACTGGAAAGAACTGGCCGCCGCCATTGTGTCGAGGACGCCACCGATGAAGTTCCGCATCGTCTCCGACGGGCGCGAGGGCTCAACTTCATCGAAGAAGGCGTTCCGTCCGTCCTGTTGAAGCGAAAGGTTGATGTGAGCGCCCTGCCCGAACTGGTCCGGCGACCACCGAGCCATGAAGGTGATGGTGCGACCGTGCTCGTAGGCGACTTCCCGCATGATCTGCTTCGTTCGTACGTACCAGTCCGCTGCGGTGAGAATGTCGGTCGGTGGGAGATTTACTTCGATTTGGCCGTGCGCGGACTCGTCTGCCCAGCCTTCCCAAGGGATTCCGGCCCGTTCGATGCGGTCAGCTATTGCGTCCATGAGCGTCGTGTAGTCCCGTGATCTGCTCAACAGGTAGATCGCGCCCTGGGTACCGCCGAGTGGATGCAGGTTCGTGAAACGCTGTTCGCGGGCCTGCTCGATCGACTCTTCGAACACCGTGGCCTCGATCTCCACGGCCGCCTTACCTGTAAATCCAAGCTCGGCAAGCTCTTTGACCACACGTGCGAGCGTGGATCGCGAACACACCGGAAGCGGTGCCCCGTGTTGATCGACCAGATCACACATCACCGTGGCGAGGCCTGGTAGTGATGCGTCGGTTGACAGAGTCGTAAGGTCGGGACGAAGGAAGACGTCGTGCATCTCACCGCGCCAATCACCGAAATCGAATCCGAGCTGAGCGGTGTTCCCGAGATCGACTGCGAGGGCGATATCAGCGAATCCCCAGCCCGATTGCGCTCCGGACTCAAACTTTTTGGGTGACAGATGTTTTCCGACCAAGGCACCATCCAACGTCACGGTTTGTGCGCGAATCGTGCGAACGGAATTGTTGCCGATCCATTCACCGAGGTTCGTCGTGTCAGACATGGAGGACCGCCTTCATTGATGCTCCCGCGACGACCGACAATTGTCGGTTCGTGCCTTTGATGTAGAACTTCCCTGCGCGCAGGGAATAGACGAACAACTCGAAACCCGCTAGCAGTCGACGTAGATCCATCTCGAGCCCGTGAATTTCATACGCATCCGTTGTCGGCCCCACGTGCACGGCTGCGCCCGTGTCGAGAGCAGCCAATGACAATCCGGGCATTCCAGGCAGGCCCGAAGCTTTCTCCCAGAATTCACACGCTGCGATGTCCAGCGTCGGTGGCTCTGGTTCGATAAGAGGGGTTAACGCGGCAACATTCGCAGTGCCCGCCAGGGGCTCGTCCTCGGATATCGCCAGTTCGTCGACGCTGATTCCGACAACAGGAACTGTCGACCCCTCGGGGCTACTGACGTGCACGCCGGTTGCTGTTCGAGTCAATCGCGCGCTTTGCGGATCACTGGTCGACTGCAGGTCGACCTCGGGGGGCATTGCCTCGAGAGCTTTCCTGCCTGAGTCGGAATCGAGAGCAAGGCGCAGGCGGGTCACGACAGCTCGTACCAACGGGGGTGGGTCGAACTCCATCGTGACGGCGACGTCGGGCGCACACCGGGTATGGGATTCATCGGGTCGCGGTGGATCTGTATCCACCCGCTCTCGGATGTCGGTCATGGGGTGGTCCCTCCAGTTTCGGGGCATGGGGCAAGCGATTTGGTTGCGCGTCAGAGAGACGCGGTTTTGTGCGATGTCGCAGCTCTCGCCCTGGTGTGATCTGCCAAGCGCTATAGTCGAGCAATGAAGTCAGTCACATGACTAACTCATGTGACTGAGATTATGGCGGATCGGAGCTAGCGTCAATAGGCAAACTGCAAGAGATCCCGAAGAGCGGCAACGACGCACCCGGAACGCACCGGGCAGATAAAGGATCGACCAGGGTGTCACGCACGCTGAGTGACATCGATACGCTCGACCCCTGGAGTCCCACGACAACGAGAAGGTGAACGGTAAAGCGAATGGCGTATCTGACAGCATCCGAGCGGCGGACTGCGATCGTCAAGGCCGCCGCCCGAGTCATCATTCGCGACGGACTGGCCGCGGCGACCACCCGCCGCATCGCCGACGAAGCCGGAGTCAACCTCGCTGCGTTGCACTACAGTTTCGACGGCAAAGGAGAGATCTATACCGCCGTGGACGACATGTTTCGTGCCACCACAGCGGGATCACGCCTGGTACCGACAACTGGCTGGACACGTCAAGAGATCATCCGTTCATTGCTCGAACGCTTCCAAGATCTTCTCCACGCCGATCGGGACGTCCCGATCGCCCAATACGAACTGCTGCTGTGGGCGCTGCGCAATCCGGACAAGGCCGAACTCGCCAGAGCCAGCTACACGACGTACATATCCGCCTTCGCCGATGAGCTTCGGCACGCAACCGACATCGCCGGCAGCGACGCCACACTGCTCGCCCGCTACACGATCGGCGCAATCGACGGAATCTACATGCAAAATCTCGCAACTGGCGCGACCGGAGTGAGCGCACCCGAACTCGACGCCATCTCGTCCGCAATCGTCGGCATCATCGATTCGATCCACCCGCCCCACTAGAGTTTTCCCGTTTCCCGCCCGGCGTTGCAATCGACAGCGCCGGGCCGCAGTCGTGCCCGTCATCATCCGAATCCCGCAGCTGCATTCAAGGAATTTCCCGGAACTCATTGACGAACAGCAAGGGCGAAGCTAATCTCAGTCGATCGACTCAGTCATGTGACTGACATCACCATCTCCTGAGGGCTATCCCGATCCTCACACGCGCGATCGCGGCCGATCCCGGCATATAGCCCCTGCCCGCACTCGACAGTGCACAAATTCAAGGACGCACTTATGAATCACTCGTCGAATAACGCTGTAGCACAGACTGATACGGAGTCCATCAACCTTGAATCCGGCCATCTCAGCCGCCTTCAACTGACCTCGCTGGCCATCTCGTCAATGATCCCTGCCGTCGGCATGGCGTCGTTTCCAATGCTGCTGGTACTCAACGCAGGACTCGGTGGTTGGGTCGCTGCTCTGCTCGCAGCGCTGACAGTCATCTGCGTCGGCAGAGCAGTAACCGTCTTCGCTAGCCGGTATGTCGCCTCCGGATCGCTCTACTCCTACGCCGGCGAAGTATTCGGGCGATGGGCACAGTCACTGATCGCAGCCTCGTTGTTCCTCGGGTATCTGGCGATGGTCGCAAGCATTTTGCTGGTCATCGGCGCGTACAGCGGTAGCTTCCTGCAATCTATCGGCATCGACGGCGGCCTCGATCGCCCTGCACAAATCGCGATCTACCTCGCCTCCGCAGCAATTGTCGCGGCGATCACCTGTCGCGGCCTAGATGTTTCGATCGTAATCGCGGTCCTACTCACTGCGATTTGTCTTCCACTGTTGCTGGCCATTACCGGGGCGAGTGCGATTCACACTGGTCTACATCTGCAGGAACAACTGACTCTTCAGGGCGCGTCCGTCAGCGGGATCGTGGCCGGCATCGCATCCGGAACTGCGTTCCTGGTCGGTTTCGAGGGGAGCGCGGCCCTGGCCACGGAGACCCGCGACCCGAAGAAGAATGTGCCGGCCGCCGTGATGAGTGTCCCCATCGTGCTTGGAACCTTGTACGTGATCGCAACCTTCCTACAGGCACCAGGAATCACGGAGACGTCCGACCAAATCCTCTCCGGCACATCATCCCCCGCCGCCCTGGCCGAGAATGCGGGCTTACCGACCGCAATGGGACAAATGACGGACCTCGTTGTCGCCGTAGCGACCTTCGCCGCACTGATCGGATTCGTCAACTACGGATCCCGCTTCGTCGCCACTCTGTCAGCCGAAAAGCTTCTACCACAAAGGTTCACACGCATACACTCCCGATTTCACAGCCCTGTTTCCGCAATCCTGCTGATCATTCTCGGTGGCCTCTTCGGCATTTGCACTTTGGTGATCGGCGCCACGGGCCCACTTCCTTCCATCTATAACGCAGTGTCAACTCTGGTCGTCTATTTCTGGGTGAGCCCATACGTCGTCATCAGCATCGGCGCCGTGATGCTCCTCTTCCGCGAGCGCGCAGCCACCGCCGTGACAATCGCAGCACTGATCGCCGGTGCCGTCGCAACCTCATGGATCTATCTCAACGGAATCTTCTTCCCCGCACCGTCTCCAGTCAGTGCCATGTCCTACGTTGCGCTCGCAACCATCACGCCGGCCACTATCGCCTTTTACCTGATGGGGCGTCGAAGCCACGCTGACGCCTCCCAGCCGCCACCTCACCTGAACTCGGAACGAGCGACGGCCCGAGAGCAGTAGACGAACCTCAAATTCAAGCCACCAAACCGGCTTCCCCGTCGCGAGGCACGGGCCCACCGGTGCATGAAGACCACGCCACCTAACCTGCACTGGAACTAAAAGCGGAAGCGCCGTCGGCGCCAATTTGCTCGAGTTGGATCAGTGGGCCAAAGACATGGTCCTTGAAGCCGTCGCTACGTCGCGTACGCGTCATCCTTCGGACGCAGCCCCTTCGGCTACTACGCGTGCGCGGCAGCCAACAACGCTGTGGCGCATGGAATGCCCTTCGACCATGCACTCGCTGACGGAGACCCTCGGATCGATACTGAGCGATTCCGGATTCCTGATCAACACCGAATTCGGAGTCCTCGGCATCAGGCCGACATCAGGACCCACATACTCGAACACCGGCCGACCTGGGCGGGAATACACACTATGCCCAGGCCTGCTGCCAGCCCTGGAATCCTGGGTCATGACTGACGCAGACGGCCATGATCCAATGTCGAGGCGTTCGACGCGGCTGATTCCGTACGCGGCAAAAGAATCGCAGGCATGTTCTCAACCGCTCAATATCGGAACGCCCTTTCTGGGAACTCGTGTTCGAGGTCGTCGGCTCGCGAATGCTCGAGCGCGGTGCCCACGCCCGACATGCGAACATTCGCATACTCGACTTTGACAATCATTTACATTAAGCAGTAGATCTATACCCATGCACCTCAACACCCGCATGTCGCGGCGCCTCACCCTTGCCACATCAGTTGGCCTCTCACTCGCCCTCGTTACGGGCTGCTCGTCCGACAACAAGGACTCGGCCCCGTCGGAGACCACCACGACAACCGCGTCCGCACCCACCGAACAAGCTTCGGCAACACCACGTCTCGCAGTCTCCTACGACGGTGGCGTCCTGGTGCTGGATGCAACGTCGCTCGACGTGGTCGGCGAGACCAAGATCGACGGCTTCACGCGACTCAACCCGGCCGGCGACGGTCGCCACGTCATGATCTCGTCGGGTGAGGCATTCAAGGTGCTCGATACCGGCACGTGGTCCTCGGCCCACGGCGACCATTCCCACTACTACACAGCCGATCCCGCGATGTCCGAGGTCGAGTTCGCAGCCAACGAACCCGGACACGTTGTACGCCATGCCGGAAAGACTGTCCTCTTCAACGACGGCTCGGGACTCGTCGAGATCTTCGATCCGGCGCAACTGGCAAAGCGCCAACCTCGCGTCGAGACGTACACCACGCCAGAACCCCATCACGGCGTTGCGGTCGCACTTGCCGACGGCAGCCTGTTGACGACCATCGGAAATTCGGAGTCCCGCAACGGCATTGCAATCCTCGATGCCGACCGCAAGGAAATCCTGCGCAACGAACAGTGCCCCGGTGTCCACGGCGAAGCAGTCGCTGCCGGCGAAGCCATCGTACTGGGCTGCCAGGACGGGTTGCTCGTGTACAAGAACGGAGCGATCACCAAGGTCCAGAGTCCGGATGCATACGGCCGCATCGGAAATCAAGCAGGTTCGGAGGAGTCGGACATCGTCCTGGGTGACTACAAGACTGACAAGGACGCCGAACTCGAACGTCCGCAACGGGTCTCGCTGACCAACACGACGACGTCCGAACTCAAGCTCGTCGACCTCGGCACCAGCTACACCTTCCGCTCACTCGGCCGCGGACCGCACGGAGAGGCACTGGTGCTCGGCACCGACGGCGCCATCCACGTCATCGACCCGAACACCGGCGTCGTCACCAAGAAGATTGCCGTCATCGACGCATGGACCGAGCCCACCAAGTGGCAAGAGCCCAGGCCGGCACTCTTCGTGGAAGACCACACCGCGTACGTCACCGATCCCACGTCGAAGAAGCTGATCGCCGTCGACCTCGAAGACGGCAGCATCCTGACCGAGACCACCCTCGATCACGCCCCCAACGAATTGACCGGTGTCACCGGCTGATTCAGATCCTCATCTCAGGCCCCCATCTCACACCGAGATGAGGGCCTGAGCCGTTCTCGTGCTTCGCCTACTGACCAGGGAATCTCGATACCCAGGCAATCCTCGAGGTGCTACGACGCGCACCTCAGACAATCGAAGCCGTTGTCGCCCGGCTCTGCCGAAGCTGAGCGGTGGGCACGGCCACGACTGACCGCGGCACAAGTCAGCTTGGAATAACTCTCCGCAGAGGCTCGTTGTAGATGGTGTCGGTGTTCGGTTCTTTGCCCCGGGTACCACCCCAGAATTGCCACTTCGAGTGGCCACTTGCCGAGAGGCGCAAGACGGGCACCGACGCGCTGGAGCCGCTGGACACCTTTCGGTGCCAGCGGCTTTGTCGTCTGAATGATCAGGCCGGGTTTTCGCCGGCAGCGACGTCGAGGATCCACGTCACCCCGAACGCATCGGTGAGCATGCCGAATCCGGGGCTCCACGCCGCCGCGGCAAGACCCTCGATGATGGATCCACCGACAGAGAGTTTGGCCCAGTAACCCTGCACCTCTTCGAGCGATTCACCGCGAACCGAGACGAAGAACGGTTGGTCGGTGATCGTGGTGCCGTTCTCGCGGTGCGTCGTGCCGGCATTGGCGGTCGAGCCGCCCGACTGTCCTGGGATGTCGTACGCCATCACGCTGAAGCCGTCCGCGGTTTCGACTTGGCCGAACACAATGTTCTCAGCGCCAGGCACATCCTTGGGCATTCCGAAGTCGCCGTAGGTTGCGATCGTGACCTCGCCACCGAAGACGGACTGGTAGAACTCCAGAGCCGCGCGGGCGTCTCCGCGGAAGTTGAGGTGGGTCGTTGTCTTGATGCTCATGTCTGCTCCTAGTACGAACGTCGCCCGGGTTTTCCCTGACAACGTCGACTCTCACAGCCGTATAGGACTGTTTTCGTCCTAGACTCGTCGTAGTCTCACGACATGGCGACCACCACTCGGCTCTTGAATCTGCTGTCCCTCTTGCAGACGAGGCGCGACTGGCCGGGCGCTCTACTCGCCGAGCGGCTCGACATCAGCCACCGCACGGTCCGCCGCGACATCGACCGGCTCCGGGAGATGGGTTACAGCATTGCGGCGACCATGGGCCCGGACGGCGGATACCGACTCGACGCCGGCAGCGAGCTACCACCCCTGCTGTTCGACGACGATCAGGTCATCGCCTTGGCAGTCGCTCTGCAGGCGGCGACGCTGACCGGCGTCGGCATCGAAGAGGACGCAGTGCGTGCGCTGACCACCGTGCGACAAGTGATGCCGTCGCGCCTGCGTCATCGCCTCGACGCACTCACGTTCACCACGATTTCGACCGATTCCAGCGACGCAGACTCGGTGTCCCCTGAGGTGCTCGTAGCGATTTCCGCAGCGGTGCGCGCTCGCGAGGTGCTCCGCTTCGACTACTCGAACGGCCGCTCAACTGACAACATCGAAATAACACCCCCACGCCGCGTGGAGCCACATCATCTGGTGACCTCCAAGCGTCGCTGGTACCTCGTCGCGTGGGATCTCGAGCGAGACGACTGGCGAATCTTCCGCGCCGATCGCATCACCCCACGCATCCCGAACGGCCCGCAGTTCACACCGAAGGAGATCCCCGGCGGTGACGTGAGCGAATACGTGGCCGCGTGCTTCAAGGGATCGGAACATATCAACAAATGGCCGTGCCACGGCAAGGTCAAATGGCCGTGCCACGGCAAGGTCGTTCTCCATCGACCAGCCAGTTATGTTCTTCCCTTTGTCGAGGAC
Organism: Rhodococcus sp. P4_E4; assembly: GCF_056401575.1. Lineage (NCBI taxonomy): Bacteria > Bacillati > Actinomycetota > Actinomycetes > Mycobacteriales > Nocardiaceae > Rhodococcus > Rhodococcus sp. P4_E4. The sequence continues at coordinate 16,885 of NZ_JBFUJB010000011.1, read as the reverse complement.
GGCGCCGTCGAAGATCTTGGCCCCGACCAGTGCAGCCTCGAAGCCGGATCATGGTCCTGGGCGGCGCTGGCAGCCTCCTTCAACCGATTCGACACCGACATCGATGTCGTCGGCCCGGCAGAACTGACCCACGCTTTCGCACAACTCGCCGCCCGCAATGCCGCGACTGCTGCGAGTTAGGCAGTCGTCGCGAATGAGATCCAGGTCTCCAACACAACCGTGCGTCCGTGGGTTCATGTAGGTTTCAAGTCCTCAGAGGACCTGAGGACTTGAAGACCTGAACGAAGGGATGCCCAAGGAGATGAAGAAGGGGCAAGTTGCGTTTCTCACCGGCACACACGTCGTGAACGATCTGTACCAGGGGGCTGTACCTGCACTGTTGCCGTTCATGATGCTGGAACGCGGATATTCCTACTCCGCGGTTGCCGGAATCACGCTCGCCGCGACCGGACTATCCAGTGTCGTGCAACCCGCATTCGGCATGCTGGTCGATCGAAAGAGCCGGAATTGGCTGGTACCCACAGGTTTTGTGACGGCCGCAACGGGAATTGTCGTGGCCGCGATGAGCACCACCTACATCGTCACTTGGCTGGCAATTGCTTTGGCCGGCATCGGCATTGCCGCATACCATCCGCCCGCCACAAATTTGGCACGCGCAGCTGGAGGTCACTCGCAGAAGGCCATGAGCGTGTTCTCCGTGGGCGGCACGTTGGGAGCCTCACTGGCGCCACCGTTCGTCACGCTCGTGGTCGGTTCGCTCGGATTGTCCGGCGGCTACCTGCTCGCAGTTCCTGCAGTGGTAGCGGCTATTTGGTGGATCGTCGCCCAATCACGATCGGCCGGCACGGGCACGGACGCCGAATCAGCCCAGTCGTTGAGTTCGCAGCTAGCCGCGAACGGTCCCGTGCCAGATGATTGGCGCTCGTTCACCCGACTCGTGCTGGTAACGGTGTGTTGGTCAATTCCATATGTGACCACGCTGTCGTTGGTCTCACCGTACGTACTCAACGGACTGAACGGATCGTCCTCGAGTGCAGCAATCGTGTTGTCCTCCTTCACCTTGGCGGGAGCGGCCGGCACGCTACTGGGCGGAGCCCTCGCGGACCGTCGTGGTCGACGTGCATCCATCCGACTCGGTTACCTGCTTGCGGTACCTTCACTGGCATTGCTCGCCGCGGCTCCGAACGTGGCAACTGCCGAACTAGGAATCGTGTGTCTCGGATTCGCGATGTTCTTGCCCTTCGCGCCACAGGTGACGCTGGCGCAGGACTACCTACCGAACCGCCCGGGCACGGCAAGTGGGGTGACCCTCGGACTCGCAATGTCAGTGGGAGGCATCGCCTCTCCGCTGTTCGGTTACCTGGCAGATCACTTCGGACCGCGCATGGCGATCGGGGCGACAACTGCAGTGCTGTTGGTCGGAGCCGTCATCGCATTCACCTTGCGCGATCGACGCCTCGACCCGGAAGACGAGACGGAGCGCGAACTGGACGTCATCGCCCTTCGATAACCCGACAGACTGCACCGTAGTCTGAAGATTCATCGGAGGACATGAAGTGTCACTCGGTGGGCCGCTCCACGGCGGTTCACCGAGTCAGTCAGGAGCAGACACATGGCAGTGCGCCAGGTCAAGCAGCAGTCACTGGTACAGAAAGCCGCAGACGAACTTGCGCGCCTCATCGGCGACGGCGAGTGGCCGGTCGGGACGAAAATCCCGAACGAGCAGGATCTGAGCACGCTCCTCGGAGTCGGGCGTTCGACCGGCAGGGAAGCCGTGCGTGCACTGATCGCGTCGGGACAGCTCTACTCTCATCAAGGATCCGGCACCTACGTCATGTCCTCGACTCCGGTCACAGAACTCGAGCGAGAACTCAAACGCTCGGACCGCCGCGAAGTCTACGAAGTACGCCGACTTCTGGAAGTGGAAGCGGGCCGCCTGGCTGCCATGCGTCGGACCTCTGCCGACGTCGACCTGTTACGGGCAGCACTCGCAGCCCGTGAAAATGCTTCGACACCAACAGAATTTGTCGACGCTGACATGGAACTACATCGCGCCGTGGTGAATGCTGCGCACAACAGCGTGTTGTCGATGGTGTTCGATTCATTCATCGAAACGCTCCGCAACTCGGCCCTGGACGTGATCACCGACGTCACGGCACGAAACCCCCAATCCATCGACGACGAAGCCGCTGCCCACCGAGATCTGGTGGAAGCAATCGTCGCGGGTGATGCCGACGCTGCCAGCGCGGCGACGCGCAGGAACATGGACGGGCTCGACTGACCCTCTCTATCGTTGTCAGGCATGACGTCCACATCGCTCCCTCCACGGGGTCTCCGGATCGGTCTGTCCGCCATCGCGTGGCTCAACCTGCTCTCTGCGCTCGTAGGAATGGCGGGCCTGACGATCGGCGGCGGGATGGGCCTGCCTCCGGAGTGGATCGAGGGAACCGTCTTCCCTTCATATTTCTTGCCCGGAATCCTCCTCGGCGTTGTCGTCGGAGGCATCCAGGCCGCCGCGCTCTTCGCTCAGCACAACAGGTTCCGTCTGACGTGGGGCCTGCACGCGGCCGCCGGCCTGACCATGATGATCTGGATCTTCGTCGAGATCGCCATCGTTCTCGCCTGGTCGCCGCTGCAGGGCATCTTCTTCACCACCGGACTAGTCCAGACGATCCTCGCCGTTCTCGCACTCGGCGCCTGGCCCCGCCCCTTCCTCCAACGAACCGACAGCCATCACGGTCAGTGACGAATTACATTGGGATAGAAGGTCACTAGGACCGACCTCGATGCTCTCCATCGCCCAATCCAGCTCGACCCCCGACCGTCAACTGAAATCTGTTCAGCCGATGAGGTCTTTCGAGAAGTTCAGCGAGTCGAAAGACCTGTTCGCTACGAGTTCCAATTGCCTCTGTGTTGCACCGTCTCGGGCGCGCTGAGACATGCCTTGGATGACTACACCGATGAACTCGGCAAGGTCCTCGGGATCGCAGTCAGCGGGCATGAGTCCGTTGGCGATATCGGCTGCGATCCTCTGCGACAGCAACACCACGTTGGCATTTCGCATGTCGCGCAATCGGTTTGCTATGTGACTGTTGGCGTCGGTCACGCTGACCGCCGCGCTGATGATCAGACAACCACCCGGACAAGACTCGTCGGTGTAATGGGACGCCGCGTCGTTCAAGAGGCGGCGAATCAATTCGGATGCCTCGCGCTCTTCGGCGAACGCCCGGTCCATGAAGTCGCCGCGAGTCGCGTTGTAGTGATCGACGGCGGCAAAGAACACTCCTTCCTTGCCGCCGAAAGCACTGTAGAGACTCGGTGGATTTATCTGCATCGCAGCAGTCAACATGGCAACGGATGTCCCCTCGTAGCCGTGCTCCCAGAAGGCATACATCGCCTTGTCCAAGGCCGCGTCTACGTCGAACTTCCGCCCTTGTCCCGGCACCCCGGCCATGCAACCTCCCAATTCCGCAGCATCTACCGATCCAAATGTGATCTATTCTACTCTTGTAGCGATCACTATGCGAATGTCCTACTGTTCTCCTCGAAAGTTCATTTCGTTCACTGAAGTACCGCCGTACTGCTGACACAGCTCGCGAACGCTCTTTCACACCGTCTAGGGGGATCGACATGCGTAGTGCCGCTTCATTCAAACTGGGTCTCAGCCACAGCGCGGCCACCGATTCGACATGGAAGGTCGAAGCGGTCAAACAGGTCGAGTATCACGTGATTGCCGCACGAAATCTGTTCGCCAAGGACAGCACTCGACTACTCGACGGGTGCAGCGCAGCGTCGCTACACCGCGGAGACCGACGCTTGATCATCATCGACGCGAACGTCGACCGAATTCACGGGGATAGAATTCGAGGCTACTTCGAACACCACGGAATACGAGCATCCTTCGTACCGATGCGAGCCGACGAGACGGTCAAAGAGTGGGGTTCTGCGGTGCGGGTGGTCGACGCGATGAACGGATTCGGCATCGACCGACGCAGGGAGCCGGTAATCGCGATCGGCGTGGGTGTTCTACTCGACATTGTCGGTTTCGCCGCGAGCGTCTACCGCCGCGGAACGCCGTACATCCGGGTCCCCACCACACTGATCGGCCTCGTCGACGCCGGGGTCGGCGTCAAGACCGGAGTCAACTACGGCATGGGCAAGAATCGACTGGGGACGTATGCACCGGCCCTGGCAACTTTTGTCGACCGAGCATTCCTGCGTACCCTCGACAACCGACACTTGTCCAACGGCCTTGCCGAGATACTCAAGATGGCCTTGATCAAATCCCTCGACCTCTTCGAACTGCTGGAAATCTTCGGGGAACGATTGATCGATGACAGGTTTCAGGGCTCTTCCGACGAACTCGACACAGCAGCAACACAAGTCATCGCCGAGTCGATCCACCTGATGCTCGAGGAACTGCAGCCCAATCTGTGGGAATCCTGCCTCGAACGCTGCGTCGACTACGGCCACACATTCTCGCCCACGCTCGAGATGGAAGCACTACCGGAACTTCTGCACGGTGAAGCCGTAGCTGTCGACATGGCATTGACGTCTGCACTGGGTTATTTGCGGGGAAGTATCAGTGAAGCTGAACTTGATCGCGTCCTGACTGTAATGAGGCGCCTCGGCCTTCCCACCTGGAACGACGTCTTGTCCACACCGGGCGTCCTCGGCGCCGCATTGGCCGACACAGTGCGTCATCGGGACGGGCGGCAACGGCTGCCTTTGCCGGTCGGGATCGGTGGACACCACTTCGTCAATGATGTCACGATCGACGGAATCAACTCTGCCTCCGCCCTTTTGAACAGGAAGAGCGACGAGCTACGCGTCCGTGAGACGTCGGTGACGAAGGTCGCGTCATGAGGTGGGGCGGCCTCTACATCGAAGGCTTCGGCTCATACCTACCGGACAGGCGGGAACAAGCCTCCGACATGGTGACCGAAGGACGGTTCGATCCCGTCGAACAGCAGAAGACCGGACAGACTTCGGTTGCAGTGTCGGACCCTGATATCGGCGAATCCGCGCCGGAGATGGCAGTCTTCGCAGGCAGAGCTGCGTTGGCCGACAGCGGAATCAGCAGCAACGAAATCGACCTACTCGTGCATGCAGTGGTTCTGCACAACGGCCTGGAGGCGTGGAACTGCGGCGCCTACATTCAGAACGAACTTGGCATCGACGACTGCCTGCCGATCGAGATCCGAACAGCCTGCGCCGGAGCAATCGTCGGAATCGAACTGATCGGCCGCTGGTTCGACGGACACGGCAAAGGCCTGGTAACTGCATCCGACGCTTGGCGTCTCCCCCTGTTCGACCGGTGGAATTCCGACAGCGGTCTCGCCTACGGAGACGGCGCGGCCGCTGCTGTCATCGGCCCGGATCCGGGTCCCTTTCGTATTCTTTCGACTTCCGTAGTCACTGATGCACACCTCGAGCAGATGCACCGCGGGCACGAGCGCACAAGCATGCCTGTCTACGGCACCGCCGACCCGATCGATCTCCGAGCACGGGTGGGGGGCTTCACCGAGACTCACTCCATCGACGAGTTCTGGTCACGCAACGCGGCCGCTCTGTCTCGATGCGCTGAAACAGCTTTGGGTGATGCCGCCACTCATCACGGTGACATCGCCACCTGGATCGTACCGAATTTCGGCAACGTCCTACTCCGCAAACAATGTTTCGAGCCGCTGAAGATCCGCGCCGAGCAGACCTTGGTCGAACTCGGCAGAACCATCGGCCACACCGGTGCTGCCGACCCACTACTGGGCCTCGACCTGCTCCGCCGCAGCAAGGCCCTGCACCCTGGAGACCGGATCATGCTCACCGGCATCGGCGTCGGGTTCACATGGGGATGCGCAGTCGTCGAATACACCGGATACGAGAAGGGATAGGCCATGGTGGTCGAAACTCCGCACGAATTGACGACAACGGCTCGCTCTACCAACGCGAATGCCGCAATAATCTGGATGCTCCTGGCAGTGTTCGGCGTCGGCACTGTCGAATACCTTGTGGCCGGCGTACTTCCGGACATCTCCACCGACCTCGGGGTCAGCACCTCCACAGCCGGACTGCTCGTCACCATCTATGCCGTCACAGTGGTCATCGGTGGCCCTCTACTGACGATCGCTACCACCAGGGTGCCGCGGACACCTCTCATCGCGGCTCTGATGGCTCTCTTCGTCATCGGCAACATCGGAACTGCGCTGGCACCGAACTTCGCAACCATGGTGATATTTCGGATCATCACTGCTCTGCCACACGCGACGTTCTTCGCTCTGTGCCTGGTGCTGGCGACGTCGTTGGTGGCGCCTGAATTCCAAGGGCGTGTGATCGCCCGCGTCACCCTCGGACTGAACCTGGCGACGGTCCTCGGCGTCCCCTTGGGAACTCTCATCGGTACACAACTGGGTTGGCGCTGGTCTTTTGCGATCATCGCCGTTTTCCAACTGCTGGTCACCGCTGCGCTGATCGCCTCGACGCGCAACGCCGCTCCCTCGCACCAGACCGGCAACGTCAGCTCAGAGCTACGGGTGTTCACCCGGGGCCCAGTTCTGTGGGCGATCGGGCTGACCGCTCTCAGTCAGGCAGCGCTTTTCGTGGTGTTCACCTACATCTCGCCGTATCTCACCGAGCATGCCGGCATCTCGGTGTCGACGGTGACGGTGGTGTTGTTCGTATTCGGCGTCGGGTCTGTTGTCGGCAATCAACTCGGTGGTTACTACGCAGACAAGGACCTGGACAAAACGCTGTACATCGCGTTGACCGCGCTCGCGTTGGCACTTCTCGCTCTCTTCGTCTTCGGCGGAACGTCTTGGTTTGCCTTCGCCTGGATGTTCGTACTCGGTGCTACCGGTTTTTCCATTATTCCGCCGCTCGCCTCGAAACTCATCGGTGCTGCAAGCGAAGCCCCGCACCTTGCTGCCACGGTCAACATTGCAGGATTCCAACTTGCGAATGCTGCCGGCGCGTGGATCGGCTCGATCGCTCTGTCCGGCGGCAACAGCGTTGCAGTCCTGCCTGCTATCGGGGCAGTCCTCGCGGCGGGCGCAGTACTGCTGCTGTTCGTCAGTCGGCGCACTGCTCGGAGCGTGACGTGAAAGCCATGAGAGCTGCGATGATCGACGCTCCCCGTTCCGTGTCGATCGTGACGATCGACCGTCCCAACTGCGGGCCTGACGATGTCGTCGTCAAGGTTGCCTATGTCGGTCTGTGCGGTACGGATCTGGAGTTGTTGCACGGCACGTCGTCATACCTCACTGATGGCCTTACGTCGTTTCCGCATCACTTCGGGCACGAATGGGTGGGCACCGTAGAGCAGACCGGCCCGAATATTCACGATCTGTCGGCGGGTGACGTAGTCACCGGGAGCACGATGATTTTCTGCCAGGCGTGTTCGGCCTGCGGGGCCGGACGACGCAACCAATGCTCCGATCTGCGTGAGGTCGGGCTATACGAACATCCTGGTGCCGCAGCCGAATTCCTCCGCATGCCGCGGCGCACGGTCGTTTCACTCGGTCGCGTCACAGTCGAACCGGAGCACGTTCTCATCGAGCCGCTCGTGACGGTGCTCGAGGCGCTCGACGCTGCTTCGGTGTCGCCGGGTGATCGGGTTCTCGTCGTCGGCGCGGGCACGATCGGCAGCTTGTCCATCGCCATGCTGAGTCGATACCCGATCACCGTCGACGTTCTCGAACCCCGGTCGATCGAACACCTCGACTCCGGCACCGTCACACACAGTTTCACCGATGCCACACACCTGACCGGGCAGTACGACGTGGTCGTGGAGGCGTCTGGCGGCGCCGGTGCGCTGGGTACCGCCGTAGGCGTTCTCCGTCCGGGAGGCAAGTGCATCCTCGTAGGCGTCGCGGCGCACACGGAATCGATCGATCCCGGAGCGGTTGCGCTGGCCGGCATTTCGATCATCGGAGTACGTCACGGGGTAGATCACTACCGCCGAGCCGCGGAACTGTTCCCGCTGATTCGCCCGGCATTGACCGCATTGATCGACAGTGTGGTTCCTCTGACCGAAGCACAGTCCGCATTCGATCGTCTCGAAGGCCACAGGACACGGCCGAAGGTGGTGATCTCTGTTGAGTGAGCTCGAATACTCAGTGATAACCGGAGCGAGTAGTGGTATCGGCCGGGCAATCGCGCTCGCGCTTGCGAAAGAGGGTCACAACCTCGTCCTCGGATACGGCAATGGTCTCGATCGCATCGCACGGTTGGTGAGCGAACTAAATGCGCAGTTCCGCATCGACGTCGTTCCCCTGCAACTGGACCTGCGCAATGCCGAATCGACAGTCGACGCCGTTCTGAGATGCACAGATGAACTGGGTGAGATCCACTGCCTGGTAAACAATGCCGGAATCAACGATCGATCACCCGCAGATGCACTCGCCATCGATCGAATGCGCGAGGTCATGGCCGTCAATTCGATCACCCCACTTGCGTTGGCCTCGTCGGTGGGGCGCCGGATGATCGCGCGAGGTATCGCAGGATCGATCGTCAACATCACATCGATCCATGACACGGTCCCCATCACCGGCGGTGCAATCTACTGCGCCAGCAAGGCCGCATTGGCGGCGTCGAGTCGTGTCCTCGCCCTCGAATTCGCGCCCCACGGAGTGCGCGTCAATTCCGTCGCACCGGGAGAAACCGCCACCGCGATGAACGGCATCGATGACGAATCCTCGTATGCGGACATCGATCGCCCCGCTATCCCGTTGGGGCGTCCGGCCGGTGTGCACGAGGTCGCAGCAGCCGCGGCGTTCCTCGCCGGGTCCGGTTCGAGCTATCTCACGGGGACCACCGTTACCGTCGACGGCGGACTGGTTCTGACTGCAGCCGAAGCGAATGCCCGCTACGCCGTCGATCATTCTCCAACGCAAGGTCTCATGAAAGGAATCGCATGAAAGCCATCGCAATCGAAGCCACCGGCGACCCAAGCGTTCTCACTCTCACCGAGGTTGACGAGCCGACATCCGGCCCCGGAGACGTCACTGTTTCCGTTGCAGCCGCTGCCGTCAACCCTGTCGATCTGAAGACCCGTTCGGGGTTCTTGCCCATCGAGTTGCACTTCCCAGCCGTATTGGGATGGGACGTCTCCGGAACTGTTATCGCAGTCGGATCCGCGGTAACACGCTTCACGCCAGGAGACCGCGTCATCGGAATGATCGCGCAACCGGCACACCGCTACGGAACCTATGCCGAACGCGTCACCGCCGACCAGTCCTTGTTCGCACCCGCTCCGTCGAACGTCACCCTCGAGCACGCTGCTGCGATCCCACTCGCAGCGCTCACCGCTGTGCAATGCCTCGAGAAACTCGACCTTGCACCAGAATCCACGGTGTTGGTGACCGGTGCTGCCGGCGCGGTGGGCCGAATAGCGTCGGCGCTGCTGATCTCGCGGGGACACCGCGTCGAAGCCCTCGCTCGCGAGAGCGACACTGACGAACTCTTGGCCCTCAGCCTCAGCCGGGTCATAGCGAGTCCCGTCGACCTGCCGCAGAAGGAGTACGACGCCATCGTCGACACGGCGGGTATTGCCGAATCCGTCGACAGTGTGCGAGACGACGGCGCCTTCATCTCCATCGACGACAACGAGCAACCCGCACCGCAACGTGGAATCACACCGGCGAAAAGCTATGTCGACGAGGACGGCTCGGGCCTCGAATCATTCGCCGAACTGGTATCGACCGGTTCGGTCACCGTCCCTGTCGCCCGAACATTCCGGTTCGACGAAGCACCCCAAGCCCACGCTCTGCTGGCCGCGGGCGGAACCCGAGGAAAGGTACTGCTGATCCCATGACCGTGACCGCGAATGTCGAAGATGCCTTGTCCACAGTCGGTGTCACCGTTCCCGATGCGGACGCCGCCGCCAACTTCTTCGCTTCACTCCTGGGTGCGAACCGCGTCGTAAGATACCCCGGACGTGTCTCCGTACCGATCGGATTGTCGGGGGTCGTGGATTTCGTATCAGCGGATTGGCCCCATCAACCCCCACCGCGGTTGGTCGACATCGGTACCAACCATCTCTGCTTCACTGTCGGCGATATCGAACTCGCTGTGAGCTACCTTGATTCGCGAAGCGACGTGACAGTCCTCGGCGACGTGATCGAGGTACCCGAGGGTCCGATTGCGGGCAACAAGTGGGTGTACTTCCGGTCGCCGTGGGGCGATCTCTTCGAACTTCAGCAGTGGCCCGAGGAGCCGGGATACTTCCACGAGACCCAGGCCCGACTCCACCACAGACGAGAGGACATCGCGTCAGCCCTTCTCCCGACCTGCCGCGGTTTGGATCACACGGGCTACAGCGTCCCGGACCTCGACGCCGCGATAGCGCGTCTGGTGACCGCCCATTCGGGAACCGAGGTGCTCCGCACCGACATCGCAGCGGATCGCGGGTTCATGACGGCACAGTTCGATCTCGACGTCGAAGGAACGTCCCGGATGGCGATGGTATCCGTCGGCGACTTGAACATCGAGTTGTTCGAGCACCACATCGGCCGGCAGGAGGCCCCTCGCCCTTTGACCGCCAACGGGGGAAACTTCCTGACGTTCCGCCACGGGGGCGCCGCGCGACTGATTCCGAGTTCGCTGTGAAGTACGGAATCAATCTCCCCAACTTCGGGCCGCAGATCGACCCCGAGGGGATTCTCGCGTGGGCCCGGACAGCGGAAGCTGCCGGATTCGACAATGTCCTACTCTCGGATCACGTGGTGTTGACCGACGACGCGAATCGCCGCTCTCCCGCTCCGTTTTACGAGTGCCTGGCCACGCTGTCCTGGCTCGCAGCGGGTACCGAGTCGATTCGCCTGGGCAGCGGCGTGCTGATCGGCAGTCACCGACACCCGGCCCACCTCGCCCACGCGACCGCGACGATTGATCGACTCAGCGGCGGACGGTTGATCGTGGGCATCGGGGTCGGCTGGACTGCACAGGCTTTCGACGTCCTCGGCGTTCCGTTCACACGTCGAGGCCGACTGACGGATACCACTCTCGAAACCCTGATCGCAGCGTGGACGTCGGAGACATACGACGCACCGGGCTCGGCCGGAACACATCGCGTGCACAACGGACCTCTACCGCTGCAGCAACCACACCCTCCGTTGTGGATCGGCGGCAACGGACCCGCTGCGATCGACCGAACCAACAGATTAGGCACTGCATGGCACCCATTGCACCCTACCCGGGGCCTATGCATCGCTGGAGTCGCTTCACTCGCCCCCGGGCGTGAGTTCGTCCCCCGCATCTACTTTCTCCCCACCGAAAGATCTGTCGAATCACCAGACCGTCCACTCGGGTACGGAACCATCAACCAGATACGTGCCGACATCGATTTTCTGTCTGAGATCGGTGCACAGACGATTGTGCTCGATACCGATCCTGGTGACCAGCGACTGCGCCGCTCAACCGACCACGATCTCGATCTGATTCGCATTGCCGGCGAAAGTTTGGAAATGAGTCGGGTGGCCGTCTTATGACTCTGCGGCCCAGCTTGATTCGACAATCCATTTCGACCTCGGCACTGCTGTTCGACATGGACGGAACCCTCGTCGATTCGCAGGCGTCGATCGAGGCTGTCTGGTTCGAATTCGCGGACCGGCACGGCGTTGATCGGGCGGTGGTAGCGCAGGCACTTCCAGGCCGCATCGCTTCCGACATCATCGTTCGGGTTCTCGGTAATCGAGCAAACGTCGAATCCGAACTGAACTGGATCAGGCAAAGCGAAGAGCAGAACTCGCATCCAGTTCGCGCCATCGCCGGCGCCAAGGACTTTCTGGCGTCTGTGCCCCGGGAGCAATGGGCGATTGTCACGTCGGCCCCTCGATCGATGATGGTGCGAAGGCTCACTGAAGCGGGCCTCCCGCTTCCACACGCGTCGGTATGCGCTGAGGACGTGCGCGCCGGCAAGCCAGATCCCGAGGGCTTTCTTGCAGCGGCGGCGCGCTTGAAGGTTTCCGCCGACTCCTGCACCGTATTCGAAGACTCCTCGGCCGGCATGGCTGCTGCGGCCGATTCCGGCGCATCATGCGTTGCAATCGGAGCCGAGCCCGGACGAAACCTTTTGAGAGTGAATAATTTTACTTCACTACGACTCTCCCGAGAGAGATCGGAGCTCGTAATCGACGTGGTACCGGAACTATGACGGATACCGTATCGGTCGATCTGGGAGGTACGTGGCTACGCATCCGCAGCGGTGAGCGAACCGAACGGCTGCCATCGCCCAGCGTGCTCCGACAACCGTCTGCCACTCCCGATCAACTCCTGCGCGAGCTGATCGAGACACTGGATCGATATCTACCGCCGGGTGCCGCAGTGAACATGGCGTGCGGGGCCGCGCTCGACGAACAGAAGGGCGTCGCCCATGGATCCGGCCCATTGTGGGGCGGCACTCCTGCCGGTGAGATTCCGTTGCTGCGCCTCCTCGAATCCCACCGCCCGGACGTTCGATGGACACTCGTGAACGACGTGACGGCAGGGTTGGCGTCATTCGCTCGTGGGTTTACACGTCCCACCGATCGGCGCATCGCCTACCTCACCATCAGCAGCGGGATCGCACTGCGGATAGCTGATGCAAGAGAGGGAGTGATTCCAGTGGACGCATTGGGGTTGCAAGGTGAGGTCGGCCACCTTCGTGCAGTGACGTCGGGGCCGGATACAGTGCGACAGTTGCCCTGCGCATGTGGAGGCATCGGACATGTCGCGGCGATCTCGTCCGGCTCGGCGTTGGCTGCTGTCGCCTCGGCTCTCGAATTGCCCTATGACAGAGATTCGTTCGGTCCAGCACTCGCGTCAGGCGCCCCTGGTGCATCACTTCTGTTGAGCGTGGTCGTCGAGCCGATCGCCGAGCTGGTCAGAACGATGATCGCCCTCGATCCACGACTGGATCGCATCGGGATCGGTGGCGGGCTCGCCGAAGGTCTGTCCGAGATGTACGAGAGGGAACTTTGTTCCCAACTCGCCTCGGTGCGATCGTACGCGGACACGTCACTGACTCCCGAGAGAATCCGTAAGACGATATACCTGTGCCGTCCTCACGACATCGACACCCTGTCCGGTGCCGACGATATTGCCGCCGGTCGCCTCCGCGTAAGCAAGCTGTGAAAGAGGATTCATGACAACGCAACTCACCCATCGCGCAATCGTGAGAAGGGGCAGTCGGTCGAGCGTCGAAAAGCGGCCGACTCCAACTCCCGGACCCGGCGAACTTCTCGTCGCCCCCGAGAAAGTCAGCCTGTGCGGGACTGACATTCAGATTGTGCGCGGAGACAGGGACGACCCCTCGCCCATCGTCGGCCACGAAGGCGCTACCCGCGTCGTCGAAGTGGGCGACGGCGTCACCGGCTTCGAGGTAGGTGATCGAGTCGTGGTCAACCCGACGCATCCGCATGATTCATCGTTTCTTCTCGGCCACAACGTCGAGGGGTTGTTTCAACAACGCGTCATCATCGGCGTGCCCGCGGTGAGTGGAGGGTTGGTCACGCCGTTGCCACTGGAACTTTCCAGCGCACGCGCTACTCTCGTCGAACCGTACGCCGTCGTCAGGTACGCGCTCTCCTGCCTCTCCCGTGAGTCACCGGGGACGCTGCTCATTTTCGGCGACGGTCTCATCGGAAATCTGGCTGCGGCCCTCGCACCCTCCGTTCTCTTCCCAACCGTCCGAGTAGTAATGGTCCACCGCACCGAACTCGGCATGGAGTGGACGACAAATCACTTTCCATCCGTGGTCAACTCGCTCACTACCGAGAACTGGGTACGCGAAACCACAGGCTCGGTCGCCGTGCTGGTCGCGACTCACCGCGCCGGCACAGTAGCGTCGATCGACACCGCTCTGGAACGCCTCGGCGATCGAGTTGTCTCCGTGCATCCGATTGGTGGAGTGCCGGCCAAGGCCACGTCCGATTTGTTACCCGGGGTGGACATCGCCGGGGTGCGACAGGCCAACACGGGTGGACCGACACCACCCGCGATCACGACGTTCACCAGGGGCTCTCTGCGCGTTGCCTTGACGGGCAACAGAGGAGTCACGAACCACCAACTCGCCTCCGCTGCAGCTGCATTGACGAGCGCCGACGACACGATCGACACGCTACTCACACACCAACTCGGCATCGATGAGGGCACCGCATTGATGAACGTGATCTGCGAGAAACGGACCCGAGAGGTGGACGGCGAGTTGGTGATTCGATTGGTGGTGAATCTTGCGGGTCATTGAAGGTATTTGATCCGACGAACTCGGGGAACAACCAGCCAAGACCTCCCGTCCGAGATCCCCCACGGACTCGCATTGCTAGTGTTGATGACGTGTTTGCCACGGGACCCAACGCGCTGACGGTAAAAGGCCAACCGACGCTTCAACACATAGATTTAACCTTTTTGGATTCTTTTCGATTTCCCGACCGGCAGGGCTTCCCCGATTCATATCGCGCATTCATCCGGCACGCAGGGTGGGCGCGGACCTTCGGACTCTGGCTCATCTATCCGCCCGTCCTTCCCGGATTTGCCGACGGCTGGCAAGGGCGCGCCCGCAACCTCACCGCTCATCTTCATTCGGTCTACACAGAAGGACAGGATGACGAGTTCGATTGGATGATCGAACCCGACGGCGATTGGTCACTCCCCGACTCGCTGCAGGTTTTCGGATGGAGCGAAAACGGTGACGCCCTCCTGTGGGACACAGCATCACGCGACACCGACGGAGAGTTTCCGGTTTGGGAATCGCGATCGTTCAACTCCCTCCACCGCCTCGGCGGGAGCCTCTACGAAGCACTTCCGTCCATTCGCACCCGGACGGCGAGCCTGTTCGGACCCCGCGCCTACGACATCGAGCCACTCCAGCCCACCCAACTCTGACGCGCGACCCAAATTATCGAAAGGCCGCGGGCACAGCCACTAGTACGACACCTACGATGACGACCAGCGACAGATAGCCGAGAACGAGGCCGGCCACTGCCAATCCGCGCCCACTTTCGCCGGAACGGCGAATCTGGTTCAGCGACACATGGCCCACGGGAATAGCAAGAACCCCACCGAAGATTCCAAGTACCAGTGCGACGATGGCCAAGGCATTCGTACCGCCGACCACCCCTGGCGGCGGCGACACCACCTGCCTGACAGGCCCGAATGCCGAACGAAGGCTCCTCCCTAACAGCAGCGCCCCGACCATATACAGCGACAGTCCCGCCACTGATCCGGCTACCCAGGCTCCACGAAACGCCGGCCCGTCGACGTCGAGGATCCTCCCCGCCGCCCTTACCCCGGATCCTGCTGCACCGACCGCGATACTCAAATTCACTGCGCCAGGAAGAACGGCAAGCAAGGCAATAGCACCGATACCAAGCGAAAATGCCGGGCCACCTCGGCGCCGCCACGCCAACGAACTCATCAGCGCTGCGAACAAAGTCACAGCAATGCCTAAAAGCCCAGTCACAAATCCGACAACGACTCCCGTCTCGAAGTCCCCACCTAGATGACGAGCAACCCACTGTGCCCAGGCCCGTGCGAATGGCGGCCCGAGCGTCAGCGAGGCAACGACCGTTGCAACCGCAACACACGCCACGACACTGATGACCCGCAGAATCCACCCCAGATAACCAGAATGCGAATTATTCGGCGCAACAGTAGTTTCCGAGTCGATCACCAGGATTCCTTCGTTCAGAGTGTGACAACAGAACGGCTCTAGCCGTCACTCCACACAGAACCGTGGCCGGACCGGCTCACTCATCTGATCAAGTTCTGGTGCCTGTGTCTGTAGTTCGTTCGCACGACCAAACCCGCGATAGCAACGATTACACATTTGTGTTAGCGTTGTTTTCATGAGTTCGAGAGCAAAGATTCTGGCCGCAGCGACCGAGCTGCTCAACACCTCCCCCAACGGTGACATCTCCACCCGTGCCGTGTGCGAGATGGCCGGCGTCGGCGCCCCCGCGCTCTACCGTCAGTTCGGCGACAAGGACGGACTGCTCGCAGCCGTCGTCGAGGCAGGTTTCTTCGAATACCTCGAAGGCAAACGCGCTGCGACACCTTCCGATGACCCCGTCGCCGATCTACGGGCCGGCTGGGATGCGCATACAGCCTTCGCGCTCGCACATCCCGCTCATTACCGACTGATGCACTCACCTTCCGCCCAGAGTGCCGACACCGCCTTGCAAGCCCAGGCGCTACTTCGATCCGTTCTCGAACGATGCGCTGCGGCAGGCGCCCTGACCGTATCGGTCGACGTGGCTACACAGATGGTGATGTCCGCCAATGCGGGTGTCGCTCTGATGCTCGTCGTAAGGCCGGAACAGTACCCCGATCCGACACTGTCACAGCGAGTTCGCGACGGAATCTTCGCGTCCATCATCGACGAATCCGGCGCCCACCCGGACGCCTCCCTCAACAGAGTTGCATCCACTCTCGACGCTCAACTCGCCTCCGCAGATTCAACTTCCCTCTCCACCAACGAAGTCGGCCTACTACGGGAGTGGCTCCGCAAGCTGTCCGATGCACCCGAAACCAGTTCAGGAGTTACATCATGACTGACACCACCATCCGCGTCGCCATCGTCACCGGAGCTTCCGGCGGCATCGGGCGAGAGACTGCCGAGAAGCTCGCCGCCGACGGAATGGCTGTCGCCGTGCACTATTCAGGAAACCTGCAACGCGCCCAGGAAACAGTTGACACCATCGTCGCAGCGGGCGGTCGCGCCATCGCGGTGCATGCGGACGTCGCCGACGAAGGTGAAGTCGCGACCCTGTTCGATACGGTCGAGGAGGAGTTCGGGGGCATCGACGTCGTCGTCCATGCAGCCGGAATCATGATTCTCTCCACCGTCGCAGAACTGAACTTCGACGATTTCGATCGGATGCATCGGACCAACGTCCGAGGGACCTTCGTGGTC
>NZ_JBFUJB010000010.1:0-117563 GCF_056401575.1 Rhodococcus sp. P4_E4 | reverse complement strand
GTGTTCGCCAGGCACTTCGTACAACCTCGTGTCACTCACCCTCGCAGGTGGGAGTCGGTGTCCGTGTCGCTCTGACCTGGACAAAGTTACGCGAAGATCAACACAACACCAAATCGCCAGGTCAGAGCACTGACTCGGGTTAACAGCCGATAGTTTCCTCGAATTTTTGCCTCTCGCGATGACTTTCCGCGCCCACTGCGGTCTGTATGAGCAGGAACCAACAGGAACCGAAGCGTTCAGTAATCAGTCAACCGACTTCAAGGAGCACCCAATGTCTCGTCTTCTCTTCGTCAACATGCCGGTCAAGGACGTCGCCGCTACCCGGGCGTTCTTCAGCGGCCTCGGCTTCGAGTTCAACGACATGTTCAGTGACGAGAACACTGTCTCGATGATCGTCAGTGATTCCGCCACGGTCATGTTCCTGAACGAACCCCGTTTCGGGGACTTCATCGCCGACGACATCTGTGACACGTCGAAAGCTCGAGAAGCACTGATGTGCGTGTCAGCCGACAGCAGGGAGGAAGTCGACACCTTCGTCGACGCGGCGATCGCTGCCGGCGGTAGCAAGTGGATGGAGCCCCAGGATCACGGCTTCATGTACGGACGCGCGTTCCGCGACCTCGACAATCACGTCTGGGAGGTCATGTGGATGGACCCGGCTGCGACTGTTCCCCAGCAGTAACGCAGAGCAACAGCAGTAACGAGTAGCCGCGCGGGTCCCTCCATACCGGAGGGCTCGCGCAACTCCTTGCCCCTACAGCTCGGCAGGCAATCCGAACCGTGCGAACAGCCTCAGATCGAAGAAACACGTGACGTGCGAGATCCCGGACTCGGTGACATCGAGAACGTGCAACTGGAAAGCACGGTGAACCCCATCGGGCTCGCGCATATAAAGGCCGAACGCCGGCTGGCCGTTGGCGGCGGTCGGTAGCAGCCGCATAGCGCCTGGTCCGTCGGCCGGGCATTTGGTTCCGATGAGCTGCCCGATTGCCTCGGGGCCCTGGTACCAGCCCTCGAACGGAGGCATCTCCCAGATGGCTTCACGCGTGAACAGCTCAACGATGGCCTCGACGTCGTAGCTCTCGAAGCTGTGCACGTAGTCGCGGAGCAACTTCCGGGCAGCCTCGGTAGTCGGTTCCACGAGATCGTCCTCAGTGGGCCCGATGTGATTGATCTGCGCGCGAGCCCGCTGCAGCAGGCTGTTCACCGCAGTGGTTGTGGTGTCCAGCGCCTCCGCAACTTCTGACGCCTTCCACTGGAGAACGTCACGCAGAACCAGAACCGCACGTTGGCGGGCGGACAAGTGCTGCAACGCGGCAACCAGCGCAAGCCTGACCGAATCGCGATTGACCACCATGACGGCGGGATCATTGACGTCGCCCAACGCCGAATCCGCGATCGGTTCCAACCAGGCAATCTCGTTGCGCTCGATCAAATCGTCGGCCGGGTCCGAACTAGGTGCACCAAGGCCGGTCGGCAGTGGACGCCTCGATCTCCCCTCCAGCGCGGTCAGGCACGTATTCGTCGCGATGCGATAGAGCCAGGTCCTGAGCGACGACTGGCCTTTGTAACCGTCGAACCCGCGCCAAGCCCGGATGAACGTCTCCTGGACCTGGTCTTCGGCGTCGTGAATCGACCCCATCATGCGATAGCAGTGCGCCAGCAACTCGCGGCGGTACGGATCGGCAAGAGTGAGGAAATCACTGTCCAACGCCTGATCGACTGTCATTTGTTCAGACTAGTGGCCGAGCGCCCGAAACACAGGCGTCGGCGAGAATTCGATCAGGCCGGCGCCTGGACCGCAGTCAACCGGGATC
Source organism: Rhodococcus sp. P4_E4 (assembly GCF_056401575.1). NCBI lineage: Bacteria > Bacillati > Actinomycetota > Actinomycetes > Mycobacteriales > Nocardiaceae > Rhodococcus > Rhodococcus sp. P4_E4. The sequence goes on along the minus strand of NZ_JBFUJB010000010.1, from coordinate 115,746 downwards.
TCTTCCGCAGAACGAACCCCAGCGATTCGTAGAGTCTGATCGCATTCGTATTCGATTGCACTGCATGGAGAAACGGCAGCTCGCCGCGTTCGCGAATCCCGGCAGCGACGGCACGGATCAGCGTCGTACCCAGGCCTCGACCTCGGAAGTCGCTGTCGGTGCACACCGCACTGATTTCCGTCCATCCCGGAGGGTGCAACCGCTCCCCCGCCATGGCAACAAGTCTTCCGTCGACGCGAATGCCGTAGTAGCTCCCCATCTCGACGGTACGAGGAAGAAACGGTCCGGGCTTGGTGCGCTCGATCAACGCCAGAATTTCGGGAACGTCGCCCCTTCCGAGAAGTTCGACCGACGGATCAACGGAGACTTCGAGTGCGGAACCGTCCATCTGCACCGAGCCGAACTGATCCACAACGCGCCACCCTTCCGGCGGCTGATGATCAAATCCTCGTAAACCTACTGTGCCGCCTGGACCTACGAGTGTGCGTAGGTTCTCCCAGTCTTCGGCGTCCAACTCGGGCGGATGACCGACAAACGGAGCGACTGTCGGGTCGTATCGCGCAACTCTCCCTGCCCAGCGAGCGAATTGCGCATGATGTCCGCGAAGACCTTGTCGCACAGGATCGTCCAGTGGATGGATGTCGACATCCGTGTCAACAGTCTCGACAAACGACGCCAGGGTCGCCTCCGTGGTCATCGAACCTCTTCCTACCCAAGTCTTCCAGTGATGGAGGCGACCGAAACTCCCCGCCCACCTCGATCACAACGCTAGGAACACTTGCCGTCGTAGTCGCCGGATAGAATCAAGATGATTCTGACTTCCGCCCCACGCCCGGTGACGACCACGGTTCGAGGGCAGATTCTCACAAAGACTTTCGTCGCGACACCTACACCAAACGAAAGGCTGTTCGCCATGAGCCACTCCGACCCGATCAGATCTGCATTCGACCAGCTACCTCTGAAGGAAATGGACGCAGCGACGCTGGTCTTCGCGATCGAGAGCGCCGTCGACGAGATGGCTCTCCCGGGTGAAACCTTGCGGCTCGCCATGGAGGTCGCGACCCTCGCCCACCTCGATCAGTTCAGAAAGAACGGGATCAAGTCAAACGAGGATCCCTACATCGTTCATCCCCTACGAAATGTGTTGCGACTGCTTCGGTACGGATGCTCCGATGTCGAGATCCTGAGCGCAACCGCGCTTCACGACACGGTCGAGGACCGACCACACGCCGTCATCGCACTCCTCGGTGGCCGGACTGCGGACGACATGTCTGCATCCGAAGCGCAAGAACGTGCGTCAACACTCATCGCCTCGCACTTCGGCCACAGAATCTCCGAACTTGTTGAGGCAGTGACCAATCCAATCGACTACCCGCACGACAACACCACCGGCTACCAGGATCACGTCATCCGCGCGATCGCGGATCCCGCAGTGTTCCTCGTGAAGTTCAGCGACTTCGTCGACAACGCGGGAAGCGTGAAGTACCTGAGCGAGACCGACAGGCTGAGGCTGGTCACGAAGTACGAACCACTCGTGGAGCACTTCAAGCGGGCTTCGCTTGCTCTCGCCAACGCATTGCAGCTCCCTCCCGCAGGACTCGACGCGATCGCACAGCACATTGCAACCATCGAAGGCGATTTCTCGAATACAGTCCGAGGGGACATAGAAAATACTCGCCAGTAGTACCGATCAGTAATAATCGAGCAATCGGGAGAATTCTCCGAATACGCGATTTTGTTACCAGCGAGTATTCACTTTCTTGCCAATTTCATTACCATCGTGATCCGTGTCACAGGGTCGAATTCCATTGCACCGCAATGATTTAACGCTATAAGTGTAACCGTGGTTCACGTTGACTAATATTCTTCAATTCGCCCAGGTGACATGAGCGTCGACATACTGCATTCTTAGATAAACCAGGGATTCCCTGGAAGCAGACACAATATGTTGCTGATTCGTGATTGGAGCGGTTCTGAGTCCACGCCTGCAGGGTGGCGTACAAGGCACGCCGTGCCTGAGCGCAGGGGACTCTACGAACCGGAAGGGCAATCACTTGCCGACGCGCAACCGGGGGAAACACAGCGCATCGCGGCGTAGTTCACGAACCAGGTAATCCGGGTATGTGGGACACGGTCGGCTCATATCGCAACGTACGTGACGAAGAATCTCATCAAGGACGGTGGCAGTGACAATGTTCAAACGAATCGCAGTGGTCAATCGAGGTGAGGCCGCGGTCCGGCTGATCAGGGCTGTACGCGAACTGAACGCCGAACACGACTACGGCATTCGCGTCATTGCACTGCACACCGAGGCCGAGCGCCGCGCCATGTTCGTCCGCCAGGCCGACGAGGGTGTGACCCTGCGCAGCACCGGCACCGGCAGCCCGTATCTCGACTACGCCGAACTCGAGCGAGCACTCCTCGCAGCCAAGGCCGACGCAGTCTGGGTCGGCTGGGGCTTCGTGGCCGAGGATCCCGCCTTCGCCGAGATCGTCGCGAAACTGGGCATCACGTTCATCGGCCCGAGCGCCGACGCGATGCGCCTGCTCGGAGACAAGGTTGCCGCCAAGATCCTGGCCGAGAAGGTCGGCGTACCTGTCGCCCCGTGGAGCGGCGGACCGGTCGAAACGCGCGCCGACGCTCGTCGTCATGCTCAGTCCATCGGATACCCCCTGATCATCAAGGCCCGAAGCGGCGGCGGTGGACGCGGTATCCGCAAAGTCTGGGCCGAAGACGAACTCGAAGTTGCACTCGAGCGCACGCAGGGCGAAGCAGAGCGGTCCTTCGGCGACCCCGTCGTCTTCCTCGAACGCCTTGTCACCGATGCACGCCACGTCGAGGTACAGGTCATCGCCGACAACCACGGCAATGTCTGGGCTCCGGGCGTTCGCGACTGCTCGATTCAGCGTCGCAACCAGAAGGTCATCGAAGAATCCTCCTCCCCCGTCCTGACCGAAGAACAGTCTGACCACCTCAAGAAGGTGTCCGCCGAACTGGTCAAGGCAGCCGGATACCAGGGCGCAGGCACGGTCGAATACCTCTACCAGCCCGAGAACAAGCTCTTCACGTTCCTCGAGGTCAACACCCGTCTGCAGGTCGAGCACCCGATCACCGAGGTCACCACCGGAATCGACCTCGTCAAACTGCAGATTCTGGTCGCCAGTGGTGACGAATTGGTCGGTGACTGCCCGCCCGCATTCGGCCACGCCGTCGAAGCCCGTCTCAACGCCGAGGACGCGGACAACGATTTCGCGCCGGCACCCGGCACGGTTCAGCTCCTCAAGTTCCCGCTAGGCTCCGGCATCCGGGTCGACACCGGCATCGCTGCCGGGGACGTCATTCCGCCCGACTACGACTCGATGGTCGCGAAGGTCATCGCCTGGGGTCGCAACCGCTCCGAGGCACTTGCGCGCCTGCGTACCGCCCTTCGTGAAACCACAGTCGTACTCGACGGCGGCACCACCACCAAGTCGTTCCTCCTCGATCTACTCGATCGCGACGAGGTCATCTCTGCATCCGCGGATACCGGCTGGCTCGACCGCACGGGCGCCCTGACCGGCACCACTCGCCGCGCGGACGTCGCACTGATCGCCACCGCTATCGATGCTTACGACGCCGAGGAGTCCCTCGAGCGTGCGGCCTTCCTCGCCTCGGCACGCGGCGGCCGTCCCCGCGCCAACCACGCGATCGGCCGTACCGTCGAGCTCAACTACCAAGGTCAGGCTTACAAACTGACCGTCGGGCGTATCGGCCCGCACCGCTACCGCGTCGACGGAGACGCCGGCGACATCGAGGTCGACGTCGATCGTCTCGGCGACTTCGAGTCACGGCTGGTGATCGGTGATCGGCGCTTCCACGTCGTTTCCGTCGTGAGCCCGGCTCGCTATCTCGTCGAGGTCGACGGCATCAGCCACCAGATCAGCCAGGACGACGCCGGAGTGGTCCGCGCGCCGGCTCCCGCCGTCGTGGTGGCTGTACCGGTCGCGGTCGGCGACGACGTCGAAGCCGGCTCCACCCTGGTCGTACTCGAATCCATGAAGATGGAGACCGCAGTTCGCGCACCGTACGCGGGCAAGGTGCGTGAAGTTCTCGCTACCGTCAACTCTCAGGTCGATGCCGGCGCGCCGCTCCTGCGCGTCGACCAGGTCAGCGAGGAAGCTGTCACGGAGAAGGCTCCGCGAGTCCAATTCGATCTTCCGGCGGCAACTTCCGGTTCCGACGCCCGCGACGACGCATTGGCACAGCTCGAAGCACTGACCGCGATGATCAGTGGCTACGACGTCAGCGGTAAGCACGCAAATGCTGTTCTGGCCGAGTACGACGCACTTCGCAGCGCACTCGAATCCGAGGACCGCGAACTGGTACAGGCCGAACTGGCTGTGCTGACCACCTTCGCCGACATCTGCGAACTCTCGCGCAACAAGCCCACCTCGGGTGAGTCCGCGAAGGACGAATCCGTCCACAGCCCCCGCGAGCACTTCCACACCTTCCTGCACTCACTCGACTCCGAGCGCGAAGGTTTGCCGGCGTCGTTCCGCACGAGACTCGAACGGGCACTTCGCCACTACGATGTCACCGATCTGGAAGATCGCCAGGCCGTCGAGGAAGCGGTGTATCGACTCTTCCTGGCTCTGCAGCGCATGGAAGCCCAGATCCCGGTCATTGCAGCACTTCTCGAAGGCTGGCTCGTCGGCGACAAGGCTCCCGGTTGCTCGGCTCAGGAGCTCAACGAGGTTCTCGATCGACTCATCGTCGCGACGCAGGTCCGCTACCCCGTCATCGGCGACGTCGCCCGCAACCTTCGCTTCCGGTTCTTCGACGAGCCGCGCATCCGCAAGGTTCGCGAAGACGTCTACGACGGAGTACGCGGCAACCTCGCTTACCTCGAAGAGCAGCCGGACGCTGCCGATTTCGACGAGCGAATCGCCAACCTCGTCGCCACTCCCGAACCGCTCCTGGACCTGTTGGGTCGAAAGATCGGCCTTGGCAACCGCGATGGCGGCCCTCTGCTCGAGGTCATCACGCGTCGCTACTACAAGATTCACTCCTTCGAAGACGTCCGCGTTTTCGAGCACGTCGACCGCCGTTTCGTGACCGGTAACTTCGACCTCAAGGGCGACGGGCTACATCTAGTCTCGACGGTGGCCGAATTCGACGCTCTCGGAACGGCTCTCGACGATGTCGCCACAATCGCGCAGGATGCTCCATCCGGTCGCGGCCTGGTAGTCGACATCTACCTCGACTGGCCGAATCAGCCCGCCGACGGCGACACGCTCGTCGAGACGCTGCGCACCGAACTCTCGCGCAACGAGACGATCACCCGGTCCCGCCGCGCGACTGTGATCATCTGCAATCCGAATGGGGAGCCGGTCCGCTGGGTCACCTTCCGCCCGATCGACGGTGAACTTGTCGAGGACAACATCATCCGCGACATGCATCCGCTCACGGGTCAGCGTCTGGACATGTGGCGCCTGAAGAACTTCAACGGCAAGCGCCTGCCGGCTCCGGAGAACACATACCTGTTCCACCTCTCCGCCAAGGAGAACCCGAAGGACGAGCGCCTGATCGCTCTCGCGGAAATCCGTGACGTGACACCGCAGCTCGACGACGAAGGCCAGATGGTTGCGCTTCCGGCCATCGAGCGCACACTTGCCGCGTGCCTCGACGGCATCCGCCGTGCGCAGTCCCAGCGCGGAGACAAGCGTCGACTGGCAGCCAACCGCGTCGTGCTCTACGTGTGGCCGGTCGCCGACGTTCCCAGCGAACGCTTCTCCGTGATCGCTCAGAACGCAGCCCGACTGACCGTCGGCGCCGGGCTCGAAGAGATCACACTCATCACCCGCCTGAAGGACCGAAAGGGTGGCGCGCCCAAGGAAGTTGCGCTGCGATTCTCCTACCGCGCAGGTGCCGGTGTGGTCATCAACAAGACCACCCCTCCCACCGAACCGCTGCTCCCCCTCGACGCGTACGCCCAGAAGGTCCAGAGTTCGCGGGCACGCGGCACGGTGTACCCGTACGAGCTGATTCCGCTCCTGACCGGCACCAAGGGCACCTTCGTCGAGCACGACTTCGACGAAGCGGGCGTCCTCTCGCCCGTCGAGCGTCCGTACGGACTCAACAAGGCCGGCATCGTCGTCGGCCTCGTGAACACTCCGACGCCGCGCTATCCCGAGGGAATGACCCGTGTCGCGCTCTTCGGTGACCCCACCAAGGCGCTCGGTACCGTGGCCGAGGCCGAATGCTCACGCGTGGTCGCTGCCATCGACCTGGCCGAGAAGTTGAACGCTCCGGTCGAGTGGTTTGCGCTGTCCTCGGGTGCCACCATCTCGATGGAGAGCGGCACCGAGAACATGGACTGGGTCTCCCGTGGCCTGCGCCGGATCATCACCTTCACCCAGAACGGCGGCGAGATCAATATCGTCGTCACGGGAATCAACGTCGGCGCTCAGCCCTACTGGAACGCCGAAGCCACCATGTTGATGCACACCAAGGGCATTCTGGTGATGACCCCGGACAGCGCGATGGTGCTGACCGGCAAGCAGTCTCTCGACTACTCCGGTGGCGTGTCGGCCGAGGACAACTTCGGTATCGGTGGCTACGACCGCGTCATGGGCCCCAACGGCCAGGCGCAGTACTGGGCCCCCGACCTCACTGCGGCGTGCGAGATCCTGTTCCGTCACTACGCACACTCGTACCTCGCTCCCGGCGAACGGTTCCCGCGTCGCGCAGCGACGACGGACCCCGTCGATCGCGACGTGCGTAGCTTCCCGCACACCCACCCGTCGAGCGACTTCGAGACGGTCGGCGACATCTTCTCCTCGGCGAAGAACCCGGATCGCAAGAAGCCCTTCGATATTCGCACCGTGATGCGTTCGGTGGTCGACCAGGACCACTCGGTTCTCGAGCGTTGGGCCGACATGGCCGGCGCCGACACCTCTGTCGTTCTGGACGCGCACCTCGCCGGACATCCGGTCACAGTGGTGGGCATCGAATCCCGCGCGATCCCGCGTAAGGGTCACTTCCCCGCCGACGGTCCCGACACCTGGACGTCGGGAACGCTGTTCCCGAACTCGTCGAAAAAGACTGCCCGCGCGATCAATGCTGCGAGCGGCAACCGTCCGATCGTGGTGCTGGCCAACCTGTCCGGCTTCGACGGTTCACCGGAGTCACTGCGCAACATCCAGCTCGAGTACGGCGCCGAGATCGGCCGCGCCATCGTCAACTTCGACGGACCGATCGTGTTCTGCGTCGTTTCCCGCTACCACGGCGGCGCGTTCGTCGTATTCTCCGGTGCGCTCAACGACAACATGGAAGTTCTTGCTGTCGAAGGTTCGTTCGCCTCGGTACTCGGCGGCGCCCCCGCCGCCGCAGTGGTCTTTACCCGTGAGGTGAACACCCGCACCAACAACGACCCGAAGGTGCAGCAACTGGAAGCAGACTTGGCAGCAGCCAAGGACGACACGGAGAAAGCACACCTGCGCGTCGAACTGAACGCTCAGCGCATCGCCGTCCGCTCCGACAAGCTCGGCGAAGTGGCATCCGAATTCGAAGCGATCCACAACATCCAGCGGGCCCGAGAGGTCGGCTCGGTGGATGAGATCGTCCCTGCCGCAGAACTGCGTCCGCAGATCATCGCAGCAGTCGAACGCGGCATGAAGCGCGCACTCGCGCAGTAAGTTTCTCCGCACGTCGAGCGGTCCCGCGAAATGCGGGGCCGCTCGATTTGTGTCCGCACCGCGCCGGCATCAGACGCCCTCGAGCGCCTCTCCGATCTCTTCGAGGACGTGATTGTGCTGCTCTGTTGCGAGCAGATGCCCCGCCGCGATGGTGACTGCCACGGGCCACTCGATGATCTCGAACGCAACCATCAGTCCCATCACCGCAAAATAGGCGATCTGCTCGGGTCTCGGAACCGGAATGGCACCGACGATCGGTAGCTCCAATTCGAAGGTCCGGGCCGAACGGACGGATTCGACTACCGCGCGGTGGTCGACGGGGTTCGTGTGGTCGACGGTGTTCTGGGACATGTCACGATTCCTCAGGATTCATTTCGGGTCGCCCGGGAGTTCGGCGACGTGTCACTTCCAGCAGCGACGCTCACAAGCGTGTCCGATTCACCGGTTTCCGCTTCTTTGATTTCCGCTTCGCTGATTTCCACGCTGTCGCGAGCGCTGACTCCCCCGGTTCGGGAGGTGTACGCGGTGCTCGTCCGCGTCGGGATCTTGCGAATCGTCGACTGACCTTCCGCGCTCTCCTCAGTTCCAGTCTGTTGCGGCGATCCGCTCCAACACCCGCGGAGCCAGCGCCGCCAGCAGCGTCGCTGCCGACGCACAGCCCACTGCTTGGCCCCACCCAATCGGACCGAGCGGCGTGCAGCCGAGAAATTGGCTCACCACCGGTGTGCTGACGAGCGTCGCCAGCGCCGCAGCGGACCCGGCAACTGTTGCGACCACCAGCGGACTGCGCGATTCGAGCAACGTCTGCCCCAGTTGGGTGCCCACCAGGGCAACCAACGCCACCGTCGACGCTCGTCGCCGCCTGCCGCTCGTCCGGGCCATAAGCCACGCTGCCAGCGCACCGATTGCCGTGGCAGTGCCGCGGACAGCGATCGTCTGCCACAACGCATGAGTGTCCATCTGTTCGGACTTCTCGGATCCGTTCTCGGACGGGGTGCTCACCGCAAGCGCAGCAGCGGGCAAGGCGTCCGTCATCAGATTGACCAGTAGCAACTGCCTTGCGTTGAGCGGTGATTCGCCGGACAGCGCAGAACCGATCAGAGCGAATGCGACTTCACCCGCGTTGCCTCCGAGCAAAACCCCCACCGCTGATCTGACCCGCCGCCACAATTGACTGCCCTCGTCCAATGCGTCGGTCAATCCGCCGACACGGCCGTCGAGGAGCACGATGTCTGCGGCGCCGCGCGCCGGATCGCTGTCAGTCGACGCCACCCCGATTCCCACGCTGGAAACTCGGATCGCCGCAGCATCGTTCGCGCCGTCACCGACCATGGCGCACACGCGCCCGTCAGTCTCCAACGCTTGCACGATCTCGACCTTCTGCTCGGGTGTCACGCGCGCAAAGACGCTGCTGCCGCGGACGGCGTTCCGTCGTTCTGCGCGAGAGAAGTTCTCCCAGTCCGGATCGGTGACCACGTCCTCACGCGCCACATCCATCCCCAGTTCGGTGGCGACCGCCGCCGCTGTTGTCGGATGATCCCCGGTCAGCACGCGCACTTGCTGTCCGTTGCCTTGAAGTTCTCGAACAAGTTGCGTTGCTTCGGGTCTCAGCGTGTCCGAGAGTCCGAGAAGGCCGACCGCTTCCAACCCCTCGGAGCAACACTGTTCGAGAAATTCCGAGTCCTCCGCAGCGCGTCGCGCATCGTGTTCCGACAACTCGCGCTGTGCGACGGCAACCACCCGCAGTCCGCGTCCGGCCATGCTCTGAACGTGGCTCGCCGACACAGCATTCGGATCCCGCCCTGCCTCCGCCACGAATTCCGGTGAACCCTTCAGTGCGATCCGTCTGCCCAGTAGGGCTGCCGAGTACGGCCGCCCAGACCTGAACGGAACGAGGTTGAGCGCGTCGGCATCACCGAAAACCCGAGCCTCGTCCAGAGCTTGTTCGGCTGCATCGACGACGGCGGCGTCCGTCGAATGAAACACGCGATCGTCGCGACTTCCCAGAGCACTGCGCGCCGCAACTTCCAAAATCTCACTTTCGCCCCAACCGTCGACGCGTTCGACCGCGGCCACCCGTAGCTTGTTCTCACTGAGGGTTCCGGTCTTGTCGAAGCAGACCACGTCGACACGCCCGAGCGCTTCGATCGAACGTGGAGCACGCACCAACACTCCTGCTGCAGTGAGCCTTCGAGCTGCCGCCTGCTGAGCAAGGGTCGCAACCAGAGGCAATCCCTCCGGCACGGCGGCCACGGCAACGGCCACGCCTCCGGTGACGGCGCGGCGCAGACCGGTACCACGAATCAGACCCGCGACTGTCACCAACGCTCCGCCGCCGATACTGGCCGGCAGAGTCGCCCTGGTGAGTTCGCGCAGTCTGTTGGTCAGGCCCACAGCAGGTCCGGATCGGGATACACCGACATCGGCGCGCCTGGTCACCGTTCGAGCTCCGGTGGCCGTGACCACGCCACGACCGGAGCCGGCAAGCACTGTTGTCCCGGCATAGGCCATGCACCTTCGCTCGGCCAGGGGCATCCCAGGGGTCGGGTCGGTCTGCTTGTCGACGGGCATGGACTCCCCCGTCAACGACGACTCGTCGACTTCCAGCGATTCGGCGCTCAACAGTCGACAATCGGCGGGCACGATGTCCCCGGACTCGAGGGCCACGACGTCACCGAGTTCGAGCGCGTCTGCCGCAGTCTCGACCTCGCCAACGTTGGTTACTCGCCGAGCTACCGGTTCCTGAGTCCGCAAAAGCCGCTGCACTGCCCGTTCCGAATGAAGTCGTTGAACAGCGGACATCGCGGCATTGCCGACCAAAACCGAACCGACCAGGACGGCGTCTACCGGTGACCCGAGGACGGCGCTGGCCGCGGAGCCGGTTGCCAACACCGGCGTGAGTGGATCCGCCAATTCTGTTCGCAACGCCGACAATCCGTCACGGATCAATCTGAAGCGTGSGGGCGCCCSCACACCGCTATCAGCGCGCTGCGGTGTATGCCGGACGGATTCGGCGAGTTCGCGAACGACAGAATCACCGTCCATCTCATGCCAGCTATCGCTCGGAGCACCGACAGGGGCGGGAGCCTGAATCACAGATCGGGACAGGGTGTATCCGGTCCACAGTCCCGCGGCCGAACCAGCCGTGACCGGCCCCGGCCCAGCCCCTCGAACTCCCGGAAGCATAATCAAGGCACCCAATGCCGAAGAACCCGAGGAGAGTTCGACGCCGCGCCTCGTCGCTGTTCGGGCAGCCGAGAGCGCATGGACGACCCGCCACGCCCCGGCCAAGTCGGAGTGGATGTCGGCACTCACGTGCTCGCCACTCGGTGGTGAAATCCCGATGCGCAGCACTGCCTGCCCCGCTATCGCCCTACTCGACACGATCGCAACTGTCCGACCCTCGGCCACCAACGCCGAGAGAGCTTCGCGCAGGCCGGCTTCGGGAGTCGATGGCGCCGGATAGAGCTCGTCGAATCCGCTTCGCAGTGATCCGAGCCCGTCGTCGTCGATCGTGGCCGCTGCGACCCCGCTCGCGCGTATCTCACCAATCAGTGATTCCGCCAACCCTTTTCGCACCGGTCTTACGACAACTTCGGCGCCGTCGATGCGGTGTCTTCCGACCCCGAGCGAGCCGGCGTCAAGCGCTTCCCTGGCATGTGCCCACACCGCGACGCGGTCCGACTCGGACACCTCTCGTATGTCGGAAACCCGGAGCGCGTCGTCGAAAAGGACACTCGGATCGACGAGGACGGTATCGACACGATCGAGCATGCGTAGAGCCGCGGGGTCCGAAACGGCGACGTGGTGCGTCCGCCACAGACCGTATGACAAACCAGCAGCGAACGATTCGCGTGACATCCGAAGCGGCCGCGGCGCCGAAACCTTGATGCTCGTCGCAACGGTGTCACCGCCGGCAGACACGGTAGCCAGTGCAGCCCCAGCCGCCAGCTGAACCCCAGCGATCCTGTCGGCATAACGCTCCCCCGGACCACTCGGGTCACGCCTCGTGGAAGCACCGCGACCGCCAGATTCGAATGGCCGCACCCGCCGAGAGTTTCGCGCCGCCAGAGTTTCGCGTAGCAGCATCGTCCGCAGCCCGAAATCCACGCCCAATGACGCAGGCGCGTAGGTCAGAACATCCGCGAACGACGTCGCCGACTCCAATGCGAAGTCGGTGAGCGAACGGCCAAGGCGCTGTTCGATTCGCCGACGCACCCGGGGTTGATAATTGATCGCTGACACCGCCGCCGAGACATAGGCGGAACCCGGCATTCGCGGGGCACGAAGAATCGATCCCGCTGCTGCAGGAATCATCCCGACGCCCGCCAGCGCAAGAGTGCCAGTCCGCAGCGCCACGTCACTGACAGCGGTTCGCGGAATCGTCGAACCACCGACCAACGCCAGACCCGACAACGCCAGGCGCGGCGGCAAAGTTGCCACCGACACCGCACGCCGGGCCATCGCTGAGAACATCAGTGAGTGGATCGAGTGTGCGAAGAACTGTGAGTTCGATCCTGCGACCGACTGGCCGCCTTGTGGGAGTTTCCGCTCGATTCCTTCTTTGCCGGTTCCGTCTTGGTCGCGCGCCCAACCGCCTTGACCGCACGATCGGGCCGCGCGCTCTTGCGATCCCATTCGTGAAGTACCAGGGCCGTGCCGCCGACCGCCAAGAGCACCGGCCACTCCACCAATCCCGCCGCGCCGACGGCGGCCATCGTGAGAACCGCGGTCGGCGTCGAGGAACTACCCGCACGAATTCCGTCTCGGACGCCCTCCGCCGTTCCGCGTATCCCGCCCGTCACTCCACCGATCACTCCACCACCGACGGCTCCAGCCACCGTCGTCGTTGCGTCTGCCACACCACGAACGACGCGGGTGGCTTCGTCGACAATCATCATCGGACGCTCCTATCAGCAGTCCATCGAAGAATTCAGTATTTGAGGCCATACCCAACACCGACGGCGGCAATCACGATCCGATACATTTTTCGGCGAACCTGGCGAGGGCGCGCCATCGTCAGCGCCGTGAGAGGGTACGGTGCGGGATGCAGCGACCACCTTCATCGACGGGAGTTCCACACAGTGGCGATCATCGGAAATTCGGACCTCGACATCTTCCGACTTAGCTTGGGCGGCAACCCTTTCGGATGGACAGCAGACGAGAAGACGTCCTTCGAGATCCTCGACTCGTTCGCCGAAGCCGGTGCAAACTTCATCGACACCTCCGACTCGTACACGGCGTCGGCTCCCGGCAATTCCGGCGGGGAATCCGAAACGATCATCGGGAAATGGATCACCGATCGGGGACTGCAGAACGACATCGTCGTCGCCACCAAGGTGGGTAGCCATCCCGATTTCAAGGGACTGAAGGCCGACAACATCGCGGCCGCAGCTGAGGCGTCGCTGCAGCGCCTGCAGACGGACTGCATCGATCTGTACTACGCACATTTCGACGACCCGCAGACTCCGCTCGAGGAAACTCTCGAAGCCTTCAATGCGTTGGTCGTCGCGGGCAAGGTTCGCTATCTCGGAATCTCCAACTACAGCCCCGACCGCGTCCGGGAGTGGCTGCGGATCACCGAGGAGAACGGTTACGCCGCGCCCATCGCGCTGCAACCGCACTACAACCTGGTGCACCGCAAGTCGTACGAACCCGAACTCGCGCAGATCGCCACCGACAACAACATCAGCGTCTTCCCGTACTTCGCTCTCGCTTCCGGCTTCCTGACCGGAAAGTACAAGACCCGCGCGGACATCGAAGGCAGCTCCCGCGAACGGCTGACCGCCGGATACTTCAGCGACGCCGGACTCGACGTCGTCGCGGAACTGGCAACAATCGCGCAGGCACACGACAGCGAGATCTCGACCGTCGCGCTGGCCTGGCTGCTGACTCGACCTGGCATCACCGCACCGATCGCGAGCGTCAGCCGGCCGGAGCAGCTCCCGGCGCTACTGGACGCCCCGAATCTGGTGCTGTCGTCGAATGAACTGGACACTCTCGAACGGGTGTCGGCGGCAGTCGGCGCCTGAAATCAGGCAGTTTTGAGATGAGCGCCGAGGGCCGTGTTGTTGATCGTCCAGAACGACCAGCCGTCATGGCTCTCGGTGTCGCCTGAAATGTGACCGGTCACGGCATTGGCGGCCGCGGTCGGATCAGGGAATCGGCGGCCTTCCATCGGTCCGCGCATGATCTCGACGACCTCGGTGCTTTCGTCGAAGCGTCCGACCCAGCGGTATCCATGGCAATCAGCCGTCATCTCGAGGCGATTGTCGACAACTTCGATCTCCTCGACACCGCTGGCGCGACGCTTCTTCGCGGCGACCGGCGACGTCTTGCGCTTGGTCGCAACCGGGGCCTCCACGTAAATGCTCGGATCCTTGACCGCGGCCAGGCCCAGCGCATCCCAACGATCGTGACCGTGTACGACGCGTCCGCGCGGAATCGCGTGATGTCCGGTGCGATTGCGTCCGGGGCTGTCCATGATCCACAGGTCGACCTCGGCACGGATGTCGTCCGCGACCTCGTTGGAGGGCAGCATGAAGAACTCGTGCGGGTCTGCAGCCAGGTCGACGAACACCCAGAACTCGGAGCGCGTGTCGTCGCTCTCGAGCGACTCGTCCTGACGCCTGGCCTGCCAGTCACCGTCGAGCTTGGAACGCACTCGGACGATTCGGCTGATGCCGTCTGCGCCCGTCACCTCGACGGGATTACGACGTGAGTGCGTGAGCCGGACAGCCTTGCCCCCACGCTGCGTAGCTTCGGAAATGAACGCATTGATGCCGCGGCTTGCGGTGTCTTCCATGATCGACCTGTCTCGAGCGGGTACGCCCGCATCACCGGATCGGCATCGGGGTCGAGCAAAGAGCGAATTCTCGGCCTGTTCTTCGATCGTGCGGCCGGTCAGTACCTTCGACCTTACAGCTCCGGCGACAGCCTGACTACGGCGCCCGACGCTCGTTCCCGGAGGTCAGCAGTGCAATGTCCCCGTAAAGAGCCGCCCGGTGAGCGAACATCAGCTCTTCCACACCGTCGAATTGATCCCCGACGTAGTGCGTGTTGGCAGCCGAAAGTTCACGTGAACCAGAGCGCGCGAGTAGGTCGTCGATCCGGCTGTCGAGGCTCGCTGCATGCGCAACCGCGCGCTGCGAACTCAACTGATCCTCGGCCCGTGCGACCAGGTCACCGATCCGCGCGAGCGCCGCGACGCGCTCGACCAGCTGGTCCCAGACCGTGCCGAGTGCTTCCCTTCGCGAAGCGATTCCGGCTCGGGTTCCCTCGTCGCGTGCCAGCGCAGCCGCGTCGTCCAGCTCTGCGAGTATCGAACGCAGCGCTACGGTATCGACCGCGATCTGCGTGATCTCGTCTGCCAAGTCCAGTTGATTACGTTGAATGACGAAGTGATCGGAATGCCACGCGCTGGAACTCTCGATCCGGTCGAAAAGATTCCCGGCGAGGTAAAGCAGTGCGTCGTACTCACCGGCGCGTCCTTCGGGTTCGGAATCGACCAGTCCGTCGAGGACTTCCGCGATGCGTCTTCCGGCATCGGCGATGACACCGGTTCCCTGGACCTTCCCGAACTGGGCGGCGAGTTTGTCGAGTGCTGCGTTTCCACTGCTGGCCACGACACCGAGACCCACCGGCAGCTTGGCTGGAACCGGCGTACAGGTGAGCCCGGCAAAGAGAGCCTCGCGCTGCTCGACGTCGAGATGGAGACCGTCGCGGCGGTCCTTGCGGATGGCACGGACACTGCTCGCGAAGTGACGATTGGAATGCACGATCGCCGATCGCATCGACTGAACGCGCTTGTCCAGCGTCTGCACCCGCCGTTCGAGGACAACCTGAACGGGACCGATGCGTGTCGCGAGCAGTCGACGCCTGGTGCGGGCCAGCTCGTCGGTGAGATACCTCAACTCCGAAAAGCCGCCGATCTCCGGGAACGAACGTCCGACACCGCGCCGGTTCGCCAGGATCGACCGCGTCGACTCGTCCGCATAGCCGCCGGCGATCAGCAATGCGACATCATCGGACAACTCCGGCCGGTTCGACTCGACGGTCCCCGCCGCACACCACTCCCTGACTCGGGTGGAGATGAGCGTTCGCCGTTCGGTCAGCGACGCCACGACAAAGACGTCGCCATTTCCGTCTGCCATCTCACGGCCATCCGTCATCTCACGCCTCCTGCTGGGTGCCGGTTACCACTGTTCCAGAATCTGCCGACACGCGCCCGACCCCTGCTCCCGAAGCCGACGCACCTCTGCCATACCGTAGGCGGGTGACCTCCCTGCGATCAGACGCACAAGCAGGTCACTCGCGCGCACCGCGGACTCCTCCAGCGGTTCAACCACTACTTCCCGATCTCGCGATCGAACAACTCCAGTCGTTGTTGCAGGTACGTTCCTGGACTCTCGCGGAATGGTTCGCGATGGCCGACCAACGCGGATTCCTCGCGCCCGCGGCCAGTGTTCCGCTCTTCATAGAAGCCGCGCTGAAGTATCCCGAGCACCGCGAGGCGCTCCTTCGCCTCGCCGGTCGACGCGGGCAGTACCTGGCGGAGCAGAATCCCGATTGGGCCCAATTGCGGCGGATCGGGTCACGCCGGGACGAACTGTGGCTATCGCCCGATCCGAACGACCGTACGGCCTGGTTCGATTACATACGTACGGTCGACCCGGAACTGGCGAGCGAGGAGCTCGAGATCGCCTGGGACGACGAGCCCACCGCAAACCGCCTGCACTTCCTCGATCACCTCGAGGTCGGACTGGGTGAACACGATCACACCCTCCTCGAGCGTGCACTCGACGATCCAGCCGTGCGGGTTCGTGAGCGTGCAATTCAACTACTACGGCAACTCCCCCGATCTCCTTTTGCCTCTCGCATGGTCACTCGGGCTAAGTCGTGGGTCCGGCTCGAAACGAAGCCGTTGCGGCCGCGCCTTGCCGTCCGATTGCCGGGCTCGCTCGACGACCTCGCATTTCGTGACGGCATCGAAGACGTCCACTACAAGAACAAAGGCATCCGGCGCTGGTGGTTACGGCAAGTCGTGACCGCCACTCCACTGACACTGTGGGAATCGATGGCCGGTTCGCCACGCGAGGCCCTCACCATCCCCATCGAGAAGCAATGGCGCACCGTGATGATCCAATCATGGACTGCTGCAACAGTTCTTCAGAAGAACACAGCGTGGGCGTCGGCATTTCTGGAGCGGGACGGGCGCACGACCGACCGGAGAATCGTCGCCATCGCGGACCCACGCGAGCGCGTCGAATACATCGTTGCCGGCCACGCGGACGAATACCTTTTGGGCGTCGACGGCAGCGCACTACTCGACGGCATCGACCGTCCATGGCCCCTGGCCGTCGCCGAAAAGTTGTTGAACGCCTTGGAGAACGAAGCGATGGAGCATGCTGCGACGGGTGAGGACTTGGGCATTCACTCGCGACACAGTCACTTTTCCACTCTGCGAAGCGTGCAGGCGCGCTTCCCTTTCGAGGCGATACCACTGCTCCGCAGCGCCGCGTCCAGAACGAGCGACCCCGGCTGGCAACAAGCGTTCACCGACAGTGCGGTCAACATCGAGCAGCGTCGACTCCGCTTGGACGTTCTACGTAATCACCACTGAACGACGAAGGGGCCGCATCCCTCGAACGGAATGCGGCCCCTCTGTCGATCGTGAAAGATCAGACCACGCTGACCATCTCGTGATCAGCCACACCGGCGGCCAACACCCGGAGGTGATCTTCGGTGCTGCCGAGGGTGTGCTCGATGGCGACGAGTCGGCTCACGTAGTGACCCACCGGGTACTCCGCGGTCATACCGATGCCACCGTGCATCTGGATCGCTTCCTGGCCGATGAGCCGAGCCGAACGCCCGATCTGCAACTTCACCCGCGAAGCGATCACCGGATCGACGACGCCGTCGGCAAGGGACATCGTTGCGTACAGACTCATGCTGCGTGCCAACTCGAGCGAGACGTACAGGTCGGCGGCGCGGTGCGTCAGCGTCTGGAACTTCGCGAGCGGAACTCCGAATTGCTTACGCGTCTTGAGGTATTCGGTGGTCAGGCGTAGCGCCTCTTCCATCGCTCCGACAGCCTCGGCACACAGCGCGGCCTGCTCACGGATCTGCGCGGCCTGGATCAGAGCAGAAGCGTCACCGCCGTCACCGAGTGCTTCGGCCGGAGTATCGGTGAACTCGATCTGCGCACCGCGCAACCCGTCGTGAGTGGCGTAGGACTTGCGTACCAGGCCGGAGGCATCGCTCTTGACGAGGAACAGTCCGACGCCACCGCCGGGGAGCGCAGCGCTCACGACGAGGATGTCCGCAGTCGCGCCGTGGCCAACGGGATTCTTGATACCGGTGATGGTCCAGCCGCCGTCGACCTGCGCCGCCGCGGTGGCCCGTTCGGTTGCCGGCCAACGGATTCCTGGTTCCTGATCGGCGAACGCGAGGAACGTGGTGCCCTCGGCCACTCCGGGAAGAATCGACGAGCGCTGCTCTGCGCTGCCTCCTTCGGAGATGAGCCCGCCCGGCGTCACGACCGCGTCGAGTAACGGTTCGGGGGCCAAGCGTCGACCGATCTCGGTCATGACCGCACCGATTTCCACCGGGCCCGCGTCCATGCCGCCGTCGTCCTCGGAGAACGTCAGGCCGAGCAAGCCGACCTCGGCCAACTGCTTCCAGACCTGCGGGCTCCACCCTGGATCGGAGTCGATGATCGCGTTGCGCTTCTCGGCGTCGTAGCTACGCGCGAGGAGGTCTTTGGTGGTGTCGCGGAGAAGCTTCTGCTCGTCGTTCAGTTCGAAGTCCATGCCACGCCTCACAATCCGAGGATCGAGGAGGCGATGATGCTGCGCTGCACTTCGCTCGATCCGCTGTAGATGGATACCTTGCGGTAGTTCAGGTACGTCGGGGCAGTGTGCTGCGCCCAGCTCGCGGAGGCGATGTCGCTGCCCGCGTCGTACGGCAGTGAATCAGGGCCGGCCACGTCCATCAACAATTCGACGCTCGCCTGCTGCAATTCGGAGCCACGAAGCTTGAGCAGCGACGACGCCGGGTTCGGCTGGCCGTCAGCGGAACTGGCGACCACCCGGAGCTGAGTGAGCTCGAGGGCAAGCAATTCGTTTTCGAGTTCGGCGAGGCGAGCAGCGAAGAGCGGATCTTCGAGCAGGGTCCCGTTGCCGACCTTGACCTCGGCAGCGCGGGCCTTGGCCTGGGCCAGACGAACCTTCGAGAAACCGACGCGGGTGACACCGGTGCGCTCGTTGCCGAGCAGGAACTTGGCGTAGCCCCAGCCCTGATTCTCTTCACCGACCAGGTTCTCTCCCGGAACGCGGACGTCCTCGAAGAACACTTCGTTGACCTCGTAGCCGCCGTCGATCAGCTTGATCGGGCGGACCGTGACGCCAGGCGTCTTCAGGTCGACCAGAATGAACGAGATACCTGCCTGGCGCTTCGGCGCATCGGGATTGGTACGCACGAGGCAGAAGATCCAGTCGGCGTACTGTCCCAGCGTCGTCCAGGTCTTCTGACCGTTGATGACCCAGTCGTCGCCGTCGCGGACCGCGCGGGTCTTGAGCGAAGCGAGGTCGGAGCCGGCCTCGGGTTCGGAGAATCCCTGGCACCACCAGATGTCGAGGTTCGCGGTCGCGGGAAGGAACTTCTCCTTCTGCTCCTGCGAGCCGAAGGCTGCGATGACCGGACCGACCATGTTGGCGTTGAACGCCAACGGTTCGGGGACCGACGCAAGCTGAAGTTCGTCGAGCCAGATGTTGTGCTGGACCGGGGTCCAGTCCTTGCCGCCCCACTCGACCGGCCAGTGCGGTACCGCCAGACCGTGAGCATTGAGGATCTGCTGCGCCTCGACCATACGGTCGCGCCCCAACTCCTCGCCGTGGGCGTACGCCTCCCTGATGTCCGCGGGGATTTGCGTACGGAAGAACGTCCGCATCTCGTCGCGGAACGCTAGTTCCTCGTCGGTCAATGCCAGGTTCATCGGGATTCCTTCGCACTCGAAACCGGATTCATGTTCGGTTCGACCGTACCCCGACGACCATGGAGGCGGAACAGGTACCGCGAAAGACGGCACTCAGGGCCGACCTTCTACACGGTCTTGAGGACCAACAGGTAACCCCCGCCCGCGGCGTCGATGCTCGTTTCCACGTTCAGCGACGGAGCCAAACGTGACAACCGATCGATCAACCAATCAGACGCTTCCTGGGCGTCGTCTTTGCCGGGGCAGCGAGCGACCGCGACGCGGCCACCCTTGCGCTCGAGTTGCTCCACGACCCCGATGATCGGAGCGGGATCCACGACGAACAGCCGATCCGGCCATTCCACAACAGGTTTGACCGCACCCTTCTTGGTGTTGCATGCGCGGTGCGCCAAGCGTTCGACGCCACCTTTTGTCTTGCCACCCTTTTTTGCGGTGTTGATGCTGTCGATGCTCGGGCCGCGCGGATCATTGACGGACATGTCGGGATCGACCGGTTCGTCACACAGCCAGCAGCGCCAGGATTCACGTTCGCCGACTTCTTGAAGGGTGCTCATGTGGCAACGGTACCGTGCGCACTTTCGGCTGCTTCCGCTACCAAAAGTGCGCACGGGGCCGAACGCCCTACATGTCTGCAATCGCCTCCAGCGGCTTCGTCTTGGCCGCTCGGTTGGCCGGCCACAGCGCCGCCAAGACACCGACCACACCCGAGCCGATCAGCATTCCGACCACCTGACCCCACGGGATCGTGATCTTGTCGAGGCCCTGATCCGCGAGAGTGCTCACGAAGGCCCAACCGAACGCGATGCCGAGAACAACTCCGACCGCCGCGCCGTACACCGCGATGAGCACCGACTCGAGGTAGATCGTGCGTCGCATCTGTCCGCGCTGCATGCCGACAGCTCGCAGCATTCCGATTTCTCGTCGCCGCTCGACCACCGACAGCGCCAAGGTGTTGATGATGCCCAGGATCGCGATCACGACCGCGAGTGCAAGCAGTCCGTAGAGGATCGCCAACAAGGTGTTGATCTGCTGGCCCTGAGTTCCCTTGAACTCCTCACGATCCTGCACCTGGACGACGACGTACTTCTCCGTGGCCGTTTCCAGCTCGGATCGCAGCGTAGTCAGATCCGCACCAGGCTTCGCCTTCACCAGCACCACGAAGTCCGGGAGACTCTCGGCCGGCATCAGTTTCCGGTACGCCTCGTCCGAGACGATCCACGAGCCGATCAGCTGGTTGTCCTCGAACACTCCCGCGACAACGGTCTGGTACTCGACGCCGCCAGGACCGGTCAACGTCTGGGTCGAGCCGACAGTCCAGCCCTTGTCATCCGCAGTCGACTTCGAGACGAGCATGTTGTTGCCGGTCAGATCGACCGTGCCCTCGAGGATCTTGTACTCGAGCACGCCTTCGATCGGTCCGTCGAACGAAGCACCCTGCTCGTCCTCACCGTCGACCTTCGCGCGCACCCCGTGCAAGGACGTCGCGCTCTGTACGTCGGGTACCTGCCGGACCGCGTCGGCCGCACCTCGCGGCACACCGATCGCGTTGGGACCGGTCAGGATGTAGTCGGCCGAGACACCCACGTCCACAAGAGCATTGATGCTCGCCTTGGCCGAGGAACCGAACACTCCGATGACCGTCACCAGCATCAGACCGAGAGTCAGCGCGAATGCCGTTGCGGCCGTACGGCGAGGATTACGCACCGCATTGGTACGGGCCAATCGCCCGATGGCGCCGAACGGCTTGGCGAACACGGCACCGAGCGCACCGACGATCGGCCGCGACAGCGCCGGAGCCCCGAGAAGAACCGCGATGATCAACGAGAACGCACCGAGCCCTACGATCAGCGCCGCGCCGCCGCCGGTTCCGCGAGAGCCGAACACGAGCAGTGCCACACCGATCACGCCGAGAATCGCACCGATCAACGTCCGCACTCGCAGTGAGTCACCGGTAGAGGCGAACTCCTCACGCATGGCCGCCACCGGCGGGATTTTCGACGCACGACGAGCCGGGGCGTAAGCGCTGAGCGTCGTGACGACGACGCCGACTACCAACGCGACGATGATCGTGCGGGCACCCACCTGGAGCGGGCCTTCCGGCAGACCGACGTCGAATGTGTTGAGCAGACTGCGCAATCCGTAGGCGAGACCGATACCGCCGAGCAGACCGATGATGCTGCCGATGAGTCCGACCACGAGCGCCTCGGTGACCACCGAACGGCCGACCTGCGCTCGGCTCGCACCGATCGCACGCAGCAGCGCCAGCTCACGAAGACGCTGCGCCACGATCATCGAGAAGGTGTTGTAGATGATGAACGTTCCGACGAGCAGAGCAATCGCGCCGAACGCCAACAGGAAGTAGTTGATGAAGCTCAGCGCCGAGTCGACCGCGGCCTTGGTCTCCTCACGAACCTGGTCGCCGGTCTGCACCTTGAGATCGGGGAAAACCTGCTCGACGCGTTGCTGTAGTTCCGTCTGCGACACCCCGTCGCCCGCGACGTCGATGTACTCGACGTGTTGGCCGTCGGTGAATAGTCCACGGGCCTGCTCGTCGGTGAAGAGCGCGCCGATGAACCCGCCGGTGTCACTGCCCGCCCCCTCGTAGATGCCGGACAACGTCACGTCCACGATTCCGCGGGCCGGTGCCAGAACCTTGGCGGAGTCCCCCACCTTCAGTCCGGCTCGCTCGGCGGCGCTGGTGTTCAGCGCGACCTGACCGGTCTGCGTCGGAGGCGCGCCCTCGACGAAGGTGTCGGGTTCGGCAATCGCCTGGCCCGGCGGTAGGTAGGACTGCCCGATACTCGGCGCGCCGCCGGTCTGAACAGCGCCGCCGTCTGCGTTGATCAGGACGATCTGTCCACTGACGGCCGGGGCTACCGCTCGGACGCCGTCGACCGCCGCAAGTTTGTCGACATCCTCCACCGGAACACCACTGGTGTTGCGTTCTTCCATCGATACCCGGACGTCGACGCCCTGGGCGGTGTTCTCGAAGATCGAATCGAAAGTCTTCTGGAGGGTGTCGGTGAAAACGAACGACCCCGCGACAAAAGCCGTGCCAAGCACCACGGAGAGAACCGTCAGCGCAAGTCGCACCTTGTGTGCCGCCAAGTTGCGCAGGGAAACCTTGCGCATCGGCGAGTTGCTTACCGAAGCCATGTGCTCAAGCCCCGGCTTCCACGTTCACGACCGCCTGCGGAGCGTCCAGACGCTTCATCCGGTCGAGGACCGAATCCGCCGTAGGCTCGCGCAATTCGTCGACGATCTTGCCGTCCGCGAGGAACACCACCCGGTCGGCATACGCCGCTGCCCGCGGATCGTGCGTCACGATCACCACGGTCTGGTTGAACTCGTCGACGGCCGCCCGCAGGATCGAGAGCACCTCCCCGGAGGACTTCGAATCGAGGTTTCCGGTCGGCTCGTCGCCGAAGATGATCTCCGGCTGACCCGCCAGGGCACGCGCACACGCCACACGCTGCTGCTGACCACCCGAGAGCTCTCCCGGCCGGTGATCGAGGCGATCCCCGAGACCCAGCTTGGTCAGGACGCTGTTCAGCCAGGTCGGGTCCGCTTTGCGTCCCGCGATGTCAAGCGGCAACGTGATGTTCTCGAGCGCCGTCAGCGTCGGCACCAGGTTGAACGCCTGGAAAACGAAACCGATGCGATCGCGTCGCAATTGGGTCATCTGTTTGTCGGAAAGCGTCGTGAGTTCCGTGTCGCCGATGAGAACGGAACCCGAACTTGCGGAATCCAGACCGGCGAGGCAATGCATCAGCGTCGACTTACCGGAACCGGACGGCCCCATGATCGCCGTGAACTCACCGCGGGCGAAATCTGCGGACACCGAACTGAGTGCGTGCACCTGGGTATCTCCGGTGCCGTAGGTCTTGGACAGGCCGACTGCGCGGGCCGCGACATCCTGGGCGTGCGAACTCATGATCGCCTTTCCTGTTCACTTCGGTACTACTTGTGGGCGTGACGGGCGCCCGTGAAAACACGGACGCCCGCAATGGTTGGTTCCATCCTGTCGGGTGTCGGGCGCGCTCGCCATCGGGGACCACCCTGATATCTGCAGCCGAGTCGGTCAGGGTCGCGGGAATGTGCTCTCTCTGCTTGTGCGCATTGACGAGAAACAGCGATACGAAGACCGGGCGCACATTAACCTTGTGACACCAATCACACGAGAGGGGCGGCCGAATGTCCGACGCCACCGCTGGAATCATTTTCGATCGGCTAGAGCACTGGGCGACGGTCAAGCCTGATCAAGCAGCGATGACCTTCCAAGGGACCGAATACACGTGGGCCCAGTGGCGAGACCGCATCTTGCGTATCGCCGCCGCCCTCGCTGAATCCGGCATCGGCGCCGGCGACACTGTCGCGTTCGTCGACAAGAATCATCTGTCCTGCCTCGAAGTCACCTACGCCGCCTCACTGCTCGGCGCCGCGAATGTCATTCCCAACTGGCGACTTTCGGGCGAAGAGCTGGATTACGTCCTCGCGGACTGTGGCGCTCGCATTCTGTTTGTCGGCAGCGAACTACTCCCCCAGATCGTCGCCATGCGCGACCGCTTGACGGCCGTCGAATCGATCTTCGCCGTCGGCGGGGAACACGACGAGTTCGAACCGTGGATCGACGAGGTCACACCGCTGCACTCCCGCCCCGAGGTGAGCCCCGATGCCACCGCTCTGGTTCTCTACAGTTCCGGGACGACCGGTCGGCCCAAAGGCGTACAGCTCACGCATCGAAACCTGTTCGCGCACAGCAACAATGTGCTCGAAATCCTGCCGGCCCACGAGGATCACCGATTCTTGATCGCGATGCCGATGTTTCACGTCGGCGGAACGTGCTACGCCATCATGGCAATTCACACCGGTGGGCGCTGTTACTTCACGAGAGAAGCCGACGGACCGTCGATCTTCGCCGGTCTCGCCGCCGGAGCCAACATCGCGTTTCTCGTCCCACCGGTCATTGCCGGAGTCCTGGCCGCAGGCGAGCAGGCCGTCGCCGCCTTCAAGGCATTCAAACGCATTACCTACGGCGCCGCCCCCATGCCCCTTCCGTTGTTGCGAGCAGCACTCGCGGCTTGGCCGGACACCGAATTCGTCCAGGTCTACGGCATGACCGAAATGGCAGGTGTCATTACCGCGTTGATGCCGGACGTTCACCGCGACGAGTCGCAGGTCGAGCGCATGGCATCAGCAGGCACGGCGATCCCCGGCGTCGAGATGCGTGTGGTGGACCCCGTCACGCTCGAGGACGTGCCCACCGGAACGACCGGCGAACTGTGGTGGCGATCCGAACAGTGCACCCCCGGATACCTGGGCAAGCCCGAGGCGACGGCCGAAACGATTACCGCAGATGGGTGGCTGCGTAGCGGCGACATGGGCCGCGCCGACTCCGACGGCTTCGTCTTCATCGAGGACCGCCTCAAGGACATGATCATCACCGGCGGCGAGAACGTCTACTCCCCCGAGATCGAACGAGTACTGGTGGAGCATCCGGCAATCGCCGAGGTCGCGGTCATCGGCGTTCCCGACGACCGTTGGGGTGAAACCGTCAAGGCAGTCGTGGTTCTCACTGCCGAAGCGCAGATCGACGAAGCCGAACTGATCACCTACACACAGGAACGCCTCGCAAAGTTCAAGTGCCCGACCAGTATCGACGTCGTCGAGATCCTTCCCCGCAATCCCACCGGAAAGATCCTCAAGCGCGACCTCCGCAAACCGTACTGGGACAACCGCGAACACAAACTGGTCTGAGTTCGCGTGCTGTAATGGGGCGGTGACTTCGCGCCGCCCCACCACACCCAATCCGACCGATCCGTGCCCGTGCGGCAGCGGCAACGCGTTGGCCGAATGCTGCGGAAAGTACATCAGCGGCGAAGCGCACGCACCGACTGCCGGAACCCTGATGCGTTCGCGTTACACGGCCTTCGCTGTGATGGACGACGAATATCTCACGCAGACTTGGCATCCCGACCATCGCCCCACCGAACTCGATCTCGACCCCGACCAGACATGGCTCCGGTTGGAGATCCTGGACACCGAACGGGGCGGGCTGTTCGATTCCGACGGCGTCGTGGAATTTCGCGCTCACTACACATTCGGGCGCGAGCGGGGAATGCTCCACGAACGCAGTCGATTTGCGCGAACAGAGGGTAAGTGGCTCTACGTCGACGGCGATATCGGTTAGGTAACTCCGGGCACCGCCGCCGCGGATCCCGATAACGCGAGCCCTACGATCGAGTCATGACAACGAACCGGACGAGATCATTTGCCGCTGTCGCTGCCATCGCAGTGGGCGTGAGCCTGACTGCCTGTTCGCAGGACGCGGAGACCACTCCCACGGCGGCCACCTCGGCCGTCACCTCGACCTCGAGTGCAGCAGCGTCGACCACAGAACCAGTCCCGACGGACAGCTCCGACAAGACGTCGGCTGCGGGCACCGAATCCAAGCTCACCGTCGTCGACATCCGAGTGGGCGAGCACGACGGATTCGATCGTGTCGTCTACGAAATGGGCGGAACCGGCACACCCGGATGGCGCGTCAAGTACGTCGACGCGGCGACACAGGAAGGCAGCGGTAAGCCCGTGGACATCAAGGGTGCCGCAGTGATCCAGGTCCTGATCGACGGTTCCGCCTATCCCTTCGACAGCGGAGTCGAGCAGTACTCCGGCCCCAACCCGGTCCCCGGCGTCGGCGGAGTCGTGACCGAGGTCAACGGGTCCAACGTCTTCGAGGGAGTCACGCAGTCGTTCATCGGCGTGACCGAGAAGCAGCCGTTCACGGTCACGACGCTCAGCGACCCTCCGCGAGTGGTGGTCGACGTGGCCCGCTGAGGCCGCACTTGACCTGAAGTTTGGTTGAGGTTCTACCTTCGTGTCGTACCGGCCACGTAATCTTCGTGGCCGGCGACCGGAGGGGCGAAGTCATGAGTATGGAAGTCACCGCGTGGAACGCGATGTACAACGCGATGCACGCGCAAGAAGATCGGCGCCCGTTCTCGAAGGCGACACTGAAGCGGATCGCGACGTTCGCAGTTCCACAGAAACGCAACCTCAGCTGGTACCTCGTACTCAGTGTCGTCACTGCTGCGCTTGCCGTGGCAACACCCGTCCTGGCCGGGCGTGTGGTCAACGCGATAGTCGGCGGCGACGCCGTCGACGTGGTCGTCAAACTTGCCGCCCTGATCGCACTGGTAGCACTTCTCGAAGCCGCTCTGGGACTGTTGACCCGGTGGCTCTCGGCCAGCATCGGCGAAGACCTGATCCTGCATCTGCGCACCACCGTCTTCGATCACGTCCAGAAGATGCCCATCGCGTTCTTCACCAGAACTCGAACCGGAGCACTGGTCAGCCGTCTCAACAACGACGTCATCGGCGCTCAGCGCGCCTTCAGCGACACCTTGTCCGGAGTGGTCAGCAACCTGGTCACCCTGGTGATCACGCTGATCGTCATGCTCGGGATCTCCTGGCAGATCACCGTCCTCGCGCTGCTACTTCTCCCGATCTTCGTCATCCCCGCACGGCGCATGGGCGCTAAACTTGCAGCACTCAATCGTGAAGCAGCCAACCATAATTCGCTCATGAGCACCCAGATGACGGAGCGGTTCTCCGCTCCCGGCGCGACTCTGGTCAAGCTGTTCGGCCGCCCGTCGCAAGAGTCGGCGGAGTTCGCGGTTCGCGCCAGGCGTGTGCGCAACATCGGAGTCCGGACCGCAATGCTGCAGTCCGTCTTCGTCACAGCACTGACGCTGGTCTCGGCCCTTGCTCTTGCCCTCGTCTACGGACTCGGCGGCTTCTACGCGCTGCGCGGACAGTTGGACGCAGGCGCCGTCGTGGCGATGGCACTGTTGTTGACGCGGCTGTACTCACCGTTGACCGCACTTGCCAGCGCCCGGGTCGATGTCATGAGCGCCCTGGTCAGCTTCGAGCGGGTATTCGAGATTCTCGATCTGGCGCCGCTCATCACCGAGAAGCCCGATGCACGCACGGTGCCGCAGGGCCCGGTGTCCGTCGAGTTCAAGAACGTCACTTTTGCTTACCCATCCGCGGACAAGGTGTCTCTCGCCTCTCTGGAGGAAGTCGCGATCCTCGACACCCGCGGCGGCGAGGACGTGTTGCACAACCTGTCGTTCCGCACCGAAGCAGGACAGATGGTCGCCCTGGTCGGCACGTCCGGCGCCGGAAAGTCGACCGTGGCCCAGATGATTCCGCGCCTCTACGACATCGACTCCGGTTCGGTCGAGTTGGGCGGCGTCGACGTCCGCGACCTCAGTGCCGATTCCATCCGCGAGACTGTCGGCATGGTCACGCAGGACGGGCACCTGTTCCACGAGAGCCTTCGATCCAACCTGCTCCTTGCGCGACCGGATGCCACCGAAGAAGATCTGCGCGAGGTTCTGGAGCGAGCACGGCTCACCGACCTGGTTGCGTCGCTGCCCGACGGACTGGAGACCGTGGTGGGTGAACGCGGCTACCGCCTCTCGGGCGGCGAGCGTCAACGCCTGACCATCGCACGACTGCTCCTGGCCCAGCCTCGCGTCGTCATCCTGGACGAGGCCACCGCGCATCTCGACTCGACGTCGGAAGCCGCGGTTCAGGAAGCACTCGGCGAAGCACTCGCCGGGCGGACTGCGGTGGTGATCGCTCACCGGTTGTCGACGATCCGTTCCGCCGACCTGATCCTTGTCGTCGAAGCAGGCCAGATCGTCGAGCGCGGCAACCATGAGGAACTGCTCGCGCACGGTGGCCGCTACGCCGAGTTGTACCGCACACAGTTCGACACCAACGCCCGGAAGAACGGCGCTCTCGCACCGACGCCGATCTGATACCGCGCAGCGCCTTGCCCTCCCCACAGAAAACTGGCGCTGTCCTCCTCGCGGAGGGCAGCGCCTGTTTCAGTCTTTATGTCAGTCGTTGAAGCTGTAGGTCAGTCGTTGTAGCGATCGCGTCCGCCACCGCGGCGGTCGTCACGTCCACCGCGATCGTCCCGGCCACCACGGTCGCCACGGCCACTCGGACGTCCCTGCGGCGGGCCGAAATCAGGCTGCAACTGGATCAGGACGCCGGAGATGCGTGTGCGACGCAAAGCTTCGAGAGTCTCGTTGGAGAGGTCGGCCGGCAGCTCGACGATGCTGTGATCCGGGCGAATGCTGATGTGCCCGAAGTCGCTTCGACGAAGTCCACCCTCGTTGGCGATGGCACCGACGATGGCACCCGGAACGACGCGGTGACGCTTGCCGACTGCAATGCGGTATGCGGCCAACTCCTGGCCCTCGGGTCCACGCGAGCGAGGAGCCGGGCCGTCGTCGAAACGACGAGGGGGACGCGGTTCACGCGGCTCGCGCTCACGACGCGGCGGTGCCGGCGGCTCGGGAGAAAGCAAGAATGCTTCGCCGTCGCGCGACTGCAATGCCAGAGCGGCAGCGATGTCGATGAGCGGAACATCGTGTTCCTGGTCGTAGTCCTCGATCATCTTGCGGAACATCGCGAGATTCTCCGAGGCCAGGCTCTCGGTGATGGAGTCACCGAACTTGGCCACGCGCTGGGCGTTGACGTCGTCGACACTGGGAAGCTGCATCTCCGCAAGCGGCTGACGCGTCGCCTTCTCGATGGACTTGAGCAGATGACGCTCACGCGGAGCGACGAACAGCAACGCGTCACCCTGACGACCGGCGCGGCCGGTACGACCGATGCGGTGAACGTACGACTCCGTGTCATGCGGGATGTCGTAGTTGACGACGTGGGAGATTCGATCGACGTCGAGGCCTCGAGCGGCAACGTCGGTCGCGACAAGGATGTCGAGGGCGCCGTTCTTGAGCTGACCGATGGTCCGCTCACGCTGTGCCTGGACGATGTCGCCGTTGATCGCGGCAGCCGAGTGCCCGCGGGCCCGCAGCTTCTCCGCCAGGTCTTCGGTGGCCTGCTTGGTACGGACGAAGATGATCATCGCCTCGAATGCCTCGACCTCGAGGACTCGGGTCAGTGCATCGAGCTTGCGCTGATGAGCAACCTGAATGTAGCGCTGCGTGATGTTCGAGGCGGTCGACGTCTTGGACTTGACGGTGATCTCGACCGGATTGTTCAGGTACTGCTTCGAGATCCGGCGAATCGAGCCGGGCATCGTTGCGGAGAACAGGGCGACCTGCTTGTCGCCGGGGGTGTCGCGGAGGATGCGCTCGACGTCCTCCTGGAACCCCATCTTGAGCATCTCGTCGGCCTCGTCGAGAACGAGGTACTTGAGATTGGTCAGATCCAGGGTGCCCTTTTCGAGATGGTCGATGACACGACCCGGGGTACCGACGACGACGTGTGCGCCGCGGCGCAGGCCCGACAGCTGGACGCCGTAGCTCTGGCCACCGTAGATCGGCAGCACGTTGAGTCCGGGGATGTGCGCGGAGTACTTGCCGAATGCCTCGGCAACCTGAAGCGCCAGCTCACGCGTGGGAGCAAGCACCAGCGCCTGGGTCTGCTTGATCGACGTGTCGATCCGCGACAGGACTGGAACTGCGAAAGCTGCGGTCTTGCCGGTACCGGTCTGTGCGAGACCGACGACGTCCTTACCTTCGAGCAGCGGCGGAATGGTGGCAGCCTGAATGGGCGAGGGCGACTCGTAGCCCACGTCTGACAGTGCCTTCAGTACCCGATCATCGATGTCGAGGTCGGCAAATGTTGGGGGTTCGGGGTCACGCTCAATATCACTCATTTGACCAGCAGTTTAGCGGATAGAGTATAGACACGACGACATACCGGGGGTGCATTTACGACAGATCCACCCTCCCAGCGGGTTTCGCCTAGCGTATGGAGCATGACCGAAGCCACCGTTGCCACCCCCGCCCAGACCGTTGTCGCGATTGCCCAATTCGCCCCGGGGACGGACAAGAAAGCCAACCTCGAATCACTGCGATCACTGGCTTCCGATGCAGCAGCACGGGGCGCGAAAGTTGTCGTGGCGCCGGAATACTCGATGTTCACCGCACCGAAGACGGATGAACGACTGATCGAGTCCGCGGAGGACCTGGACGGCGAATTCGGTACGGCATTGGCGGCGGTCGCCGCGGAGTTCGGAATCTTCCTCGTAGCGGGAATGAACGAGCGGATCGACGACGTGAGCAGAATCTCCAACACCCTCGTCGCGATGGACCCGAACGGCGAACTGGTGGCGACCTACCGGAAGCTGCATCTCTACGACGCATTCGGTTACCAGGAGTCGGCCGTGATCCGTGCCGGCGACATCACGGAACCGCAGACTTTCGGGTGCGACGGCCTGACCTTCGGCCTCCAGACCTGCTACGACCTGCGCTTCCCGGAAGTCACCCGGCGCATCGTCGACGTCGGCGCGGACATCCTGCTCCTGCCCGCCCAGTGGGTGCCCGGGCCACTCAAGGAAGACCACTGGACCACTCTCGTACGCGCCCGGGCCATCGAGAACACGATGTACATCGCAGCGGCTGACCAGAGCGCGCGCGGCGGCGCGGGTGCCAGCATGATCGTCGACCCGATGGGCGTCGTGATGTGTTCACTGGGCGAGCAGGTCGGGGTTGCCGCCGCGACTGTTTCGGCCGCTCGCATCGCCGAAGTACGCGAGAAGAATCCCGCTCTCGCGCTGCGGAGGTTCACTGTCTCGTCGCGGTGACCTGCAGCGGGTAGCGTCGAACAGGTCGGGGTTCGAGCTTCTCGAGGACAACGCAGTGACCCAGTATCGGGATCGATCTTCCGCCGGCAAATTTCTGGCCGGGCGGCTCGAGTCTTTGCGTCTCGACAAGCCTGTCGTTCTCGGACTCCCACGCGGCGGAGTACCGGTCGCAGCCGAGGTGGCTGCGGCACTGAACGCTCCGCTGGACATCGTGGTGGTGCGCAAGCTCGGCAGTCCGTACAACCCGGAACTGGCGATGGGCGCCATCGGTGAGGGTGGCGTGCGGGTCCTCAATCACGACGTCATCGCAG
The DNA here is from genome assembly GCF_056401575.1 of Rhodococcus sp. P4_E4. Lineage (NCBI taxonomy): Bacteria > Bacillati > Actinomycetota > Actinomycetes > Mycobacteriales > Nocardiaceae > Rhodococcus > Rhodococcus sp. P4_E4. The sequence continues at coordinate 84,129 of NZ_JBFUJB010000010.1, read as the reverse complement.
CGGTTCGCGTCTCGAAAAGTGAACTCGCCGCCGTCGAACGCGACGAACGAACCGAATTGGAACGGCGAGCGCGGCTCCTGCGCGAGGGACGGACCCCGGTTTCCCTCCACGGACGCACAGCAGTGATCGTCGACGACGGAATGGCCACGGGTGCGAGTGCAGCCGTTGCCTGCCGCTGCGCGCGCACCGCGGGTGCTACCTCCGTCATCGTCGCTGTCCCAGTTGCCTCCCCTGAAGCAATGAGAGTGATCGCGTGCTCAGCCGATCGGGTCGTCTGCCCCTTCGTTCCTGCCCTGCTGGGCGGCGTCGGTGCTGCATTCGAGGACTTTCATCAACTCAGCGACGACGAAGTGCTGACCTTCCTCGCCTGAGAGGACACCCCTCCAGCCTGAGCGCAGTCCAAGAGATCTCTGAGAATTTGTGATGTGTGCAACATTTCGCTCCTCGGTGCCGATAGCCCAAATGGAACAAAAAGAATTCGGCTTTCTGGAGGAACCGTGACCATCTCGACCGATACCGTCGACGCCGTCGCAGCTGCGTGCCGTGACCGCCTGGGCGACCCTTCCGCCTGGGTTGCGTCAGACGCTTATCGACAGAGCCTCGCCCTGTGCATCATCGAATCCGTTCAGTCCACGTCGGGTCACAGCGAAGTGACCGTCGTAGATCGCTACCTGGCCTACCGGAAAGCCCGCGAAGACAAACCCGTCACGGACGGCGCACGCGAACTACTCCGCACCTTCGAGGAAGCCGGGAGTTCGGACCAGTGGGCAGGCAAGATCGGCTCGTACAAGCGTCGCTACACGGCGACGGGTGTCCCGATCGAGGCGCGTCACATCCAACAGGTCGCCGAGAAACTCCATCACTTGCGGATCAACAGCGTCGAGGACCTGCTCTCTGCTGCCGATTCCGACAACGCTCTCGATGCGGTTCACCTTGCCTGGGTGGACGCCTGCGGAGACGGTTCCGAAGTGACCTGGGCACACCTGTTGATGTTGGCCGGAATTCCACACACCGATCTGGGTACCGCTGCCGACACGTTCATCAGCGCAACACTCGGCACCACCGAGTTGCCAGGAGACACCTCGGAGATCCTTGCAGCTACTGCAGAGCAACTCGGAGTGGATCCGGACCGATTGGACTACGCAATTCGCCGGTGGCTGTCCGTGCACGGCCGCATGCTCCAACACGTCGCCTGAGTACCTGTAAACAGGCGGTCACACTAAACTGCAGGTCAGCGCCCGACCAGTTCTACCGAATAGTAACGACAGTGCAAAATGACGACTAATGTGATGCAATGCACATCAGAAATGTCAGTAGTCACTGGAGGGGTCAATAGTGCGCGAGTTCTCAGTTCCACAGTCGTTCTCAATTCCGGAGAACGTATCCATGGCCGACTCCGTGTTCCGTCACGCCGAAGAAGACCCCACATTCGTGCCGTTCAAGAGGCCGTCGAACGGTGGATGGGTCGACGTCACTGCAGCTGAATTCGCGAAGCAGGTCTCCGCAGTTGCCAAGGGCCTGATCGCTTCGGGCGTCGAGCTCGGCGACCGCGTCGCTATCCTGTCAGCAACTCGCTACGAGTGGGTCGTTCTCGACTACGCCATCTGGACTGCCGGCGGATGCACCGTCGCGATCTACGAGACCTCCTCCCCTGATCAGGCGCAGTGGATCCTCGAGGATTCCGCGACAACACTTCTGGTCGTCGAAACGGCCAAGCACGCGGAGACTCACAAGGAAGTCACCGACGGTGCAGAAGCCCTCCGCGAGGTTCTGGTCATCGAGTCAGGTGCTATCGACGAGCTGTCCAGTCGCGGTTCGGCAATCACCGACGAAGAACTGCACACTCGTCGTCACCAGGTCACCGCTGCCTCGCCCGCGACCCTGATCTACACCTCCGGAACCACCGGACGCCCCAAGGGTGTCCAGCTGACGCACTCCAACTTCTACGCCGAGTCCAACGCCTGCCGCCTGGCGATGCCGGAGTCGATGGTCCCCGGCAAGAAGACGCTGATGTTCCTGCCGCTCGCCCACGTATTCGCGCGAGCTATCTCCTTCGGCGCTTTCGACGCCAAGGTCACCGTCGCCCACACGTCGGATCTGACGACGCTCCTCGAGCAGTTCGCCGGTTTCAAGCCCAACTTCATCCTCTCGGTACCGCGCGTGTTCGAGAAGGTGTACAACTCGGCTCGCCAGAAGGCAGTCGACGGCGGTAAGGGCAGCATCTTCGACAAGGCTGCCGCCACTGCCATCGAATACAGCGAGTCCCTCGAAAAGGGTGGCCCCGGGCTGGCACTCAAGCTCAAGCATGCGGTATTCGACAAGCTCGTCTACTCGAAGTTGCGCGCAGCTCTGGGCGGCGAGTGCGAGCGTGCAGTCTCCGGTGGCGCAGCCCTCGGCGCGCGTCTCGGCCACTACTTCCGCGGCGTCGGCATCCCGATCTACGAGGGCTACGGACTCACCGAGACCAGCGCCGCAATCACCGTCAACACCTCGAGCGCGCAGCGCGTCGGCACCGTCGGCAAGCCGATCAACGGCCATGCAGCACGGATCGCCGAGGACGGCGAACTCCTCCTGCAGGGCCCGGTCGTCTTCGCCGGCTACTGGCACAACGACAAGGCGACGGCCGAATCGATCGTCGACGGCTGGTTCCACACCGGCGACCTCGGATCGATCGACAACGAGGGCTACGTCTCCATCACCGGGCGCAAGAAGGAAATCATCGTCACGGCCGGAGGCAAGAACGTCGCACCGGCAGGCCTCGAGGATTCCCTGCGTGCGCACGCTCTGATCAGCCAGTGCCTCGTCGTCGGCGACGGTCAGCCGTTCATCGGTGCACTGATCACCCTTGATCCGGAGACTCTGCCCGGTTGGGTCGAGCGCAACGGCCTGCCCGCCAGCACCGCGATCGCGGATCTGGTGAAGAACGCCGACCTGATCGCCGAGATCGACTCGGCCGTTGCCGACGCGAACAAGAAGGTCTCCAACCCCGAGCAGATCAAGAAATACACGATCCTCGAGGTCGACTTCACCCAGGAGACCGGTGAATTGACGCCGACGCTCAAGCTCAAGCGCAACATCATTCACGAAGCTCACAAGACCAAGATCAGCGACCTGTACGCCTGATCGATCGTCTTTCACGAGTCTGGCCCGGTTCGAATGCGAACCGGGCCAGACTCGTTTCACTCACCGGCGGAGAGTAGTTCCTTTTCGATCTCGGATGGAAGGCCGTGCACCGCACGATCCTCCCGCTGGGTCGGCAGAGTTTCCCGTTGCATCCATTCCCAGGTATCGCGCACGGTGTCTTCGACGGGACGGCACCGCAACCCTGCCCGCGCCGCCTTGGCAGTGTCGGCTTCGAGGAAACCCGCGAACTCGCCCTCTTGCGGGACCCAACACGGCAGTTGTGTCCACGGTTGCACTCCCGCTGCTGCAAGTCGGTCCTCGTCGATCCACACCAACTCCGCACCCGAACCGGTGGCGTCCACGCACGCCTCGAGGAGCCCGGAGGTAGTGGTGTGCCCGGACGCACTGATGACGTCGTACGTCCCGCTGATTTCGGCCGCCAGTCCGGACAGGACAAACGATGCGATGTCGCGGGCATCGACGTACTGCAACGGTCTGGTCGGCGCTCCGGGAGCAACGACGCGTCCGCCCTCAGCGATGCGCTGCAACCACCACGGCAACCGCCCGATGTCCTCGTGCGGACCGAGGATCAACCCTGCCCTCGCGAGCAGCGCGTCCGGGAAGGATTCCAGGACAGCGAGTTCGGCCCCGCGTTTGGCGGACGCGTAATCGCTGTTGTCATCGGACGTCGCAGATGCGGCAACCACCGGCGAGCCCTCGTCCACGTGCAAGCCCCATTGGTAGACGGATCCACTGGAGATGTATGCGTACCGGTCGACGTGACCGTGCAAGACGCGTGCATTCTCACCGACCACTCGGGGGCTACCCGACCAGGTGTCGACGACAAAATCCCATCGACGATCACCGAGCGCCTCAACCATCGCTCGCTGATCGGTGCGATCCGCGAACAGAACCTCCGCGGTAGGTGGTGGCGCTCCGGTGAGCCCCCGATGGAGCACTGTCACTTCCCAGCCCCGTGCCAGGGCGTCGTCGACGAGGGCACGGCCGAGGAACCGTGTTCCTCCGAGCATCAGCAACTTCATGACGGCCATCGTCACTCGAAAAAGCGTCGTGCAGCAACAAGTTCGTCTGGTAGCGCAATTTCCGACGAGTGAGGGTCGGACGAAGCGCTCAGATACCCCGTCCGGGATTGAGAATGCTCTTCGGATCGAATGCGGCCTTCACCGCAAGCATCAACTGGCGTTCGGTCTGGCCGACCATATCTGCCATGTACGGCGCTTTGAGAACCCCGATACCGTGTTCACCGCTGATCGTTCCGCCCAACGCCAGTGCGCCGGCAACGATATCGTCGAAAGCTCCGCGCGCACGATCCTGCGCTCCCGATTCGGCAGCGTCGAACACGATGGTCGGGTGGAGATTGCCGTCGGCGGCGTGGCCGAAGGTTCCGATCGTGACACCGTGGCGATCGGCCGCTTCACGAATGCATCCCAACATGGACGGCAACGCCGGCACTGGCACCGCGACGTCGTCGAGAAGTACCGTGCCCAACGCCTCGAGAGCGGGCAACGCCATCCGGCGGGCGGCAGTGAACTCTTCACCTTCCACCGGATCGTCGGTGTGGAAAACCTCTCGAGCCCCGGCACTTTCGCACGCCGCGGCGCAGTCCGCTGCCTCGGCGGCCGCCGACCTACCGTCGCACTGGATGAGCAGCATCGCCCCGGCCGATTCGTCCAGCCCCATCTTCGTCAGCCGATTGACCGCGCCGATGGTGACGTCGTCCATCAACTCCATCTGACACGGTTCGGCCACTGCCGACACGGCGAGGACGGCATCGATCGCGGACTCCGCGGAATCGAAGAAGGCGACGACGGTGGTCGCGGCAGTGGGCGCCGTACGCAACCGCATCGTGGCTTCGACGATGACCGCGAGCGTTCCCTCCGAGCCCACGAGCAGATGTGTCAGGTCCAGCCCCGCAACATTTTTGCGCGTCCGTGCACCGGTACGGATCACACGCCCGTCGGCGAGTACCGCCGTCAGGGCCGCGACGTGATCACCGGTGACGCCGTACTTGGCACAACAGATGCCGCCGGCATTTGTCGCCAGATTGCCGCCGATACTCGAGATGGACCGGCTTCCCGGATCCGGTACGTACCAAAGACCCTGCTGTGCAGCAGCTTCCGCCAGGTCACCATTGATCACTCCGGGCTCCACCGTGGCGGTGCGCGCGGCAGGATCGATCTCGAGAATGCGATCCATGCCCGCGACGCTCAAGACGATGCACCCGTCGAGCGCATTGGCAGCGCCGGCCAACCCGGTACCTGCCCCTCGTGTCACCACCGGAACGGAGAGTTCGTGCGCCACCGTCATAACCGCGACGACGTCGTCGACCGTCTTCGCCTTGACCAGCGCGGCGGGCCTTCCGGCTGCGGTGAGCAGTGATTGATCCCGGACGTACGCGCCCATTCGGTCGGGATCGGTTGTCGCCCTGTCCCCCACCGCTTTCTGCAAGCGTTCGCCCAACAGATCGATACTCGTGGTCATTCCGTTCGTCCTTCGTAGAATCCGCGCACATGGCGCTCGACCAAATCGGCGGCCTCGTCAGCTGCGCCGCGCTCGATCGCGTCGGCGATACCCTCGTGCTCTGCCAGCAGTGCGCCGAGCGTGGCCGCCGAGTTCTCGCGCGAGTCGAGTTCGCTCAGCAGGTAGCCGGCGATGCTGTCGCGGAGAACCGTCATGACCAACCCGAACGCCTTGTTCCCGCCCGCTCCGGCGAGCGCAACATGAAAGTCGACGTCGGCGTCGTGGAATGCGACCGAGTCGTCGGCAAGTGTTGCGATGCGCATTCGCTCGATCGCAGCCCGGGCGTCCTCTGGCACGACGGCGACGGTTCGCAGCGCAGCAGCTTCGAGCAGCACTCGCAATTCGACAAGATCGCCGAGCGGAACCGCGCCCACTTGCAGTGCCGTACTGAGAGCGGTGGCCGCAGAATCGGCCGTGTGCTCGTGCGTCACCCGAGGCCTGGCAGTAGAAGTGGTGTCCGCGCCGGTCAACAATCCCTGTGCTTGCAGGACACGAAGTGCCTCGCGGACCGTCGATCGTCCCACCGAGAACGTCTGCGCGAGTTCCTGTTCGGTCGGCAACGCCTCGCCGACGGGAAGCGAGCCGTCGAGTATGGCAGCACGGATTCTTCCCGACACGGCAAGGCTGAGCGGCATGCGCGACAACGGAGTCGTATCCATGCCGCGACGCTACCACCCCTTGCCTGCTTGTCTGACAAACTGTTTAATTGAGGAGATTCGTGACCCGGACCACAACAGACAAGGTGTCGACCATGACCGACAAGCTCGAATTGGATCCAGCAACCACAGCCGTCGTGCTCATCGAGTACCAGAACGACTTCACCACCGAGGGCGGTGTTCTTCACGAGGCCGTCGCTCCGGTCATGGAATCGAACGGACTCCTCGCGAACACCACTGCGCTGGTCGATGCGGCTCGGGCGGCAGGTGTCACCGTGATGCACGCACCGATCACCTTCGCCGAGGGGTACAACGAAATCACCTCGCATCCGTACGGCATCCTCAAGGGCGTCGTCGACGGCAAGGCTTTCGTGAAGGGTTCCTGGGGAGCTGCGATCGTCGACGAACTCGCCCCGAAAGACGGCGACATCGTCATCGAGGGCAAGCGCGGACTCGACACTTTTGCCAGCACCAACCTCGATTTCATTCTGCGCAGCAAAGGAATTCGCACGATCCTTCTCGGCGGCTTCCTGACCAACTGCTGCGTCGAATCGACCATGCGCACCGGATACGAGAACGGTTACCGGGTCATCACACTCACCGATTGCGTGGCAGGCACTTCGGTCGCCGAACACGAGAACGCGATCACCTACGACTACCCGATGTTCTCGCACCCCGTCACGTCGAAAGAGGTGCTCGGCGCGCTCTCCTGAGAGGACTACCTGGAATGCGCGAGAAGGAATTCACGACTGACGTTGGTGACACTGGCGTGAACCTTCTCGTGCAGCAGGTCGTGACCGGCATCCTCGAACTCGCGCATCTCGACGTTGCGCAGCGTCCGCGCCCAGTCCCGGACGGGATCAACCGGGGCGATCCGGTCATCGGTACCGTGAACGACCAGGACTGGGATGCCCGCGTCGGAGAGTTCCGCCCACCCGTGTTGCTCCACCGCGCTGCGCGGGATGCCGCACAACACGGCGGACGCGAATTCGTGATCGCGATGAGCCAGCACCGTCAGCGCAGTCACGGCACCTAACGAATGACCCATCACCGCCTGCGGAACTTCGGGCAGTTCCGCCAAGGCGATGTCAGCCAGCGCGGCTGCATCGGCAGCAAGATCGGAGAGCGGAGCCCCGACTCCCGGATCACCCTCCGACAAACCGTGCCCGGTGTGATCGATCGCCCACACGTCGATCCCCGACGCCGTCATTGCACCCGCGAAACGGTGATACTGCCCGCTGTGCTGACCGAGGCCGTGCAGAAAGACCAAAGACACAGTGGGCACTGCGCCCCCTGCCGCCGGCCAATGCCGAAAGTGAACCTGACCGGTTCGTCCGTCGAAGAAGGGCATGGTCGTCATTCTGCACTCTCCTACGGGTATCCGCGGGCGGTGGGCGATTACTGGCGGGTTGCCTTGTCGGTGAGCGATGGCACAATCTCCGTGTGTTCCTACTCGATGATCAGATCGTCTACAGCGCCAGTGACCTCTCGGCCGCGGCCTCGTGCGAGTTCGCACTGTTGCGGCAACTCGACGCCCGCACCGGTCTGATCTCAGCCGAGGCGGCCGAGGCGGATCCGATGCTCGAGCGGACGTCGAGCCTCGGCGACTCGCACGAGCGCGAACAGCTTCAGAAGTTCATCGATCAACACGGAGACGGCGTCGTCGTCATGCCGCGACCGGAACACTCACGCGCAGGCCTGACCGCTGCCACGTTGGCCACCGTCGAGGCAGCCCGATCGGGCGCGCCCGTCATCTATCAGGGAACCTTTTTCGACGGCCGATTCCTCGGGTTCTGCGATTTCCTCGTCCGCGAAGGCGACACCTACGCGGTCTACGACAGCAAGCTCTCCCGGCACGCCAAGGTGTCGGCACTTCTACAACTCGCCGCATACGCGGATGCGTTGGAGCGCAATGCAATTGCCGCCTCCGATCAGGTTCATCTACTGCTCGGCGACGGCACCACGTCGTCGCACGACATCGGAGACATCGCGCCGGTATTCGCGGCACGCAGAGCTGAACTCGAACGAGTCCTCGACGAGCACCGTGCTGAGGGGAAACCGACACAGTGGCTCGACGATCGGTACCTGCGTTGTGGTCGATGCGACACCTGCAGCGTCGAAGTCGAAAGTCATCGGGACCTGCTGCTGGTTGCGGGCGTCCGCGGCAATCAGCGTGAACAGCTGATCGTCTCGGGGATCACGACAATTGACGAACTCGCCGCGAGCACCGGCCCTGTCGAGGGAATTCGACGGGAAACACTCGACAAACTCCGTGCACAGGCAGCGGTTCAACTTCGTCAGGAACAATCCGGCGACGCCGAATTCGAGGTCTACGAACCCTCGGCGCTCGGCGGACTACCCGTCCCCGACGACGGTGACATCTTCTTCGACTTCGAGGGCGATCCGCTCTGGGCCGAGGACGGATCCACCGACTGGGGGTTGGAATACCTTTTCGGTGTGGTCGAAGGACCGGCGGACGACTACGTGTTCAAGCCGTTCTGGGCACACGATCGCGACGGTGAACGCCAGGCACTCCTCGACTTCCTCGACTACGTCACCGCGCGCCGAGAAGCTCACCCCGGCATGCACATCTATCACTACGCCGCGTACGAGAAATCGGCGCTGTTGCGCTTGGCCGCACGTCACGGTGTCGGCGAGCAAACGGTGGACACGCTGCTCAGCGAGAACGTGCTCGTGGACCTGTACCCGATCGTCCGTGCCTGCCTGCGGATCGGACAACGCTCGTACAGCATCAAGAAACTCGAGCCGCTCTACATGGGTGAGCACGGCCGCGACGGCGACGTGACCAATGCCGCCGCTTCGGTTGTCGCTTATGCCGACTACTGCAAATTGCGCGACGGCGGACAAGCCGACCAGGCCAGGGAACTTCTTCAGGGCATCTCCGACTACAACGAGTACGACTGCGAATCCACTCTGCGCCTGCGCGATTGGCTTGCCGAGCGCGCCGCAGAACACGGCGTCGAACTTCGTGAGCCAACCGGGCAGATCAAGATTCCACTCGAGGAGCTCACCGAATCGGAGATCGCGCTCCGCGAATTCGCAGGACACAAGGCAGGTTCGGCGCGTACCCCCGATCAGCAGGCAGCTGCTCTACTGGCTGCTGCGGTGGGGTACCACAATCGTGAGCGGAAGCCGTACTGGTGGGCCCACTTCGACCGATTGGTCACACCGATCGAAGACCTGGTGGACATCCGCGACGTCATGGTGGTCGAACAGTCCGAAATCGAGGCGGACTGGCACAAGAGCACCCCACGTCAGAAGAAGTTCCGTCGACACATTCAGCTGACCGGAAGTTTCGGCACCGGAACGTCTTTGAGCCCGGGCAGTGATCTGTTCGCTCTCTACGCAACACCCTCCCCCGATGCCGTTGCAAGCGAGAACCCCACCCAACGCGGCACCAGCAGCGTCAAGGTCACGGCCGTGGTCAAGTCCGAAGGACTCGACGTGGTCACCGTCGAAGAACTGCTCGGCGGTGACGAATACCTGGATGCCCCAGTCGCATTGGCACCTGGACGTCCGATTCCCACCGGACGCATGGAGAAGTCCATCGCCGCTGCCGCATCCGGCGCCAGCGAGATCCTGCCCGAACTGCCACCCGTAGCAGCGGTCGACATTCTCCGGCGCAGCACCCCGAGGACACGCTCGGGTTCACCGCTCCCGCCCGTCGGCACCGACAACAACTACGCGGACGCCATCACCGCCGCACTTCTCGACCTCGATGATTCCTACGTGGCAGTACAGGGTCCCCCTGGTACGGGCAAGACCTACACGGGTGCTCGTGTCGTCAAGACACTGATCGAACAACATCAGTGGCGAATCGGAGTGGTGGCTCAATCACATTCGGTGGTCGAGAACATGCTCGGCGGCATTCTGAAGGCCGGAGTGGACCCTGCGCTGGTCGCGAAGAAGGGCAGCCGCAGCAAGACCGCAGAATGGCAGGACATCGCATCCGAAGAATATGCGGGATTCATCGCCGAGGCCGAAGGCGTCGGCTGCGTCATCGGCGGCACTGCGTGGGACTTCGCGAACACCGATCGTGTTCCAGCGGGCAGCTTGGACCTGCTCGTGGTGGACGAGGCGGGCCAGTTCGCGCTCGCCAACACCATTGCCGTCGCGATTTCCGCGCGAAACCTGTTGCTGCTGGGCGATCCGCAGCAGTTGCCGCAGGTGAGCCAAGGTACTCACCCCGAACCTGTCGACGAATCGGCGCTCGGTTGGCTCGCCGAGGGACACGGCGCACTGCCACCCGAACTCGGCTACTTCCTCGAGAAGACTTGGCGGATGCACCCGGATCTGTGTGCGCCCGTGTCCGCATTGTCGTACGAGGGCAAGCTGCATTCCCAGGAAACCGTGAGTGCGGCAAGAAAACTCGACGGACTCGCTGCCGGAGTGCACACGGTGTTCGTCGATCACCGCGGCAATTCCACGTACTCCCCGGAAGAGTCCCACGAAATCGTTCGCCAGATCCAGGGCCTTCTCGGTACGCCATGGACCGACCCGAGCGAGTTCGAGGGAACCCGGCCCCTGGAGCAGGCGGACATCCTCGTGGTCGCGGCATACAACGCCCAGGTCGGTACCGTTGAGCGCGATCTCACCGAAGCCGGTCTCACGGAGGTCGAGGTCGGGACCGTCGACAAGTTCCAGGGCCGCGAGGCCGCGGTGGCAATCGTGTCGATGGCCGCATCTGCCGTCGAGGACGTCCCGCGAGGAATGTCGTTCCTCCTGTCGCGGAACCGCCTCAATGTTGCTGTCTCCCGCGGCAAGTGGTGCGCGATCATCGTCCGATCACACGCGTTGACGCAGTACATGCCGAGCACGCCCGCAGGATTGGTGGAGCTGGGCGCGTTCATGAGGTTGACGAGCTAGCCGAATGTTTTCACACCCAAAGCCTGTCCTACCCGAAACACTGTCCTACCCGAAACACTGCCCTTCGCCGCGGTAGGTGGGAACCGAGGTTCGGGTGCCGTCGGCTTCGACCACATACACGCGGTCGAAGCGCTCGCACAGCTCGCCGGCTTTGGCGTGACGGAACCATACGCGGTCGCCGATCGCGATGTTTCCGGCTTCCTTCCCGGTGACCGGTGTCTGGACTTCGCCGGCTCCTTCGTTGCGGAGCAGTTTGAGACCAGCGGGCCAGACCGGTGACGGAACGCGGGTGGCTCCGGCAGGTCCCGACGCGATGTATCCGCCGCCGAACAGGGTCGTGACCGACGGCGTCGGTCTGCGCACGGCCGACAGCGCGAAGAACAGCGCCGGATCGGGACGGAAGGCTCGGTAGCGGTCGAACAGGGTCGGTACGTACAGTCCGGAGCCTGCTGTTACCTCGGTCACCACAGGATCGGCCGAGCTGACCTCCAGCGACCCCGTACCGCCGCTGTTGACGATCTCGAGTGCACCCACGGCATCGGTGACGGCCGCGACCACAGCGCCCCTTCTGGACGCCAGTTCGCGTGCAGAGGCCTTCTTGACCCAACCGATCGGAGCGCTGGTGTCCGGGAGGCCGGCGATCTGGGCCTCGTAGAACATCACTCCGACAACTGAGAATCCGCGCTGGCGAGCACGGGCCGCGAGTGCGGCGACCGCGGCAGGTTCGCGCAGCGGCGAGCGTCGTACACCCAGATGGATCGGACCGATCCGAAGTGACGCATCGACGTCGAGACACACCCGGACAGGCGCATCTCCCGTCGACGCCGAACGAATGAGATCCAACTGCGCATCGTCGTCGACCATCAAGGTGATCGATTGGAGGGCGGTGTCATCGGCAGCGAGATCCGCGATGGCGCCACGATCGGCGGTCGGGTATCCCATCAGGATGTCCCGTGCGCCGAGCCCGACCAGCCACAGAGCCTCGCGCAGTGAGTACGCCATGATTCCGCGGAACCCGCCGGATGCAGTCAGTGTGTCACCGAGAGTTTCAGTCAGAACCGTACGACAACGAACCGATTTGCTCGCCACTCGCACCGGGGTTCCACCGGCGCGGCGCACCAGGTCGGCTGCATTACTGCGCAGTGTGGTCAGATCCAGAGCAGCCAGAGGCGGGTCGAGTTCTCGCGTGGCAGCAGTGAGTCGATCGAGGGTCCTGGTCACAGATGATCCAATCGTCGCGGCGTGCGACCAGTCAATCACCAATCCTGGACGTATGTCCAGGATGGCGGTTCTACTGAAGCGCAACCACTGCTTTATTGGCGATTACCTGAACCATTTCTCCGAACTCGGCAATGGTCGCGTCGGAGTCGCGATCGACCAGCCATCGCAGAACAAGGCCGTCGATCATTGCAAGACTCAGTCGCGCAATCGAACTCAACGGCTCCGTCCACACCGTGCCCGATATCTTGGCGCACTCTTCGAGAAACGACACCGCGAGCTCATCCATGATTCGGTACTGCTCAAATGCAACTGCCCCAGCACGTTCGGCTCCGAGATTGCGACTACGCAGTGCCTGCGCGGTAATTTCGTAGGTCAACAACTGGCGATCCGGGGTTGCTTCGATGGTCGGCCACATTCCGGTCAGGCCGATATGCAGCAATTCCCTGAGCCCCTGCACGCCACTGAGATCCGGCGCATGGCGGACCTGCGCGAACGCATACTGCATCGACGCACTGAGCTGCAGAATGAGCGTTTCACCCATTGCCGCGATCAGCGCTTCCTTGCTCTCGAAGCAGTAATGAACGACGCCGAGCGATACGCCGGCCTCCTCTGCCACCGCCCTTACCGTCACAGAACTGACACCGCGCTGTTCCGCAATAGACAAAGCGGACTCGACCAATTGTGTGCGGCGTTCGTCCGCCGGAAGCCTGTTCAGCATCCAATGATCGTAGAACGCAAATGACAAAATCTTCGCGCAATACTTGCCTGGACGACCGTCCAAGTACATTATTGCGTAATGGCTTCGGACACTTGGCAGAACTGGGCGGGCACTCAAAGTGCCGCGCCGCGTCGCTTTGCGACGCCGACAAATACCCGTGAACTTTCGTCGTTGGTCGCCGAGGCCGCGGCGCGCGGCCAACGCGTGAAGGCCGTCGGCGCCGGCCATTCGTTCACCGGTGTCGCGGTCACCGACGGTGTCCTCGTCAGCCTGGACAACTTGAGCGGAATCGACTCGATCACGCCGACCGACGACGGTGCGCTGGTCACTGTTTTTGCAGGCACTCGCCTTCATGCTCTCAACGACGCCTTGTGGCAACGCGGATATGCGATGGCCAATCTCGGTGACATCGACGTCCAGTCACTGGCCGGCGCGACGTCCACCGGCACGCACGGCACCGGCGCACGATTCGGCGGTATCGCCACACAGATTCGCGGAATCGAGATCGTTCTCGCCGACGGATCCGTCGTTACCGCAAGCGCAGACGAAAACGTCGAATTGTTCGAAGCGGGCCGCCTCGGATTGGGCGCAATCGGCATCATTTCGAAGATCACTCTCGCCTGCGTCCCGCGATTCACACTTCGCGCAATCGAGGAACCCGACACGCTGTCTCACATACTGGACACCCTCGAGAGCGATCATCTGGGCTTGGACCACTTCGAGTTCTACTGGTTTCCGCACACCGACCGTGTCCTGACGAAGAGCAATACGCGACTGCCCGGAGATACCGAACCCGATCCAGTGGGCAAGGTTCGCGCGTTCGTCGACGACGAACTCCTCTCGAACACACTCTTCGAAGGTGTCAACCGCGTTGCCACCCTGGCACCGGCCGCGATCCCGAGAATCAACAACGTGTCGTCTCGATTGCTCGGCGCCCGGGAGTTCACCGATCGCAGCTACCGAGTATTCGCGTCTTCGCGCCGGGTGAAGTTCAAGGAGATGGAATACGCGATTCCCCGCGAACACGTCACCGAGACACTCCACGAAATCGACCGCTGGATGAAGAAGTCCGGAACTAACGTCGCGTTCCCCGTCGAAGTACGTTTTGCTGCCGCCGACGACCTCTGGCTCTCGACTGCTCACGAACGCGACACCGCATACATCGCCGTACACCAGTACCACCGACGACCCGAAACCGAATACTTCGCCGCAGTGGAAGCAATCGCGCGCGCCGTCGACGGCCGGCCGCATTGGGGAAAAATGCACAACCGGACCGTCGACGACCTGCGTCCTACGTACGACCGACTCGACGACTTTGTCGCCGTGAGAGACAAGTACGACGCGAATCGTGTGTTCGACAACGAATACTTGCGTCAGGTACTCGGCGACTGACGGTCAGCGCCGCAGCAGTTCCGCTTTTCGTGCATCGCTCGCAAACGAGGCTTTGATCGAGTTCCGGGCGAGGGTGTCTCGCTCGGCCTCGGTCAGACCCAAGGCTCGGCCCAGTTCGGTGAAATTGTCGTCGACGTATCCCCCGAAGTAGGCCGGGTCGTCGGAGTTGACCGTGACGATCAAACCCATCTCGAGCATCGATCGAAGCGGGTGATCCGACAGCGAATCGAACACCCGCAGACGAACGTTCGACAATGGGCAGACCGTCAGTGGAATCTCCTCGTCGACCAGACGCTCGATCAGGGCAGGATCCTCGAGTGCCCGGACTCCGTGGTCGATCCGCTCGGCGCCGAGAATGTCGAGCGCCTGCCAGATGTACTCGGGCGGTCCCTCCTCGCCGGCGTGAGCGACGACGTGCAAACCCTCGGCACGCGCGCGGGCGAACACGTCCTCGAACAGTGACGGCGGGTTGCCGACCTCCGCGGAGTCGAGTCCGAGCCCGACGATCGGAGCCTGCAGGCGAATTATCTCGGAGAAGATCTCCTCGGCGTCCTTGACGGGCTGATCTCGGAGGATGGCGGCGATTGCCGCGCTGCTGAGCCCGAACTCGCGCTCGCTCGATGCCACCGCATCCATGATCCCGTCCAGGACCTCGGTCAGCGGAACACCACGGACTACGTGCGCCTGTGGATTGAAGAAGAACTCGGCATGCGCGACGCCGGCCGCAGCCGCCCGGCGGAAGTACGCTCGCGTCAGGTCGGCAAAATCCTCCGCGGTGCGCAGGACGGCCATGTTGGCGAAGTAGAGATCGAGGAACGACTGCAAGTCGGTGAACTCGTACCTCGACTTCAGATCGTCGATGTCCTTGTACGGCAGATCCATTCGATTGCGCTCGGCAAGTCGGTAAATCTGTTCGGGCTCCAGAGAACCCTCGATGTGCATGTGCAGTTCTGCGACAGGTGTAGCCATGTCGGTGTTACCGCCCCTTCCAGACCGGGGCGCGCTTCTCGGCGAACGCCGTCGCGCCCTCGCGTGCATCTTCGGATGCGAACACCGGCGCCATGACCTGCAACTGCTTCGCGAAAGCTTCGTCGTCGGACCAACCGCCGGCCTTGACGATGATCTCCTTGGTGACCGCTACCGCGAGCGGTCCGTTGCGGGTGATTCGATCAGCCAGCTCCAGTGCGCCGTCGAGCGCCTTGCCCGGTTCGGTCAACGTGTTCACGAAGCCGTAGCGGTATGCCTCCTCGGCGGTGAAACTGTCGCCGGTCAGCGCCAGTTCCAGAGCCTTCTGGTACGGAATCCGCTTGGGCAGGCGCAACAATCCGCCGCCACCTGCAACCAGTCCTCGCTTGACCTCCGGGATACCGAACTTCGCTTCGGACGACGCCACCACCAGGTCGGTGGCAAGCACGAGTTCCGTGCCGCCTGCCAACGCGAAGCCCTCGACCGCCGAAATGATCGGCTTACGCGGTGGCCCTTCCGTGAATCCGAGACCGCGTCCCGGCACGAGGACGTTCTCGCCGGCCACGAATGCCTTCAGATCCATACCGGCACAGAAGTTTCCGCCGGCTCCTGTCAGCACGGCCAAGGACAGATCGTCGTCCGCATCGAGCTCTTCGACCGCGGCGGCCAACGCGTGACTGACCGCCGAGTTGATGGCGTTACGCGCCTCGGGCCGGTTGATGGTGATGATCAGTGTCCGCCCGCGCCGCTCGGTGAGAACCTCGTCCGCCATGATGTCCCTCTCGTTTGTCGACCACGCTCGCGTGACTACGCGACGTTGCGTTCGACAATACGGACGAAGCCATCGGGGTCGATCTGCGCGGTGTCGTGAGTGCAGAACCACCCCTGGGTGAACCTCGTCGAGGTCGCTTGCGGCGAGTTCCAATACCGACGCGTGACACTCGGTCCACGGCACAACAACTCGCCGAAACCACCTGGCGCATCCGGGCCGTACAACGCCACTTCCATTCCACCGAAAGCGATTCCGACGCTTCCGAGGTGGGTGGGCGCCGACTCGGTTGGCAGAATGAGACCAGCCCCACAGGTTTCGGTTTTACCCCACCCGATCACATGCCGAGCGGCCGGGAACAGAGTCAGCAGCTTGGATTCCTGTTCGGCCGTGATCGGCGACCCGCTACAATCGATCCACTGCACCGACCTCGAACCGGCACGTGCCGCCGGTCCGAGCGTGAGCAACCGTGGCTCGAGCAAGTCCTCGGGCCGCCCGGTCACGATGTCGACGGTATGCACACTCTCACGCCAGAAGTCCCCGGCGAGGACCACCGTTCCACCGACCACCAACGTCGCGAGCACGTGCACGAACTGCCGCACCGACTTGAAGTCGTTGTCCACCAGCAGATTCCGCACACCTTCGACGCCGTAGTCACGCGAGTGCAGAATTCCGACGATGGCAGAAAGCACGTTCTCGTTGCTCAACTCGACGCCAAGCATCTCGCCCGAAGAATCCGCGGTGTACGCGAGGACCGCCATCTCGTCCGGGGCGGCGCCGTCGTCGATGAACGGAACACCGTGCGGGAGTTCCCCGTCGAGCACCAACACCGAGCCACTGTCCGCGATGACGAAGTCCGCCGCGTCATCACTCAAGTGCACACCGACGGAGACCGGAACACCGCCGGCGAGGATGACGCCGAGGCACGCCTCCATCCACCTCACCCCAGCGGCGACACGAATGGCCACACGGTCACCGATCTCGACGCCCCGCGACTTCAGCCCTCCCGCGACCCGCGACGCATCGGCCCACAGCTCCGCGAAGGTGACCTGCTCGCCGTCGACCTCCTCGACCGCGACGCGTGAGGAGAACCGATGGACGGCGATGTCCAGTAGTTCGGACAACGACGGGTCCAGTTGGCTGTACCGAAGCACCCCGTCACCGGCGCGGGTGACGCGGGCGTCGGCGAGGAGCTGATTCGAACACGGGTATTCCACAAGCGTCGACCGCATCGATACCTCCACGTCACTGACAACCCCCCGGCCATTCGACTATATGACGTGGATCACAGTTCGTGGAGGTCTCTGGCGATAATCGTCGCAAACTTACTTTCCGGAGTAGACCGCTTTGCCCGGTCCGACGTCGAGGAAACTGCGGACAGCGCCGCGTAGGTCATCGGTGGCGAACAGCGCACCGGACACCCCGGGCGTCACCGAATCCGCGTGAGCGATCCCGCCGGAACGCCAGGCCGCGACGATCTGCTTGGTGGCGTCGTGGGCTCGCGTGGGTCCGTCCGCCAGCCTGGTCGCCAGGGCACGCGCCGCAGCATCGACATCGTCGTGAACTGCATTGACGACGCCCCACGAGTGCAGGGTTACGGCGTCGTAGAGATCGCCGGTCATGACCAACTCCCGAGCTCGTCCGGAACCGGCACGCTCGGCCAAACGCTGCGGTCCACCCATGGACGGCGTCAGACCGACCACTGTCTCGACCAGTCCGAACTTCGCCTTGGGCGCCGCGAGGATGATGTCGCAAGCCAAGGAGATCTCGAATGCAGCAGTCAGCGTCAACCCGTGCGCCGCATAGATCACCGGGCACGGCAAAGCCTCGAGCGGATGGCAGATCTGGGCGAACAGTTGGCGCCACAACTCCGCGCCCTGCTCCGGGTCGAGGCCGTCGAACACATGGACGTCGACGCCGGCCGAGTTGACCTTGCCCTCGGCGCGCAGAAGCACAGCGCGCGGTGGGTTTTCGGTCAGCGCCGCAACATCGGCGATGACCGCGTCGAACATGGCCTGATCGAACAGATTGAGTGGTCCGTGCGCGAACGTCAGGACAGCCACCTCGGCACCACCATCGGTGGTGAAGCGCTCGAGACGGGTGGGATGCGATTCGGGAGCAGTCATCCCGCCACACTGCCACATCGAACCGGCCTACGATCGTCGGGTGGACGGTCTGAGAAATGCGCTCGCGGACGTTGTGGGACACCGGTTCGTAGTCACCGACGCCGACGTGTTGGCGACCCGTTCCACCGATCAGACAGGGCGGTACGCGGGCTGTGCCTGCGCCCTGGTCCGACCGGCCGATACAGCCGAAATCGCTGCACTGCTGAACGTGTGCCGCTCCCGCGGTGTAACGGTCACCGTTCAGGGCGGGCGAACCGGCCTGGTCGCCGGCACGGTGCCAGAACACGACGACGTCCTGCTCTCCACCGAACGCCTAGCGGCGATCGGCGACGTCGATCTTGCCGCCGGGCGGATCACCGTCGGGGCGGGAGTGACACTCGCGCAGGTACATTCCGCGGCGGCCGCCGCCGGTTTGAAGTTCGGTGTCGACATAGCCTCGCGGGACACTGCGACGATCGGCGGCATGGTGTCCACCAATGCCGGTGGCCTGCACACGGTTCGATACGGGAACATGGCCGAACAGGTGCTCGGACTCGAGGTGGTACTCCCCGACGGAACAACGGTGCGCCGGTCCCCGAAAGTGCTGTCGGACAACTCCGGATACAACCTGCCCGCGCTGTGGGTCGGTAGCGAAGGAACTCTAGGGGTGGTCACTTCCGTCGACCTGAAATTGCGGAAGATACCGACCTACCGCGTCACGTCGCTGACCGGTTTCGACACACTCCAGGACGTCGTCGAGGCGGGGCGAGTCTTGCGCGCTCTCGACGGCGTCGACGCACTCGAATTGTTGGACGGGCGCGGTCTCGAACTGGCCGCACGCCATTTGAAAGCCGCGGTTCCGACAGGGCGACCGTGGTACCTCCTCGCCGAGGTGTCCGCGGCCCACGATCCGCTGGAAGACCTGGCCGAGCTGCTCGAACGCATCGGCCCACCGCAGACCCCGGCCGTGGCGGTCGACGCCCCCGGCTCGACGCGCTTGTGGGCGGCCCGCGAATGCTTCGCCGAGGTGGTCGGATTGTTCGGTCCCCCACTGAAATTCGACGCGGCGCTACCGCTGGACTCGCTTGCCACCTTCACCGAGGACGCAACGGCGGTGATCGCGAGCCGAGCGCCCGAGGCAATTCCGATCCTGTTCGGACACGTCGCCGAGGGAAACATCCACCTCAACGTCCTGAACTGTCCGAACGCCGACACCGTGTATCGCAGTGTACTCGAACTGGTTCGCGATCACGGCGGAAACGTCAGTTCCGAGCACGGGGTGGGCTCGCTCAAACGCAACTATCTGGACCTGGCCCTCTCGGCGCAGGACATAGCCACGATGTGGGCGATCAAGCGAGCCCTTGACCCGAGCGACTATCTCAATCGCGCAGTGATGTTTCCCGACGCGCTTCGGCACTGACGGCCATCGCGTCGTCGTGCGCGTCCCCGCGTAAAGGCCGGGCGAAGCACACCGACGCGACGAAACCGATGAGCAGCACACCCGCAGGTAGCCAGATCGACTCCGACATCGCCGTGCTGAACGGTTCACGGACGAACTCTGGGAGGTGACCCACGCCGGCTTCCGAACTGCCGCCGGTCAGTCCCTGAGCCGCCAATCGTGCAGTGATCAGAGCGCCGATCGCAGCGCTGCCGAGAACCGCACCCACCTGCCGGGTGGTGTTGTAGACGCCGGCGCCCGCGCCCGCCTGCATCGGAGGCAGGTTGTGTGTGGCGGTGGCCGCGAGCGGAGACCAGATGCACGCGTTGGCGAAGCCGATCAGGCCGATCGGCAGGAGCAGTTCCCAGATCGCGACGTCGGGAGACATCACCAGTGCCAGCCAACCCAAGGCGACGGCGAACAGCAAGAAGCCGGTGCCGGCGATGTAGCGCGGATGTGTCTTGTCGACGAGCTTGCCGATGATCGGGGCGAAGATACCGGTCAGCACTGCCATCGGAACGAGCAGCAACGCCGACTGCGTCGGGGAGAGGCCACGAACTGCCTGTGTGTAGAACATCAGCGGAAGGACCATCGACGTGATCGCAAAGCCCATCGCGGTGATGGCGACATTGGCGAGTGAGAAGTTGCGATCCTTGAAGAGCTCCAAGGGAAGCAAGGGTTCGTTCTTGTTGCGCGACTGGTAGAACACGAACACCGCGAGCAACACCACACCGGCGCCGATCAGGCTCCAGACGAATCCGTTCCAGTCGTACGAACTGCCTTCC
This sequence comes from Rhodococcus sp. P4_E4, assembly GCF_056401575.1. Taxonomy (NCBI): domain Bacteria; kingdom Bacillati; phylum Actinomycetota; class Actinomycetes; order Mycobacteriales; family Nocardiaceae; genus Rhodococcus; species Rhodococcus sp. P4_E4. Next base: position 63,528 of record NZ_JBFUJB010000010.1, on the reverse strand, counting down.
TGGATTCCGAACACCAGAAGGAACATGCCTGCGGCGCTGAGGATCACGCCGGGGATGTCGAACTTGTGCTCGCTGGTCGGCAACGACGGAACGAGCTTCCACGCGAGCAGGAAGGCGATGACACCAACCGGGACGTTGACGATGAAGATCCATTCCCAGCCGAGATTGTCCACCAGGACGCCACCGGCAAGCGGACCCACCAGGGTGGCAACACCGGCAACGGCGCCCCACAGACCCATTGCGGCGCCACGCTTGTTCGGCGCGAACGTGCGTGTGATGACGGCCATCGTCTGAGGCGTCATCATTGCAGCACCAAGACCCTGGAAAGCCCTTGCGACGATGAGCATCTCGACGCTGCCGGACAGACCGCACCACAGTGATGCGCCGGTAAACAGTACGAGGCCGATCATGTACAGGTTCTTCGGACCGAACCTGTCACCGAGTCGGCCCGTGACGAGCAGCGGCACCGCGTACGCCAGCAGGTACGCGCTGGTGACCCAGACGACCTTGTTGATGTCGGTGCCGAGGTCCTCCATGATCGCGGGGTTGGCGACAGCGACGATGGTGCTGTCCACCAGAATCATGAAGAACCCGATACACAGCGCCCACAGCGCGTGCCAGGGATTGACCTGCTTTTCCATCTTCAGTCCTTAGGTAGTGCGGACGAGCCTGCGGAGCCGGCCAGCCGGTCGAGAAGTTCTTGTGAGAGCCAGGGCATTTCGCCGCTCTCGATGTCTGTCACCAACGCGCCGATCCACTCTCTTTCGGCGACGGTCAGTGCGTGTGCGTAGTCCGCGCCCACCGTGAAGATTCGTGGTTTCTCCGCGGCCTTCACCGCTTCGTAGTCCACCTCGAATTTCGCAATCGTCTTGTCGAGGTGCGCGAGACGGATCCGAAGCATCTGACACGCAGTCGATGCGGAGAGGTTGTGCATCTCGGCAAGCGCGAGTGGCAACCGCGGATACTCCCGCACCGGAACCGCCAACATCTCGCGTAGTTGATGTTCGAGGGCATCACGGCCGCGGGCAGTGATCTCGTACGTCGTCCGCTCCGGGCGGTTGCCCTCACGATCGGTCCCGATCGAAGCCAGAAGTTCCTGCTTCTCCAACCGGGAAACCGTGTGATAGAGCGATCCCGGCTTGATTTTCACCAGCTGATCGCCCCGCCGCACCGAGGCGAGTTGGTACATCTCGTACGGGTGCATCGAACGCTCGGACAGCAGGCCCAGCACGGTGATTCCCAAAGGCGTCAGTGACACGTCACCCATAAGTCCCCCTCCCTGACAAGCCGTAGTTGACTGACGAGCCGCAATTGACCATTTCTTGACTATTCCACCCGAAATAGTCCACATGGAATATACGACCTCTGTCCGTCTCGATCAACCCGTTCGAATCGGACTAGCCTGTAGCGAGTGGACGATCATCACCTCGACATCATCCGACTTGCCTGGGCGCGTGAGCTGGGACTCGGCGACTCGGCACTGCGTTCGGCGCACACGGCCCGGGTCGTCGGCGACGACATCCACGTTCTCGATCTGGCAGGCTCCGGTGCGATCGTCGGGCCACAGTGGTTCATCGAGCGCACAGAGGGCATCTCCGTCGACGCACTACTGCAACCGACACGTCTCCTCGAGATCGCCGGCGATCACGGCGGGCGAATCACCGGTCCCGTCGATCTCGCTTTCCTCGGCGACTACACGGACGCGCCACCCGACGAGCAACTGCTGATTTCCCACGAGGTCGACGACGCCCTCGCCGTCGCTGCGCTGTGCCCACCCGACGACAGCACCACGGCCGACCTCGAGAACCGGACGCGGTGGTTCACCGCCGTCACCGATTCCACCGAGGTGCTCGGATGCGCGGCATACTCCGAATTTCAGGGATTCGTGGCAGATCTCACGACCCTGACTGCTCCTGCGCATCGCCGTCACGGAATCGGCTGTGCAGTAACGCTTCTCGCCGCGGAGGACGCTCTCGATTCCGGGTTGATCCCGCAGCTACGCACGAGTCGCGGCAGCGCGATCGCCGCGACGCTTCCACGTAAAGCCAAATTCGACGTTCTGGGGGCATACGCTCGGGTACACGTGCACCTGCCCAGTTGACACTCGAAATGACACTCGAACGAGAGGGACCGCAGATGAGTACGGAAGACGGCGCGAGCGAACCGACATTCGTCGAAGAGGGTCGTGAATTCAAACGCGACACCAACTACATCCCGACCCGGATCACCGAGGACGGTCGCGACGGTTACCCCGTCGAACCGGGGCGATACCGGTTGATCGTGGCACGTGCCTGCCCGTGGGCAAACCGCGCCATCATCGTCCGCCGTCTGCTCGGCCTCGAAGACGTACTGTCGATGGGCATCTGCGGTCCGGTTCACGACAAGCGAAGCTGGACTTTCGATCTCGACCCGGGCGGCGTCGATCCCGTACTGAAGATCCCGCGACTACAGGACGCGTACTTCGCCCGAGATCCCGAATACCCCAGGGGAATCACGGTGCCCGCCATGGTGGAGATCGCGACGGGCAAGGTGGTCACGAACGACTACCCACAGATCACCTTCGACTTCTCGACGCAATGGAAGAAGTACCACCGCGAAGGCGCACCGGATCTGTACCCGGAGCCTCTGCGAAACGAAATCGACGAAGTGGCCGAGTACGTGTTCCGCGACGTCAACAACGGCGTCTACCGCTGCGGTTTCGCCGGTTCACAGCAGGCGTACGACGAGGCATACGACACGCTGTTCGCCCGCCTCGACTGGCTCACCGAACGTCTTGCCCGGCAACGCTTCCTGGTGGGAGACACCATCACCGAGGCCGATGTGCGCCTGTTCACCACGCTTGTGCGATTCGATCCCGTCTATCACGGCCACTTCAAGTGCAACAGAAGCAAACTCAGCGAGATGCCGGTGCTGTGGGACTACGCACGCGATCTGTTCCAGACTCCCGGATTCGGTGACACCATCGACTTCACACAGATCAAAGCGCACTACTACATCGTGCATTCCGAGATCAATCCCTCCGGAATCGTGCCCAAGGGACCGGAATTGACGCACTGGCTCGAACCGCACGGCCGCGAACAGTTGGGTGGCCGACCGTTCGGGGACGGCACACCGCCTCACCCGCCCATCCCGTCGGAAGTGGTTCCAGCAGAGCACTGGGCCACCAGATAGGTCGCGGCGGCTACTCCCCTGCGTACGTGCCGAAACTCCAGTACACACCTTCGGGATCACGGCAGGTGAACCCCCGCGAACCGTAGTCCTCGTCGCGCAATCCCTGCGTGATCGTGGCGCCCGCCGCGACAGCGCGTTCGTGGAGTGCATCAGCTGCGTCCGCGTCGTCCACGACGATGTACACCGAACCGATTCCAGGCGGCAGGCCGGCGATCGCCGAATCGGTGCGCGGCGAACCCAGCATGATGCCGCCACCGCCCGGCCAGTCGAGTTGGGCGTGGTCCACCACGTCTCCCTCGCCGTAGACGACCTTCTCCACGAAACCGAAGGTGCTCACCAGAAAGTGGATTGCAGCCCGGGCGTCGAGGTAGCGCAGTGTCGGCCAGATGGTCGTCGAACGAGATTCCGAAGTGGCGGTCATAACACTCGAACTCCTGCCTGGGAAAACTCACGAAGAAAACCGAGTCTCGTACGAGCCTATGGCCCCTGCGATCACCGCCGCTACCGAAAACTTCACCTATTCTCGAGATACGGTCCACCTCGCTTCAGAGGAGGACAACTGTGGAGGGGCAGCAATGAGCAAGTCGACGAACAACGACAGCGGGCGTATCGAGAAGGTCCTCGTTTCCGTTCTCGACAACGGAAGCCGCCTGCAAGCGCCCGCAGTGGCCAAATACGTCAACCACGTCCGTAAGGCGCACCCCGACGAGTCACCTGCTCAGATCGTCGAGCGGATGGAAAAGATGTTCATTCTCGCCGTGACCGGAAGCGGCAGCGCCGTCGGTGCCACGGCCGCGGTGCCGGGCGTCGGAACAGTCGCGTCCATCGCTGCAGTCGGTGCGGAATCGGCTTTCTTCCTCGAAGCGTCGGCGCTGCTCACATTGGCAATAGCGTCTGTCCACGGAATCTCCGTGCGGGATCATCAGCAACGACGTGCCCTGGTACTGGCAGTCGCACTCGGCGAATCCGGCATGGAGATCGTCCAGAAGGCCACCGGGATCACGGCCAAGAACTGGGGAACGGCAATCACGAGCAAGATCCCCGGACCCACGATGAGGGGAATGAACAGCACCCTCGTGCGGAAATTCGTGACCAAGTACGCCGCCAAGCGCAGCGCACTGATCCTCGGCAAGCTCGTTCCCGCCGGAATCGGTGCGGTCATCGGCGGTGCGGGTAACCGTGCCATCGGCAAGGGAGTCGTCAAGAATGCGCGCGAAGCCTTCGGACCGGCACCGGCCAGGTGGACCGATCACCTGATCGTGATGCCTGCCGACGATGCCGCAGTGCTTCCCCAGACGGAGACACGCCGGGCCATCCGCAGATAGCCGTCCGGGCCGTAGGCTCGCATCACGTATTCGCCGCCGACCCGGGAGCAGCATTGACGAACACCGCAATGGGATCCTTCTCTGCCCCCATCGAGATTCGTGGGTTGACGAAGACGTTCAAGGCGGCGCGCGCGGTCAACGACCTGAGCTTCGACGTTCAGGCGGGCTCGATCACCGGGTTTCTCGGCCCGAACGGTTCGGGCAAGACGACCACGTTGCGGATGCTCCTCGGACTGGTGTCACCGACGTCGGGATCGGCCACGATCAACGGCACTCCGATGCGTTTGCTGTCCAACCCGGCCCGGACCGTCGGCGCAGTACTCGACGTCGGCAGTCTCCATCCGAAACGAACGGCGCTCGGACACCTCGAGATCTACGCGGCCGCTATCGGCACGCCGACTCAGCGCGCGGCGCAGGTGCTGGACATGGTCGGTCTGAGTTCGGTCGGAGCCCACAAGACCGGCACCTTCTCGCTCGGGATGCGCCAACGCCTGATCCTTGCCACCGCGATGCTCGGTGATCCCGAGATCCTCGTGCTCGACGAACCCGCGAACGGACTCGACCCCGAGGGCATGGCGTGGCTACGTCAGTTCCTGCAGACCTTCGCCGGTTCCGGCCGAACGGTTCTGATCTCGAGTCACGCGCTTCGTGAAGTGGAAGCGACCGTCGACAGCGTGGTCATCGTCAGCGCCGGCTCACTCGTCTACCAAGGGACCATGGACGAACTTCGTCGCTCCCAGCGCAGTCGACTGCTCGTCTCGTGTTCCAACCCAGCGCTCCTCGCCACGGCACTGGCCGCTCGGGGAATCATCGACGCCCAGATCACGCAGGACGGACGACTCGCCGTGGGCGGCACCGACACGTCGGTGCTCCCACCGGTGGCGTCGGCGGCCGGTGTCACGATCTTCGGTGTCGCGACCGAAGGCGCAGATCTCGAGCAACTGTTCCTCGCGATGACAACACCGCAGTACGCGGTTCCCCAGGTCGGATACCACCGCCCACCCGGTCCCGGTTCCGGACCGGGCTATTACGGCCCTGCCGCATACGGACCTTCCGGAGGACACAGATGACCACGCTCGTGCGCGCGGAGACACTCAAAGTTCTCACCTTGCGCTACTGGTGGGCACTGGCCATCGCACCGGTCGTCGTGGCCGTGCTGATTGCTGCCTCGACTCGGACGTTCGTCGAAGTTGTGGCCGATTCGGCCGACACCACTTTCGACGTCGATGTCGTGTCCACCGGCGTCAGCCTCGGTGTCTCCAACACGCTTGTCCTGGTGTTCGCGGCCGTCTTCGGAGCGCTCACCGCCGGATCCGAATTCGGCTACCAGACTCTCACCACAACGTTCCTCACAGCTCGCGGCCGCGACGGAGTTCTCGGCGCAAAGCTTGCCGTCGTCGCGGTATTCGCCGTCGGCTACGCACTGGCGGTCGAAGTAGTCAGCATCGGCGCGATGTTGCTCTTCGGCCGGGACTTCAGCTTCACCACCGATCTCTTCGCCATCTGCGCCGCAGGCATTCTGGCGTGTGCGCTGTGGGCACTACTCGGCGCCGGGGTGGCCCTGCTCACCGGTTCGTCGATGGCCGGTGCCCTCTCGGTCATCCTGTGGTTCGTCTTCGGTGAATGGATCGTCCGCGCCGTGCTGCTCGCGATGGATCTCGGTGGGATCGGGGCCGCGCTTCCGGTATCGGCCACGATCGGCACGATCGTCAATGCGGCCCCGTCGATCGACGTCGACGCGTTTGCGTCCTGGCCGAGCGGCCCGATGATTCTGGCCGCTTGGGTAGTTCTGTTCTGTGGGCTCGGTTGGCTACGGACCAGGACCCGCGACATCACCTGAAAAAGCTGTCTGGGGCCGGGTCTACCGTGGATCTCGATGAACACGATCAACACGGACAGTCCGGTAGCTGGAGAGGTGGATCGAGCTCCGGGCTGGATCCGCCGCTTGGCCCACGCATGCTGGTTGCACCGAAGAGTTGCGATCGGCGCGCTACTCGTTACGGTCATCGCCTCTGCGATCGACATCTCGTTTCCTCTCCTGACCCGCTATGCGCTCGACGCCGCAAGCCAGGAGAACCCGGGCAAGGTGATCGGGTTCGTCGCGTTGGCGATCGCGTTGCTCGCGATCGTCCGCTTCGCGTGCCAGTACGGCCGACGGATGCTTGCCGGCCGACTCTCGCTCGACGTTCAACACGACTTGCGGCTCGCCCTGCTCGGTTCGCTGCAACGCCTCGACGGACGCGGGCAGGATCAGATCCGCACAGGCCAGGTCGTCTCCCGGTCCATCACCGATCTGCAGCTCGTCCAGGGTTTGCTCGCGATGGTGCCGATGTCCGCAGGAGCGCTCCTGCAATTCGTGCTGGCGATCGGCATCATGGCGTGGCTCTCGCCGCTGTTGACTCTCGTCGCTGTCGCCGTCATCCCAGCAGTAGGGCTGGTGGTGTTCCTGATGCGACCGATGCTCTTCGCCGCAACATGGTCCGCGCAGCAGCGGGCCGCCGACCTCGCCCAACACGTCGAGGAAACTGTCACCGGCGTTCGCGTCGTCAAGGGATTCGGGCAGGAACAACGAGCCGTCGACCAGCTGGAGAAACATAGCCGCACGCTGTACTCCGAGCGCCTTCGCGCCGCGTGGTTGAACGCGAAATTCGCGCCAACCATGGCCGCCTTGCCCCAGCTCGGGCAGGTGGGAGTGATCGCTCTCGGCGGGTATCTCGCACTGCACGACAAGATCACCGTGGGAACGTTTCTCGCGTTCGCCACCTACATCGTGACGATGACCGGAGTCACCCGAACTCTGTCGTCGGTCATCGTCATGGCGCAGCTGGCGCGCGCCGCTGTAGAGCGTGTCTACGACGTCATCAACGCTCAGCCGGACATCGCCGATCCAGACCATCCGGTGGACCTGCCCGACGGTCCTCTCGGAGTCACCTTCGACGACGTGGCATTCGGATTCGACACCGAACGCGACGTCCTGACCGGGCTGAACCTCCGCATAGAACCGGGCGAGACCGTCGCCGTCGTGGGTCCGGCCGCGTCGGGCAAGACCGCGTTGTCCTTGCTTCTCCCGCGGTTCTACGCACCGACTTCGGGTGCGGTGACAGTCGATACCGCCGGCGAGACGTTCCCCATCGGCGAACTGCGCAGTGAGCAACTTCGTGCCGCCGTCAGCCTCGTCTTCGACGAGCCCTTCCTGTTCTCGGACACCATTGCCGCCAACATCGCACTTGGCCGCGAGGACGCCTCCGACGAGGACATCCGCGACGCAGCAGCACTGGCACAGGCAGATTCGTTCATCGAGGCACTCCCGGACGGATACGACACCGTTGTCGGTGAACGAGGTCTGACGCTGTCGGGCGGCCAGCGTCAGCGCATCGCACTTGCCAGGGCACTGCTCGTCGACCCACGGATCCTGGTCCTCGACGACGCGACCTCCGCAGTCGATGCGGCTACCGAAGCCGCGATCTTCGACGCGTTCCGGGCCAGACGGCGCCAGACCACGCTCATCCTCGCTCACCGGCGGTCCACCCTGACGCTCGCAGACCGGGTCGCGGTTCTCGACGGCGGACGGATCATCGACTCCGGAACCGTGGACGAACTGGAAGCGCGATGTCCGCTCTTTCGTGCCCTGTTCTCCTCGCCGCCGGAACTACCGGCCGAACTCGACGACGTCGACTCCGATGCTTTCGGACGTGACCGCAGCGAGCCGACAACCGAGCAGTTGTGGCCGCAGGCACCGGAATCCGAAGCCGACAGCACAGCCGCTACGACGCAGGGTGCGGGCGGACCGATGGCCGGAGCGCTCAGCGGAATCGCGGTGACGCCGTCCCTGCGGGCAGCAGTCGACGCTCTCCCACCCGCACGCGAAGACCCCGGAATCGCTCCTGAGAGCCTGCGCGAATCGAATCCACAGTTCTCACTCCGACAGATCTTGACGCCGGTCCGCTGGGTTCTACTGGCGGTTGTCGTGTGCCTTGCCCTGGACTCCGCAGCGGCGATCGCATTTCCCTCCCTCGTCAGATACGCGATCGACCACGGAGTCGTGACCGCGGACAGCAGCACGCTCTGGATAGCGACGGCATTCGGCGCCCTCCTGGTCGCAGCGGACTGGGTCGTCGTCGCGGTCATGACGGTGCTCACCGCCCGGGCCGGCGAACGCGTGTTGTTCGGGCTCCGCGTACGCAGCTATGCACACCTACAGCGTCTGGGCCTGGACTACTACGAACGTGAATTGTCCGGGCGCATCATGACGCGCATGACCACCGACGTCGACGCGCTGTCGTCGTTCATCCAAACCGGCATGTCGACGGCGATCGTGAGCGTCCTGACCGTCGGCGGCATTTCGATCGCACTCCTGGCGACCGACGTGACGCTCGGACTGGTGGCGCTGGCCGTCATCCCACCGCTCGTGGTTGCGACCGTGATCTTCCGCAAGATCTCCTCGGTTGCCTACAGCCAGTCCCGCGAACGGATCTCGCTCGTCAATGCCGACTTCCAGGAGAACATCGCCGGTCTGCGAGCGGCTCAGGCCTACCGCCGCGAAGAAGGTGCGGCGCGTCGGTTCGCAGAACGCTCCGAAAGCTACCGCCGATCGCGGATGCGGTCGCAGCGAGCCATCTCGATCTACTTCCCGTTCATCTCGTTCCTGTCCGACCTCGCGTTGGCCGCAGTGGTGTTCGTCGGCGCGCACCAGATCGCCAACGGGTCGACGTCGCCCGGCGTACTGATCGCTTTCGTGCTCTACCTCGGCCTGCTGTTCGGACCGATTCAGCAACTCTCACAAGTGTTCGATGGTTACCAACAGGCAAACGTCGGATTGCAACGAATCGGTGACCTTCTGCGTACTCGGAGTTCGATCGAAACAGCCGACAGCGAGGATCTGATCGCGATCTCCGGACGGCTCGACGGCGCCGTCCATCTCGACGGGGTCGGGTTCCGGTACTCGGGTGCGGACGTCGACGCCCTCTCCGATTTCGATCTGCAGATTCCGCCGGGCACGACGGTTGCCCTCGTCGGCAGAACCGGTGCCGGGAAGTCGACGGTGGTGAAGTTGCTCGCCCGCTTCTACGACCCGCCGTCCGGATCCGTCGACGTGGACGGAACCGACATCCGGAACTTCCACCTCTCGCAGTACCGACGTCGCCTCGGCGTGGTCCCGCAAGAGGCGCATCTGTTCACCGGCACGGTCGCCGACAACATCGCGTACGGGAGGCCGTCGGCGTCGCGCGCGGAGATCGAGGAAGCGGCGCGTTCCGTCGGCGCACTGAATTCGATAGCCGACATGCGTGGAGGCATGAATCATCCCGTCGGCGAGCGCGGCCAGGGGCTCTCGGCGGGCCAACGCCAACTGATCGCATTGGCCCGTGCCGAACTGGTCGACCCGGACCTTCTGCTCCTCGACGAGGCGACCGCGACGCTCGATCCCGCGACCGAACGAATGGTGCTCGAAGCAAGTCGGTCGGTCACCCGGAAACGGACTTCCGTCGTCGTAGCTCACCGCCTCGCGACAGCTGCCCGAGCGGACCTCGTTGTCGTAGTTGACCGGGGACGTATCGTTGAATACGGCCCGCACGATGTTCTGCGGTATGCCGGTGGTCACTACTCGGGACTCTGGGATGCATCGCAGGCGCGTGAGGGGAATAATCTGACGTCGAGAACTGTCATCGAAGGCAACCCCGTCGCGTGACAGTCGGCACGGATTTGTACCGCCGAGAGGTAGTGCGCGATCGCAAGATCACGGACTTCCGTGAGACAGCTCACAAATTGTGTGCCGCACAATTGCTCGTCACACGCTCGGGCTAATCTCATATATATAGGCGCTCTGATCGGGTACCGAAATAGAAACGAGGCGAACACCTGCCGTGAGCAGCAGTTCTACATCCCAATTCGGACAGAACCAGTGGCTGGTTGACGAGATGTACCAACGCTTCCAGGACGATCCGTCGTCCGTGGATCCCAGTTGGCACGAATTCTTGACCGATTACTCGCCGGACTCGGCGAACACGGGAGGTGGAAACGGGACTGCCTCGAACGGCAACGCGGCTGCACCCGCCGCTGTTGTAGCTCCGCCTGCTGCTCCCAAGGCCACGCCTCCCGCCCCCAAGACCGCACCTCCTGCGCCGCCTGCCAAGGCGGCCGCACCGGCCCCCGCGAAGACGGCAGCGCCCGCCGCGAAGGCCGCCCCAGCCAAGCCTGCAGCAGCCAAGCCTGCGGCCGCTCCCGCGAAGCCCGCTCCCGCCGGCGGAGCCGAGGAAACCAAGGTTCTCCGCGGCGCCGCAGCAGCGGTCGTCAAGAACATGTCGCTCTCGCTCGAGATTCCGACAGCAACCAGCGTGCGTGCCATCCCCGCGAAGCTGATGTTCGACAACCGCATCGTCATCAACAACCACCTCGCCCGTACCCGCGGCGGCAAGATCTCGTTCACCCACCTCCTGGGTTACGCGATCGTCCAGGCAGTCAACGCGTTCCCCAACATGAACCGGCACTTCGCCGAAATCGACGGCAAGCCGAACGCGGTCACCCCCGAGCACACCAATCTCGGACTCGCGATCGACCTTCCCGGCAAGGACGGCAACCGCTCACTGGTTGTTGCCGCCATCCGGAACACCGAGTCGATGAACTTCGTCCAGTTCCACGCGGCGTACGAGGACATCGTCCGACGCGCCCGTGAAGGCAAGCTCACCGGCGAAGACTTCACCGGCGTCACCATTTCGCTGACCAACCCGGGCGGCATCGGCACGGTTCACTCCGTTCCTCGCCTGATGAAGGGCCAGGGCGCCATCATCGGTGCCGGCGCGATGGAATACCCCGCCGAGTTCCAGGGCGCCAGCGACGAGAAGCTGGCCGAGATGGGCGTCGGCAAGTTGATGACTCTCACCTCGACCTACGATCACCGCATCATCCAGGGTGCCGAGTCGGGCGATTTCCTGCGCACGATCCACAACCTGCTGATCAGCGACGAGTTCTACGACGAGATCTTCCACGCGCTCGGCAACCCGTACGAGCCGGTGCGTTGGCGCAAGGACGTGCCGGAAGGCGCTGTCGACAAGAACACCCGTGTTCTCGAACTGATCGCTGCATACCGTGACCGCGGCCACCTCATGGCCGACACGGACCCGTTGCAGTTCGTCAAGGACAAGTTCCACAGCCACCCCGACCTCGATGTCATCAGCCACGGCCTGACGCTGTGGGATCTGGACCGCGAGTTCAAGGTCGGCGGCTTCCACGGCCAAGAGAAGATGAAGCTGCGCGACGTGTTGAGCGTGCTGCGCGACGCGTACTGCCGCCACGTCGGCGTCGAGTACACACACATCCTCGAGACGGATCAGCGTCAGTGGATCCAGGACCGCGTCGAGGGCCATCACGCCAAGCCTTCGGTCGCTCAGCAGAAGTACATCCTGAGCAAGCTCAACGCCGCCGAGGCCTTCGAGACGTTCCTGCAGACCAAGTACGTCGGCCAGAAGCGCTTCTCGCTCGAAGGCGCCGAAGCCGTCATCCCGATGATGGACGCCGTGATCGACCAGGCCGCCGAGCACCAGCTCGACGAGGTCGTCATCGGAATGCCGCACCGTGGCCGTCTCAACGTGCTTGCCAACATCGTCGGCAAGCCGTACTCCAAGATCTTCACGGAGTTCGAGGGCAACATGAACCCGGCAGCCGCTCACGGCTCCGGCGACGTGAAGTACCACCTGGGCGCCAGCGGAACGTACATACAGATGTTCGGTGACAACGACATCGCTGTCTCCTTGACCGCCAACCCGTCTCACCTCGAGGCCGTCGACCCGGTTCTCGAAGGCCTGGTCCGCGCAAAGCAGGACATCCTCGACAAGGGCGAAGAAGGCTTCACCGTCCTGCCGCTCATGCTGCACGGTGACGCTGCATTCGCCGGTCAGGGCGTTGTCGCCGAGACGCTGAACCTCTCGCTGCTTCGCGGCTACCGCACCGGCGGCACCGTACACATCGTCGTGAACAACCAGGTCGGCTTCACCACCGCTCCGGAACATTCACGCTCGTCCGAGTACTGCACGGACGTCGCGAAGATGATCGCCGCACCGGTCTTCCACGTCAACGGCGACGACCCCGAGGCGTGCGTCTGGGTTGCTCAGCTGGCCGTCGACTTCCGTGAGAAGTTCGGCAAGGACGTCGTCATCGACCTCATCTGCTACCGCCGCCGCGGTCACAACGAGGGCGACGATCCGTCGATGACCCAGCCGGCGATGTACGACGTCATCGACACCAAGCGCAGCGTTCGTAAGAGCTACACCGAGTCCCTCATCGGCCGCGGTGACATCTCGCTCAAGGAAGCCGAAGACGCACTTCGCGACTACCAGGGCCAGCTCGAACGGGTCTTCAACGAGGTCCGTGAACTCGAGAAGTTCCAGCCCGAACCGTCCGAGTCCGTCGAACTCGACCAGACTCCGCCGGCTCGCCTGACCACGGCTGTCGCTCCCGAGGTCCTCGAGCGCATCGGTGATGCGTTCGTCAACGTCCCCGACGGCTTCACCGTTCACCCGCGCGTCAAGCCGGTTGCCGAGAAGCGCCGCGAGATGGCCCGTGAGGGACATGTCGACTGGGCGTTCGCAGAATTGCTCGCGTTCGGCTCGTTGGCCGAGCAGGGTGCCTTGATCCGCCTCGCGGGTCAGGACTCCAAGCGTGGAACGTTCACGCAGCGTCACTCGGTCCTCATCGACCGCAAGACCGGCAACGAGTACAGCCCGATCGCCAAGATCGCTGCCGACGCCGAAAACGGCGGCAAGTTCATGGTCTACGACTCCGCACTCACCGAGTACGCAGGTCTGGGCTTCGAGTACGGCTACTCGGTGGGTAACCCCGACGCTCTGGTCCTGTGGGAAGCGCAGTTCGGTGACTTCGTCAACGGCGCGCAGACCATCATCGACGAGTTCATCTCTTCGGGTGAGGCCAAGTGGGGTCAGCTCTCCGACGTCGTGCTGCTCCTGCCGCACGGTCACGAGGGTCAGGGTCCGGACCACACCTCCGGTCGCATCGAGCGTTTCCTTCAGCTGTGTGCAGAAGGCTCGATGACCGTTGCGGTTCCGTCGACTCCGGCCAGCTACTTCCACCTGCTGCGTCGCCATCACCTCGACGGCATCCGCCGTCCGCTGGTGGTCTTCACGCCCAAGTCGATGCTGCGTAACAAGGCTGCAGTCAGCAACGTCGAGGACTTCACGACGGGCAAGTTCCGTTCCGTCTTCGAGGAGCCTGCATTCGAGAGCGGCGAAAGCGCCCGCGAATCGGTCAAGCGGGTTCTGCTGGTCAGCGGCAAGCTGTACTGGGAGCTTCTGGCGAAGAAGCACAAGGACGAGCGTGACGACATCGCAATCGTGCGCATGGAGCAGCTCTACCCCGTGCCGAAGCGTCGTCTCAAGGAGACCCTGGACCGTTACCCGAATGCGGATCAGTTCCGTTGGGTTCAGGAAGAGCCCGCAAACCAGGGTGCGTGGCCGTTCCTCGGACTGGCTCTGCCGGATCTTCTGCCGGAGACCTTGACCGGCATCAAGCGCATCTCGCGTCGTCCGATGTCCGCTCCCTCTTCGGGATCGAGCAAGGTGCACGCGGTGGAGCAGCAGGAGATCTTGGACGAGGCGTTCCTGCCGACCAACTGAGCAGTGGCGTTCCTGCCGACCAACTGATGTGACACAGAGTTACTCGAGGCCGGGCCCACATTCCGCAAGGAGTGTGGGCCCGGCTTTTCTGCGTTCGCGTCAATTCGATTGCAGCAGACCCAGATCCGGCCCGGCATCGAAGCCGACGGCGGCCAGCGCCAACGCGGGCAACGACTGAACCGTCAGGTCGATCAGTTCCTCGCGGGTGATGGCGGGCGCGCGGAGCCAACTGATGGTGGCTTCCTCGACAAACGCGATCCAACCTCGAACGGCCAACTCCACCTGAGGCGTTCGAGTCAGGCCGATCTTGGGGAGCTGATCGAGGGTTCTCTTGGCCATGATGTCGCGAGTCTGCTCGAACACCTCACGCATCTGCGGATCCCCGCTGGCGGTCCCCCGGAGCAGCGAGACGTAGGTATTGCGGTTCTCGGTCACGTAGTCGACGTACGACGCCAGCACCGATCGGAGGGTGAGCATCGGATCGTCCGACTCGCTCGGCTCCGTGCGCTGGAGCATCTGTTCACTGCTGTGTCGGACGATGGCGAGATGGAACTCGCTTTTCGACGCGAAGTAGTGGAACAGAAGCCCACGCGACACCCCCGCTTGATCGGCGATGTCCTCGACGGAAATCTGCTCGAGCGGCCGTTCGGCCAGCATGCGCGCCCCGAGATCGATGAGTTGCGCTCGGCGTTGCGCAGGGTCGAGCCGCGTTCGCTTTACTGCGTCCATGCCCAATAGACTACTGAATATCCGTCAATAAGCTATTGACCGTGACTCAATAAAGGCATATCGTTCCCTACATGAGTCTTCCAGTTACAGATACCTCAGCACCTGCCGCGGATACTCGCCACGTCGGCACACTGATCATCGGCAGCGGTTTCGCCGGTCTCGGTGCGGCGATCAAACTGGCACAGGCCGGCATCACCGACTATGTCGTTCTCGAGCGCGGCAACGACGTCGGTGGAACCTGGCGTGACAACAGCTACCCGGGCGCCGCGTGTGACGTGCCGTCGCATTTGTACTCGTACTCTTTTGCACTCAATCCGGAGTGGACGCGCTCCTTCTCCACCCAGCCCGAGATCTACAAGTACATCCAGTCGGTGGCCAACCGCCACAAGGTGCTCGACAAGCACATCTTCGACTGCGACGTTCTCTCAGCCCGATGGGACGAGTCGTCGGCTCAGTGGCACGTCAGCACCAACAAGGGTGAATTCGTCGCAAAGATCGTCGTCTCGGCCGTCGGTGCACTGTGTGAGCCTTCACTTCCGGACATCAAGGGCATCGACGGATTCAAGGGCGAGATTTTCCACTCCTCGCGCTGGAACCACGATGCCGATCTGACGGGCAAGCGCGTGGCCGTCATCGGAACCGGCGCCTCCGCCATCCAGATCGTGCCCGCTATCGGCAAGAAGGTCTCACACCTCGACGTGTACCAGCGCACTGCGCCGTGGATCCTGCCCCGCGCAGACCGCGAGTACACCAAGATCGAGCATCTCGCGTTCAAGTACCTCCCCGGCTTCCAGAAGTTGTGCCGCACCGGTATCTACTGGATGCGAGAGACGCAGGTCGTCGGCCTGGCCAAGGCGCCGGTCTTCATGAAGCCGCTGCAGTTCGCCGCCGAGCGTCACCTGAAGGCTCAGATCAAGGACAAGGATCTTCGTAAGAAGGTCATGCCCAACTTCCAGATCGGCTGCAAGCGCATGCTGATCTCGAACAACTACTTCCCCACCCTCGCCCAGGACAATGTCGACCTGGTGACCGAAGGCATCGAGGAGGTGACCGCCAACGGGATCGTCTCGAAGACCGGCACCACCCGTGAGATCGATGCCATCGTCGTTGCGACCGGATTCCACGTCACCGACTCCCCCACCTTCGCGGGAATCTTCGGCAAGGACGGACGCTCGCTCGCCGAGGTCTTCGAAGAGACCGGCATGCAGGGATACAAGGGCGCCGCAGTTGCCAACTTCCCCAACATGTTCTTCCTGGTCGGCCCCAACACCGGCCTCGGACATTCGTCGATGGTCTTCATGATCGAGTCGCAGATCAACTACCTGGTCGACGCGATCGCCACCATCGACAAGTACGACATCGGCACCATCGAGGTGCGCAAGGACAAGCAGGACAAGTACAACAAGGACCTGCAGGCAGCTATGTCCAAGAGCGTGTGGAACAACGGCGGTTGCGCCAGCTGGTACATGGACAAGCACGGAAACAACACCACCCTGTGGCCTGGCTTCACCTTCCAGTTCCGCAATGCCACCAAGCATTTCGACCTCGCGGCATACCGCAGCGTCGCCACCTCGGATCTCGGCGCCGTCGGCACCGCGACCACTTCACAGATCGACCTCGACGACGAGAAGGCAGTAGCACAATGAGTGATTTTGCAGGCAAGGTCGTAGTCATCACCGGAGCGGGATCGGGCATCGGTCGCGCACTCGCACTGAACCTGGCCGGCCAGGGCGCCAAGTTGGCGATCTCCGACGTGGACACCGTCGGGCTCGCCGAGACAGCACGTCTGGTGGAGGCCATCGGCGCCGAGGTGAAGTCGGACCATCTCGACGTCACCCAGCGCGAGGCGGTTCTCGAGTACGCCGACGCGGTTGTCGCCCATTTCGGCAAGGTCAACCAGATCTACAACAACGCCGGAATCGCGTACCACGGCACCTTCGAGAAGTCCGAGTTCAAGGACTTCGAACGTGTCATGGACGTCGACTTCTGGGGAGTTGTCAACGGCACCAAGGCATTCCTTCCCCACGTCATCGCCTCCGGTGACGGGCACATCGTGAACGTGTCGAGCCTCTTCGGTCTGCTGTCGATGCCGGGTCAGAGCGCCTACAACTCGGCCAAGTTCGCCGTTCGCGGTTTCACCGAGTCGCTTCGCCAGGAAATGCTGATCGCCAAGCACCCGGTGAAGGTGACCTGTGTGCACCCGGGCGGAATCAAGACTGCCATCGCACGCAACGCCACCGCAGGTCCGGGCGAAGATCTTGCGGTCTTCTCCGAGTTCTTCGACCGCAAGCTCGCGCGCACCACTCCGGAGGACGCCGCCAAGACGATCGTCAACGGTGTTCGCAAGAGCAAGCCGCGAGTTCTCATCGGGATGGACGCAATCGCACTCGACGCCTGGGTTCGCCTCGTAGGATCGGGCTACCAGCGCATCGTCGCGATCGTCGCCGGCCGAATGATGCCCAAGTCCAGCTGAGTTCGTTTCACAGCGTCGTTCGTTTCACAGCGTCGTTCGTTTCACAGCGCAGTTCGCATAAAGAGTCAGGAGCCCTGCCGGTGAGCACGTTCACCCTTCCGCTGCCCGTGGTCGCATTCTTGTTGAAGCCGTACTTCCGTCTGGCTTTCAACTCGCGGCTGCCGTATCGGATTCAACGTCTGTTGCTCGAGGCCGGGGCACCGCTACAGCAGGTTCCAGCGGGCGCCGTCGTGCGCCCGCTGGAGCTGGCTTGCCGACCGGCTGAGAAGATCACCGTCGGCGCAACCGAGCGCCCCACCGCAGTTCTCTACCTGCATGGCGGGGCGTACACGCTGGGTTCGCTGGCCACACACCGTTCTCTCGCAGCTCATCTCGCGCGTGAGTCGTCCAGTGCGGTCTTCACCTTGGACTACCGTCTCGCGCCGGAGAATCCGTATCCCGCCGCTCTCGACGACGCGGTCTCAGCCTTCATGCAGTTGGTCACCGAGTTCGACTATTCGGAAGACCGCGTTGCCATTGCCGGCGATTCGGCCGGTGGCGGTTTGGCCGCGGCGACCGCTCTGCGTCTGATCGAGCGTCACGGCGTGACCCCCGGCGCGCTCGCACTGATCTCACCGTGGGTCGATCCCGGCGATCGGGATGCCACCAAAAAGGCCGACCTTGTTGTCAACACAGCCTGGTCCTTCGATGCCGCCGACGCTTACCTTGCCGGCGGCGACCGTACTGATCCTGGCTACGCGCCGATGCACGGCAAGCTCGACGGGTTGCCGCCCACCAGGATTCACGTCGGTTCCGAGGAGGTCCTCTACCCGCAGATCATGACGTTCACCGACAAGCTCTCCGCTGCCGGCGTCGACGTGTCCCTGGTGGAGTACGCACGACTGTGGCATGTGGCTCACGCACAGGCGTCACTGGTGAAGGAAGCAGCAGACGCCGTTGCCGACCTCGGCCAGTTCATCGCATCGAAACTGATTCGTGCCAAGGATGATTCGAGTTCAGCAGTGGGATCGAACAGTCACTGACGGGTGGCCCACTCCGTCCATGTCACTGACGGGTGGCCCACTCCGTCCATGTCACTGACGGGTGTCCCACCAGGTTCGTGCCACTTCCGAGGCTGACGCCTTGCCGGTCCGCACCTGATCGATCATCGCGGCGAGATCGGTGGTGGACAGTTCACCCGCAACGACGCTGAGCGCCTTGACAGCCGAATCTCCCAGTGCGCCCGCTCGAAAGAGCGGAACGACATTCTGCGCAGCCAGAACGTGATTCGAATCAGCGAGCACTGTGACGGCATCGGATTGTGCCAGCGCTGACAGCGTCGTGCTTCCGAATACCTGTGCACCGGGTACGTCTGCCGGCGTTGCCTGATCGACACCGGCGAAGACACACTCGGCGCCCTCGGCCAACTGTTCCACTGCCCCGTCCTCTACGAATCTCGCGGAGACGAGCGGCGTCGCCGCGGCACACGAAGGAGCAAAGGCTTCTATCGTCTTCGCTCCCAACGACTGTGCGTATCCGGTGTCGAGTGCGAGGACCGCACGATCTTCGGCCATCGCATAGTCGGAGACCGAAAGACCCTCCGGCAGAGAGCGACTCAAGGCTTCGAAGACGTCGTCGGCCTTGCGGGCCGGGGATGACGGGTCGTAGTGATCGAGCAGCGCACCGGTGAACTCGGGCACCAAGGTGACTCGCGCTGCGTCCAGAGCCTCGAGTGATTGGGTTCTGCCTCCACCCACCGATTCGACGCGAGCCGACAGACCGGAGGATGAGAGCACCGTCGAATACACCTCGGCCAACACCGAACTCTCCACTGATGCGTCAGCAGCCACCACGATCTGGTCACGAGACTCCGCTCCGGCGCTCTCTACCACCGAATCACCGTTTGCGCATCCGCTGAGAATTGGCAGGACCATCAGTGCTGCAACAACAGTCGAATACTTCGTGCGTGTGCTCTTCACCGAAATCCTCACATCCAATCCCATGGATCGAAAACCGTGCCATGTCGGTACCTATCGTTACACTTGTCGGGCGATGCGCGGTAACCAGTCCTGACGCAGCCACTCGGTGGCGGCGCCGTCGAAGCCACTCGGGTGGCTTCGCCACAAGGGGATGGTTTCCGACGCCCGAAACACGGGACGCCCGAAAAACCGGAAGGACGCTCATGCGCACCTCACGATTTCGTTCCAACCGTTGGCTCGTAGCCGCGGCAACCGTTGTCTCTCTGACTGCACTGACAGCGTGCGGTAGCAGTGACGGTGACTCCAACAGCGATCCCAACGCGGTTGTCGTCGGCTCCGCCAACTTCACCGAATCCGAGACGATCGCCAACATCTACGCCGAAGCACTGCGTGTCAACGGGTTCGATGTGTCCACGTCGTTCAACGTCGGCAGCCGTGAGGCGTACATTCCGGCACTCAAGGACGGGTCGATCAGCGTCATTCCGGATTACACGGGAAATCTCCTGCAGTACTTGGATCCCGACAGCACGGCCACCAGCTCCGCTGATGTCCTCGCCGCTCTTCCCGCAGCTCTCGGGTCGGAATTGGCAATTGCGACGCCTGCATCCGCCGAGGACAAGGACGCCGTCGTCGTCACCAAGGAAACCGCTGACAAGTGGAACCTGAAGACGATCGCCGATCTGGCTCCGCATTCCGCCGAGGTCAAGTTCGGCGCTCCGGCCGAGTTCCAGGAACGTCCAGCCGGATTGCCCGGTTTGAAGTCCAATTACGGTCTCGACATCTCGGCAGCCAACTTCGTCCCGATCGCCGACGGCGGTGGACCGGCAACAGTGAAGGCTCTCTCGTCCGGCGACATCACGGCGGCAAACATCTTCACGACGTCTGCCTCCATCCCGGCAAACAACTTCGTGGTTCTCGAAGACCCGAAGAACAATTTCCCGGCTCAGAACGTGGTGCCGGTGCTGCGCGCGTCGAAGTCTTCCGACAAGTTGAAGACAGTCCTCGATGCGGTGTCCGCCAAGCTCACCACCGAAGAGTTGTTGGCACTCAACGTCCAGGTGTCCGGCGACACCAAGACGGAGCCGGCAGCGGCGGCCAAGGCGTGGGTGACGGCGCAGGGCCTCGACAAGCCGGTCTCGTAGTCACGTGATCACATTCGAGGGCGTCACCAAGCAGTATCCGGACGGCACCACCGCCGTCGACCGTCTCGATCTCACCATCGAGGCCGAGTCGTTCACGGTGTTCGTGGGGCCGTCCGGGTGCGGCAAGACGACGTCGATGCGCATGATCAACCGGATGATCACACCGACGTCGGGCAAGATCTTCGTCGACGGTCGTGACATCGAACAGACCGACGCGGTGAAGCTGCGTCTCGGCATCGGGTACGTCATCCAGAACGCCGGCCTGCTTCCGCATCGCACCGTGATCGACAACGTCGCAACAGTTCCGGTACTGCGCGGTGAGTCCCGCCGCGCAGCGCGCAAAGCCGCGTTGGGGGTACTCGAACGAGTCGGTCTGGACATCTCCCTTGCCACCCGCTATCCCGGGCAACTCTCGGGTGGGCAGCAACAACGTGTGGGAGTTGCGCGTGCATTGGCTGCCGATCCGCCGATCCTGTTGATGGACGAGCCGTTCAGCGCCGTCGACCCGGTGGTGCGTGAGGATCTGCAGACCGAAATGCTCCGTCTTCAAAGCGAACTGAAGAAGACGATCGTCTTTGTCACCCACGACATCGACGAGGCAGTCAAACTCGGTGATCACATTGCCGTCTTCGGTCCCGGCGGGCGGCTTCAGCAGGTTGCGGCACCTCGCGACGTGTTGGCCGCACCGGCAACGGATTTTGTCGCCGGATTTGTCGGACGCGATCGCGGATATCGGGGATTGTCGTTCCGCGCTGCCGACGAGGTTCCGTTGCACCCCGTACGCACGGCCGTCGAGAACGAATTGAAGGCTCTGCGTCTCGAATTGGGCGAGTGGGTTCTCGTGGTCACGGACAGCGGAAGTCCACAGGGATGGATCGACGTGACCGGCGTCGAAGGCCTGCGCTCGGGACGCACTCTCGCGCAGTCGACGTCGGCCGGTGGTTCGTTGTTCTCCCCCGGCGGTGATCTACGCCAAGCACTCGATGCGGCAATCTCGTCCCCTTCCGGTATCGGCGTTGCCGTCGACGGCGAGGGCGCGGTCATCGGCGGGATCCTTGGCTCCGAAGTCGTGGCGAAATTGGCAGATCAGCGTCGACGCGAGGACGAGGAACGCAACCGAGTCGCCTTCACCGAGGGATTCGGGGCGTAGCGGCATGCGCTGGCTCATCGACAATTTCTCGACGGTCGTGGACTACTCGAAGACCCATCTGTATCTGGCGCTGCTGCCCTTGCTGATCGGTCTCCTGATTGCCGTTCCGGTCGGAACAGCGATCCGCAACGTCAGATGGCTGCGCCGAATCACGTTGACCCTGGCGAGCATTGCGTTCACGATTCCGTCGCTCGCGCTGTTCGTCACCATCCCCCAGCTGTTCGGACTCAAGACCCTTGATCCGCTCAACGTCGTGATCGCACTGAGCGTCTATGCGACAGCACTGCTCATCCGGGCCGTGCCCGAAGCACTCGATTCGGTGCCGGACAACGTCATCGACGCTTCCACCGCCGTCGGGTTCACACCGCTACGACGCGCCCTGACGGTCGAGTTGCCGTTGGCACTGCCGGTGATGATCGCGAACATCAGAGTTATTGCCGTTACCAATATTTCGCTGGTTTCGGTCGGATCGCTGATCGGAATCGGCGGGCTGGGAGTTCTGTTCAAACAGGGCTACGACCGCGACTACCCGGACCAGATCGTTGCCGGCATCATCGCGATTGTCGTGCTGGCCCTGGCGCTCGACCTGATCCTGTATCTGATCGGCCGATTCCTGACCCCGTGGACCAGAACATCGACCTCGTCGAAGGTCCCCGCCGTCGTGGCTGCCGAGGGGGAACCCGTATGAGCATCTTCACCGGAGCCTGGGACTTCATCGTCGATCCCGGAAATTGGAGCGGCGACACCGGAATCGGCACCCGCATCCTCCAGCACCTCTGGTACAGCGTTCTGGCCGTGGCGCTTTCGGCTGTGATCGCGGTGCCCATCGGATTACTCATCGGCCATCTGCGTCGCGGTGAGATCGTGGTCGTCAGTCTGGTCAACGCACTGCGGTCACTGCCCACTCTCGGCCTGCTCACCTTCCTTGTTCTTCTCATGGGCCTGGGAGTGATGCCGCCGATTCTCGCCCTCGTCATCCTTGGTATTCCCCCACTACTCGCCGGCACGTACGCCGGAATTGCCAGCGTCGACCGCGGCGTCGTCGAGGCCGCGCGGGCGATGGGTATGACCGAACTCCAAGTGCTCTTCCGCGTCGAGATACCCAATGCGCTGCCATTGATTCTCGGCGGACTGCGTAACGCGACACTGCAGGTGATTGCCACGGCAACGGTCGCCGCCTACGTCAACCTCGGCGGCCTCGGCCGGTACATCTTCGACGGTCTCGCGCTCTACAAGTACGACCGAGTGGTCGTCGGCGCAATCCTGGTCGCGGTTGTGGCTCTGGTCGTGGACGGCTTACTGGCGCTGGTGGTCTGGGCATCGGTTCCCGGGACCGGCAGGCTGCGCCGAACACCCGACCTCACTCGTCTGTAGATCGGTACACACGAAAAGCCCCGATCGGAACCTTGTGTGCGGGTCCCGATCGGGGCTTTCGTAGTCCCTCTTAGCTGGTCACGCCCTCAGCATGCGCTGCGGCCGCGACGGCTTCCGCTACTGCGGGTGCCACGCGAGGGTCGAGTGGGCTGGGGACGATTTTGTCCGCCGCCAACTCGTCGCCGACCACCGACAGGATTGCCTCGGCGGCAGCGAGCTTCATACCTTCGGTGATGCGACGGGCGCCGGCGTCGAGCGCGCCCTTGAACACACCGGGGAAGGCGAGAACATTGTTGATCTGGTTCGGGAAATCACTGCGACCCGTAGCCACGATCGCCGCGTACTTCGACGCGGTTTCGGGGTGAATCTCCGGGTCCGGGTTGGAGAGCGCGAACACGATCGACTCGGGAGCCATCGAAGCGATGAGCTCCTCGGGGATCTTGCCCGCCGAGACACCGAGGAACACGTCGGCACCTTCGAGAGCCTCGATGGCACCACCGTGCAGGTCGCGGGGATTGGTGCGGGCCGCGAGTTCTGCCTTCACGTCGTTGAGGTCGCTGCGCTCGCCCGAGATGATGCCCTTCGAGTCCAGCACGATGACGTCGCTGATTCCGGCGGCGAGCAGGATGTTCGCGCACGCAACACCCGCAGCACCGGCGCCGGAGATGACGACCTTGAGTGTGGTGATGTCGCGGCTCTGAACCTTCACGGCGCCCTTGAGGGCAGCGAGGACCACGATGGCGGTTCCGTGCTGATCGTCGTGCATGACGGGGCAGTCGAGGGCTTCGATGACGCGCTTCTCGATCTCGAAGCAACGCGGCGCCGAAATGTCCTCGAGGTTGACCGCGCCGAAGCTCGGGCGCAGACGGATGAGCGTCTCGACGATCTCGTCGGGATCCTTGGTGTCGAGAACCAGCGGAATGGAGTTCAGTCCGGCGAAGTTCTTGAACAGTGCCGACTTGCCCTCCATGACGGGCAGCGACGCGCGGGGGCCGATGTCGCCGAGTCCGAGAACCGCGGTGCCGTCGCTGACCACGACGACAAGTCGGTTGGTCCACGTGTATCGATCGGCGAGGGTTTCGTCTGCAGCGATGGCGCGGCTCACCTGAGCAACACCCGGCGTGTAGGCGATCGAGAGGGCCCGCTGCGTATCGAGCGGTGCTGTGGTCTCGACCGAGAGCTTGCCACCGACGTGAGCGGCAAAGATTTCTTCGTCGGTCAACTCGACCTTGGGTACGTTGATGGCTTCAGTCACGAGGGACACGATGACACTCCTGATTAGTCCAGCCTCAAGCGGGGCTGGGTTACTGGGAAGTAATCCTTCGGACCGCTGCGAAACTACGTTCACAACGGTCAGAGATCATTTCTTCCGCGAACGACTACTGAGAAGAAGAGCATTCGGCGTGCGCGAGAAAGTGGGCCGCAATACATCCGAAGCGTCATGGTGTGGGGCGGGTGAGCCCTGGCGTATCCATGCAATCTAGGTTTCGGGAGAAATTCTGACGAAACCTGCACTTCGGGGCCGGGCTGTGGCGCCGCCTCGAAGTAACTCCAGTTTGCCACCAGAGTCGGATCACAATCAAATCCTCCAAGCGGTCGGATTCCTCACCACACTCGAACCCGAGCCGTCATTCCCACCGTGTCATCCCACCCAGTCATCCCCACCGTGTCATCCCCACCACTGCGTCACCAACAACAGCCCCGCCACCACGAGCACGACCACCGATCCGGCAACCGCCGCGATACCCCGCCTGCGGTCGCACCAGATCTGCGCGGCCAAAGCAACCACCGAGGCCGCAATGTGCGCGGTGATCGACGTTGTTCCCGGACCCGGGAATCCGCGGTTGCCGCCCAGATATGCCGAACCGATGATGACGAGTGTCAAGACCACGATTCCGGCCGCCACGGTGCCGCTCAGGGCGCGTAGAGCGCGAACCAGCAGCCATTGTCGTTTGTCGGCGGGATAGTCGTAATCGTCTTCGTACTGATAGTCCTGATAATCCTGGTACCGGTAGTCGTCCTCGTACCTGTCGTCGTATGTCATCTCTTACGCTCCCGCGACGAATCCGCGGACTGATTCCGCAATGAGTTGAACTGCGATGGCGGCGAGCAAAAGACCGGCGATGCGTGCCAGCAGGCTGATGCCACCCTCACCCAGTATCCGGATCAGTGCCGTCGAGAAGCGCAGGACCACGAACAGCACGAGGTGGATGGACAGAATCGCCAACGCGATCGCCAGATACGACGCCGCTTCACCATCGGCCTGGGCGACAAAGACGATGACAGCCGCAATTGCACCGGGACCGGCCATCATCGGCGTTCCCAGCGGAACGAGTGCGACGTTGACGTCGTCGGCTCCCTGCGGACGGTTGGAGGCCTTCCCGGTCAGCAGTTCGAGTGCGATGAGAAGCAGCAGTAATCCGCCTGCGCCCTGCAACGCCGGAATGCCGATGTGAAGGTAGTTGAGTATCGCCTGACCGCCGATGGCAAAGACCGAGATGACCGCAAGGGAGACGGCGGGGGCCTGCCATGCCGCTCGGTTGCGATCTTCACGGCTCTTGCGGCCGACCAGTGACAAGAACACCGGGATGACTCCGGGCGGGTCCATGATCACGAACAGCGTGATGAACACGGTGAGGTAGAGCGTGGTGTCGAGCATCAGCGCCCAAGTACCTCCACGCCGGTGGCAGCCGAGACGAGTTTGTCGAACTCGGCCTCGTCCGTCAGCTCGTCGCCGAGTCCGATCGTCTTGTTCTCGCCGTGGTAGTCCGAGGATCCGGTGACTGCCAAGCCCAGGTCGACGGCCAGGCTGCGCAGGACGTCACGATCGTCGCTGCGATGGTCCGGGTGATCGACTTCGAGACCCCCGAGACCCAGATCGGCCAGATCACGGATGTGGTCGAGCGCAAGCAATCCGCCGCGCGAACGGGCACGTCCATGCGCAAGGACAGTTACTCCCCCGGCCGCTGCCACCAGTTCGACGGCGTACTCGAGCGGAGTGTCGTACTTGGGAACGTCGTATCTCCCTCGACTGGACAACAGGTCGGAGAAAGCCTCACTGATGCTCGACACCACTCCCGCTCGCATCAGGGCCGCTGCGACGTGCGGGCGTCCGACGGACGGACCGGCGTCAGCCAAGATCTGATCGGGATCGACGGGCAGACCGTCGCGCGCCATCATGGTCGTCATCACCCGGATACGTTCGACGCGTTCGGCGCGCAGTCGCTCACGTTCCTTGGCGAATTCGGGGTGCGTCGGATCGAACAGGTACGCCAGCAGATGAACAGCGACCGGCCAACCACGCTCACCTCGACCTTCGCACGACATCTCCATCCCACGAACCAGGCTGACGCCGGCCGGCAAGGCGTGCGCCGCCTCGGCCCAGCCCGAAGTCGTGTCGTGATCGGTGATGGCGACGACGTCGAGTCCGGCGTCGGCTGCGGCGCGCATGAGGGCAGCCGGGGTATCGGTGCCGTCCGATGCGTTGGAGTGGGTGTGAAGGTCTATTCGCACTGTTCCAGTGTGTCAGCAATCGGCAACTTCATCGCGCTCCGGTGGCCGAGCCGGAAGCTGACGTACGATTACGCCGCAGCGGCAGCGCAATTCGATCACGTGTCGCCGCAGTGCCGTTCCCCTGCACTACAGACCGAGAAGGAGCGAGCGTGCCAACCATGCCGTCACTGCCGAATTGGTCGAACGGCAAATCGACGCAAGCCGATGCGCCCAAGATCCCCGTTCCGGCAGCCCGCGCGATCGTCGACTGCGCGGTCTACGTTGACGGCGTGCGGTTGCCGGGCAAGTACACGCACCGCGCCGCGTTGGCCGAGGTCCGTAGTCGAGACAACGCGTTCGTCTGGGTGGGCATGCATGCACCCGACGAAGGCCAGATGCAAGATGTCGCAGCAACTTTCGGACTCCACGAGTTGATGGTCGAGGATGCCGTCCATGCACACGAGCGCCCGAAACTCGAACGCTACGACGACGTCATGTTCCTGGTGCTGCGCACGGTCGTCTACGTACCGCACGAGTCCGTCGCGACGGCGAGCGAGATCGTCGAAACCGGCGAGATCATGGTGTTCGTCGGTCCCGACTTCGTGGTGACCGTCCGTCACGGGGATCACTCCGAACTGGCAAGCGTGCGCAAGTCACTCGAGCAGAATCCCGAGCGCCTCGCCATGGGCCCGTTCGCGGTGTTGCACGCGATCACCGACCACGTCGTCGACAGCTATCTCTCCGTCATTCAACTCGTCGAGCAGGACGTCGACAGCATGGAAGAGTTGGTGTTCAACCCGCGGAACACCGTTGCCGTCGAGCATATCTACCTGCTCAAACGTGAAATCGTCGAACTACGACGCTCGGTCACTCCACTCGGATTGCCACTTCTCCAACTGACCCAGCCCGCGGGCGGCCTCGTCCCGAAGGAGATCCGGCGATACTTCCGTGACGTAAGGGATCACCACACGATCGTGGCCGAACGTATCTCGGAATACGACGAGGTGTTGAGCTCTCTGGTCGATGCCGCACTCGCGAAGATCGCGGTGCAACAGAACACCGACATGCGCAAGATCTCGGCTTGGGTCGCAATCGCCGCCGTGCCGACGGGCGTTGCCGGTATCTACGGAATGAACTTCGAGAACATGCCGGAACTCGGTTACAAGTACGGCTATCAGTCCATCCTGTTCCTCATCGCGTCGGTGTGTGTCGGCTTGTTCTTTCTCTTCCGTCGCAACAACTGGCTGTGAACCTCGCACGCTGACTCCCTGTACTTGCCACCGTCGCAGGCGGACAATGGATATGGGTACGCATTTTCATTCCGTTCCCGAAATTCATTTTGCGACAAGCAAATTCAGATCCAGGAGAGATGGAGGAACAACCATGCCTACAGTCGAGCAGTCTGTAGAGATCGCGTTGCCACCCAAGGACGTCTGGGAGTACATCGCCGTCGCCGAGAACTGGCCCAACTGGGAGAATTCGATGGTCGAGTGCAAACAGATCACCGACGGCCCGATGGGCGTGGGAAGCCGTTGGCACGGTGTCTCGAGAATCCTGGGCAAGCGCCTCGAGTGGACATCCGAATTCACCGAGTACGACCCACCGAGATCGTCGAAATCGACGTCCGTCGAAAGTCCGGTCAGCTTCTCGCAGACCACGACCTGCGAAGAAGTCGGTGACGGCACTCGGGTCACCTACCGACTCGACAGCGAAAGCGGACTCGGCGGCGTATTCGGCAAGATGGCCGACCCGATCGTGACGAAAGCATTTTCACGGACCGTTCGGGTAAGTCTCGAGAACTTGGCGGACATCCTCGTGCACGCCGAATGATCTGACGGACAAAGCGCCGGCGCAGCTAGAGCGAGGCAGCGGAACGGTGCGGATCGCGAATGTCGATCCCCGCCTCGGTCCACGCTTCCCGCAGTGCCTCCGCGCCGCGCAGACGCACCCAGGCGGCTTCGGTACCGGTCAGGGGGACCACACCAAGGAAGCGCACCGGATCGAACGGTTCCGGCAGCGTCAGGTCGGCGATCCCGCTGTCACCGAGAAGCACCGCCGTGAACGCGGTGTCCTTCCACAGCGGCTCGCCGAGGTCCAACAGTGCGTCCTCGAGCAGCACGACCCCTTCGACGGACGGCGCCGCAGCCAGCACCGCGAGCGTCCTGGCCACACCCGACGCGACACCCGTGCCACCGCGCAGGGTGAGCACCAACTCGGCGCGAGGACCGCGTGTGGGGTCTGCGACCAGTTCGTTGGGGTCGCCCATCGGATGACGCGAGCACCCCAGTGTGACGTAGCGGACCAGGCCGTCGGGTGATTCGAAACGCAGCACGTCCAGCGGTTCGACACCGAGGAACGTCACTGAGGCCGCGGTGGGGTCCGGCCCCTCGATGCTGCTGACGAGATGGGCCCGGACGGAAGATACGACGCTGTCTGACACTCGTCCATCTAAACACCGTGCCCGCGAGGTTCGCAGCGCAGATACCTCGCGGTGGCGGTAGCGTCGTCGAAATGGTCTCCGTTCTCGCTGTCAGCGACGAGACCGTCGAATTCCTGTGGAGCAGTCAAGTTCGTTCACTCGGAGTCGACGTGATCCTCGGCGCGGGCGACCTGCCGTTTGCGTATCTGGAGTACCTGTCTGACCAACTGAATGCGCCGTGCGTGTTCGTTCCCGGAAACCACGACGTCGATCTGTCCGGATATTCGAACAAGAGATCCGGTTGGATGCGGGCAGGTATGCCGGCGCAGTGGCCCGGCCCGACCGGCGCAGTCAACGCCGACGGACGCATCGTGACCGTCGCCGGTCTGCGGATCGCGGGCCTCGGTGGTTCCATCCGATACAACACGGGTCCCAATCAGTGGTCCGAGCGCCAGCAGAGCCGACGCGCCCGCTCGCTCACCTGGCGAAACGCCTGGCAATCGCGGCTTCCCGGCGGCCGGGCGGGCGTGGATGTGCTGCTCACCCACAGCCCCGCCCGCGGTGTCGGCGACGCCGAGGATCGGCCACATCGTGGGTTCGAATGCTTCACCCCCTTGATCTACACCCTCGATCCGACGGTCATGATTCACGGACACATCCACCCGCACGGGCGAACACCTCTCGATCTGGAGGTAGGCCGGACTATCGTGCTCAATACCGTCGGCTTCACGCTGATGGAGATTTCCCCAGGTACTCCGCCGACGATCGTGAGGCGCCGACATGGCTCGTGACACCGGATTTCCCACAGCCGACGCGGAAAACGACTTCGCTCGTCAGCGTCGACGCGCCGACGTTGCCCGTCTGGTCAGTTGGCTACGACGCGAACCGGACGACGTCAACGCGATCCTGCCGTTCGACGAGGTTGTCGCAGCGCTCGGCAAGGTTGGTGAGAAGTCTCTGGGTCTACAGGTCGTCACCATCGAATCGATAGTCGGAAGTGTCGACCGCACAGGTGATTTCGACAGGTACTTCCGTCCGACGTCCACTCATTCGCGCGCTCGTTGGGAGCGACTTGCGGTGGCGCAACGACGCGGCGAATCGGTGCCACCCGTTCAGTTGTACCGTGTCGGCTCCATGCATTTCGTGATCGACGGACACCACCGAGTGTCCATTGCGTGTGCGATGCACCAGAAGACAATCGACGCGTACGTCACCGAGATCATCACGCGCATCTCGCCGGAAGGCATCACTCAGCGCGCCGATCTGCTCATCAAGGACCATCGCCGACTCTTCCTCACTCGCGTTCCGCTGCAGGGTTCACAACGCGAAGCTGTCCAGGTCACCGACCCGTGGGAGTACGCCGAACTCAGTGAGTGCGTGGAGGCGTGGGGTTTTCGGCTCATGCAGGAAAAGGGTGAGTTCCTCGGCCGAGACACGGTCGCCCGGCGCTGGTTCGGCGAGGAGTTTCTCCCCGTCGTGCGAATGCTGAGGGGCGCCGACATGTTGCCCGAGCACACCGACGCCGAAGCGTACTTGTGGATCGCCCGGGAGCGGTACCGACTGGTGCGGCGGCACATGTGGAATGACGAGATCGTGGCCGAACTACGCGATCGAGCACCGCGAAAGCACAAGCCCGCTACGTAGCGACAGCGAACCGCACCTCTCGGGTCGGGATCTTCGGGTGCATGAACTTCAGCAACGAACGCGCTTCTTTCTCGATGGACGCGAGCGCGGTCTTCGGTTGCTGCGCAAACAGAGTCGCGCTCAACTCGACTGTCCCCTTGGCCGGCGTCACCGTCGCGAATCCCACCACCTTTCCGCGCACCAGGATGGCGGGCTTGATTATGCCGTTGACGGTGAAGACGCGAGTTCGGTACTGCTCGTCCATGATTCGTGAGCGGTCGGCGTGCGAGAGCAGGATGTTGTCGAACGGAGCAAGGATTCTGACCGGCGGTGTTCCGGAGGTCGGTCGTGGCGCGTCCGGCAGGTCGAACACCTCGGCCCCTTTCGCGTTGAAAAAGGTGATCAAGCCGGGACGTAGCCTCTCGAAGACTTCGGCGAGTCTCGTGAGCCCCGACCACGCTTGCGCATCCTTCACGCTCGCGGGCCCGAAGGCAGCCAGATAGCGCAGCACCATTGCGTCGGGATCTGGAGTTGAACTCACCTCTGCGCCAAGCCAATTCTCCAAGGTCGTCAGTGCCGGCGCTCCGGATCGTCCCCACAGACCTCGCGGTGGGACCTGCACCATCGGCAGTAGCCCTCGAACTCCGTGCGCCAGTCCCTCGGCCGCGTGGCCGGGAAAGCGCTCTGCCAGTATCGGTCTCATCTGCATCTGAGTGAGCGGCCCGTCCGCTACCAGGTCACGGCCCGCCTGCGCAAGCGCGTCGAGATCCAACCCGGTGAGCGCCGCACGCTGAGTGCTGTTGGTGTGGAGGTCGCGTTCCATGATCGTCTGAACCGTGGCACGGAAGGGACCCGCATCGGCGGCCGAGAGGGCAAAGACCGTGCCCCGCATGGCAACCAGCCGCACCACCTGGCGCTTCTCGACAAGGGTGGAGAGGTCTTCTGCCGCAAAGTTCTTCAGCCGCGCCCACAGTGCCAGGTAGGGCGGATTCGGCGCCTGGGCCTGCAGACCTGCCAGATGCTCGATCGCATCCAACGCGCTGACCTCGGCCCGCCGCAGCAGGAACTGCCGCGCCAGAGTCGCCAGGTTGAGCTCGCGATCGGTGATCAGTGCAGACATCGACAACTCCTCAACGATCGTGGTCAGGGGCGGTGACGATCTCGAACGGTATCTCGACTCGCGCGAGCGTTCCGGACCCTTCACCCGGTCCGACCGAGAACGAGCCACCAGCGGCAACCACACGCAGTTCGTGCGAGAGCAGTCCGATGTGCCCGGCGGCCCGTCGTTGGGCAATCCGATCGGCGCTGATCCCCCGACCGTCGTCCGAGACCACGAGCACCGCACGGTGGTCCAGCCGCGCAAGCTCGATCCGGACGTTCTGCGCGCCGGCATGTTTGACGACGTTGCCCAGAAGCTCTCGGGTGGCGCCGAACAAGACCTCGTCCGCGGACGTGCGTAAATCGTCGTTCCAGCCCGAAGTGTCGACGTCGACCACCACTCCGCCGCGTCCCTGCGCCGAGCGCGCGAGGTCCCCGATCGCGCGGGCAAGACCCACGTGGACGAGAACTGTGGGATGCAGTTCCGAGACGGACGATCTCAGCAGCGTTGTCGCTTCACCGAGCGCTTTCCCGGCTCGCGCCAACGCGACGGGTTCCGCACTGCCTGCCAATTCGTCGAGATCCATCCGCGCCGCGAGAACGTACTGGAGCGCCCCGTCGTGCAATTGCTCGGACAGTTCTGTGCGCTCACGCTGCTCGAGCCCCATGAGTTCGGCCAGAAGGCTCGTGCGATGCCCGACGAGGTGCCCGATGGTCAACACTCGCGACCTTTGAATCCGAGTCAATCCGATTGCGCCCGCACCCACCCCGGCCAAGGCCATGGTACTCAGCAGGATCGACGGCCACGGCTCGGAATTCGAAGTCATCGTTGCCCAACTGGAAGCAAAAAACACGCCGATCGTGCAGGCAACGACGCCGACACACACGTCCGTCCGCAGTTGCGTACACGCAAGAACCGGAATGACGAAGAGCCCGTTGCTCAAGATGTCGGCGGTCCAACTCTGCTCGGCTGCGAGACCGGTCAGCAACGTCAGAGTTGCGAGCACGGCGAGGTCGACGAACAAGCCGAGCCAGATCATTGTCACCGGGCCGGTGCCGCCTTTGCGGATCCACAGCGCCACGGCTGCCGACCAGAGGGCATAGGCGCCCAGAATCGCGAAACACCATCCCGCGTCGTTCATCGGCGGGACGAAGATCAGTGTCAGGGCGATGAACAGCACCAGAGCGCCGCGCACCGTCAGTTGGAGGTACGCACCGCGGTAGGCGTGTTCGCGCATGATCCGTTCGAGGTCCGGGCCGCCGGGCAGGTGCTCGGTTCGTACCGAGGATTCGTTCATCTGTCCTCCTGTGCCGCCCATCCCAGTTCCCTGTGAATGAGCTTCGCACACGAGATTTCACAATCAACCCGCAATACCGTGAATGGCACAGCATTCACCGAACCTCGAAACCACGCAGGAGTGCTCATGATCTCGACCCGAGCAAGCAAGCGCCGCATCGCCACTCGATTTGCCGTCGCCGGCGCCCTGGCAGCGGCGCCGATCGCCGTGGTGGCCGGGACAGCGCAAGCCGCCCCGGCCTCCACCCATCACGAACAATTCGGCCGCCTGATCCCCCTACCCGAGCCGGCCGACGCTGCGCCCGGCCCCGAACAGGTACCGCTCCCCTGGGGCGCGACGTATTCGGTCACCTTGCCCGGGTAACGGTCACAGCAGCAGATTGGCTCCCGTACCGCCGTCGAACACTGCGATCTTGGCGGGATCGAACCACAGATCGATAGACCTGCCCTGGGCCACGGTGGACTCGGACGAGAGCCTGGCAACCAGTTGACCGCCACCAGCGACGGCCGTTCCCGAATCGGCGGCGAGTTCCTCGAGTTCACGAGAATTGACGGCGGGGCCACCAGCGAGGAAATACGCGTACTTGTCGGAACCCATCGATTCCAGCACGTCGACGTCGACGGTGAACGTCCCACCGTGTGGCTTCTGCGATGCATCGACCAGCGCCACGTCCTCGAAATGTTCCGGCCTGATACCGACCACGACGTCCTTGCCCGAGCCGCTGCCCGAGATCTTCGACTGCGCCGCCGCGGGCAGGCGAACATCGCCGATCGGCGTGCTGACGCCGTCCGCCGTCAACTGTCCGGGGAAGAAGTTCATGGACGGGGACCCGATGAACCCCGCCACGAACAGATTGTTCGGACGATCGTAGAGTTCCTGCGGCGCACCGATCTGTTGCACGATTCCGCCGCGCAGCACGACTACCCGATCGCCGAGCGTCATCGCCTCGGTCTGGTCGTGGGTCACGTAAATCGTTGTCGTACCGAGTCGCTGCTGCAGACGGGCGATCTCCGTCCTCATCTGCACGCGCAGTTTGGCGTCCAGGTTGGAAAGCGGCTCGTCCATGAGAAACGCCTTCGGGCTGCGCACGATTGCGCGTCCCATCGCGACACGCTGACGCTGACCGCCCGACAGGTTCGCCGGTTTGCGATCGAGATGCTGGGTGAGGTCGAGCACCCGCGCTGCGTCGTCGACCTTGGCGTTGATCTCGTCCTTGGACATCTTCGCCAATGTCAGTGGGAACGCGATGTTCTGGCGCACCGTCATGTGCGGATACAGAGCATACGACTGGAACACCATCGCGATGTCGCGGTCCTTGGGGGCGCGTTCGTTGACGCGTTCACCCGCAATCCTCAGCTCGCCGGTCGAAATGTCTTCCAGCCCGGCAATCATGTTGAGGGTCGTGGATTTTCCACAACCGGACGGGCCCACGAGAATGATGAATTCTCCGTCGGCGATGGTGATGTCGACATCACTGACCGCCTTGGCTCCGTCCGGGTACAGCTTGGTCACCTTGTCCAGCACGATCTCGGCCACAGGCTTATCCCTTCACTGCGCCGGAAGTAAGCCCGGCCACGATACGACGTTGGAAGAACAGAACAAAGATGATGATCGGAATGGTGATGACCATGGCGGCCGCGGCGATCGACCCGGTGGGCTCCTCGAATTGTGAAGCGCCGGTGAAGTTCGCGATGGCCGCAGGGGCGGTGATGGAGCGTTCGGTCGACGTCAACGAGATCGCGAACAACAGATCGTTCCAGCAGAAGATGAAAACCAAGATGCCCGCAGTGACGATACCGGGCGCGGCCAGTGGAGCCACCACCTTCCGGAACGCCTGACCCGGCGTCGCGCCGTCCATCTGAGCCGCCTTCTCGAGTTCCCACGGAATCTCTTTGAAGAACGCCGAGAGCGTATAGATCGCCAACGGCAACGCAAAGGTGATGTACGGCAAAATGAGTCCGGCCCAGGTGTCGAAGAGTCCGAGCCGTCGTTCGATGTCGAACAACGGGCTCACCAATGAAATCTGCGGGAACATCGCGATCAGCAGTGCAACACCCACCAGCAGCTTCTTGCCCGGAAAATCCAGGCGCGCAATGGCGTACGCCGCCATGGTCCCGATCACCACGGCGATGACCGTCGAGATGAGTCCGATACCGATGGAGTTGATCAGAGCACTGGTGAAGGCGCTGGTGTCGAAGATTCCTCGGTAGTTGTCCAGGGTCCACTTCTCCGGAATGAACTTGCCGTCCTTGATCGTTCCGGCCGGTTTGAAGGACAGGCTGGCGATCCACAGGACGGGAACCAGCGCGTACAGCAAGACCAGAAGGTTGACGACGGACCAGCTGATCTTGAGTCTGGGAGTCACGGTCATGTCAGCGTCCTTCCGTATCGGATCCGGGAGCCGAAGCACCGAAAAGTTTGATGAAGATGAACGCGATCACGGCCACACACACGAAGATCAGCACGCTGATCGCGGATCCGATGCCCAGGTTGAACGCTTTGAACAGATTGTCGTAACCCAGAATCGACACCGACCCGGTGTCGTTCGCTCCCTTCGTCAGCACGTAGATGTTGTCGAAGATGCGGAACGCGTCGAGTGTGCGGAACAGCAGAGCGACGAGGATGGCGGGCTTCATCAGCGGAAGGATGATGCGTACCAACCGGGTCCACGCGCCAGCGCCGTCCACCTGAGCCGCCTTGAGAAGGTCATCGGGCACGAGCGCCAAGCCGGCCAGCAGGAGCAGCGCCATGAACGGCGTCGTCTTCCAGACCTCGGCAAGGACGATGATCGCGAGCGACGGGATCTGGTCGGTGAGCGGCGCACTGCCGTCGGGCAGGAGATTGGCGAGGTAGCCGGTCCCCGGCGTCCACGCGTAGTACCAGCTGTATGCCGCCGCGACGGTGACGATGCCGTACGGGATGAGCACAACGGTGCGGACGAGCCCCTTGCCCACGATCGTTCGGTGCATCACCAGTGCGATGGTCAGTCCGAGAACGAACTCGATGACGACCGAGACGACAGTGATCGACGTCGTCACCGCGAACGCTTGCCACCAGTAACCGTCGGTCAGCACCGACACGTAGTTGTCGAACCACACGAACTTTCGTTGATCCGGGAAGCGCAGGTCGTAGCGCTGCAAACTCAGCCAAACGGCGTAGACCACCGGATATGCGGTCACCGCGATCATGAGAATCGCGGCCGGGGCCACCAGCCAGAGACCGAGGCGACGCTCGGCCGCCTTTCCGTCCGACATCTTCGACTTCGCGGAGTGCTTCGGCTCCGGCGAGGGCGTCGCGACTGTTGGTGCAGCTCCCGAATTTTCGCTGTCGATCGTCACGGAATCAGCCCCTCGGAATTGACTGCCTTGCGTACCTGCTCGGCAAGATCGTTCACGGTCGATTCCGGATCGATGTTTCCTACAGGGTTCAGCGTGGCAGTGATGAGCGTCGAAATACTCTGATAGGCAGGAGAAACCGGACGAACCGAAGCGGTGTCCAGGCTGTCGCGAACCTCACGCCACGCCGGGTACGCCTCCTGGAACGCCGGGTCGTCGTACAGGCTCTCGAGAGTCGGCGGAACGCCACCGGCTACCGCGTTGTTGCGCTGATTCTCCTCGTTACGCAGACAGGTGAGCGCCTCGAACGCGAGGTCCGGATGCTGGCTGGTCTTGGCCACCGCTACGTTGAAGCCGCCGATCGTGACCTCGGCCGGCTTACCCTCGATCACCGAGGGATACGGAGCGGCAAGGAAATTCCGTTCTCCGTTCACCGTGAGCACCGTGTTTCCGGTGTTCTCACTGGTGACGTTGCCCTTGTCGTCGATGTACGGCAGATCGCCCTTCTCGGCGTTCTCCATGATGCCGGGCAGCACGAACGGCCAGTTGACCTGGAAGGCAGATTTGCCGCTCTCCATACCCAGTCGCGACGACGCTTCATCCCCCTGCGAGATCGAGGGATCCGCACCCTTCGCGGTGGCGACGCGCTTCATGACGGTCAGCGCCTGCTGGGCAGCATCACCGTCGGCCACCGTCACGGTTGTTCCGTCGGGCCCCACCACCGATCCGCCGGCACTGGCGAGAAGGGTGTTGAACCAGACCATCAATCCTTCGTATTGCTTGCCCTGCACACCGATCCAGCTGGGGCGCCCCTCCGCGGCCAGGCCTTCGGAGATGTCGATCATCTGATCCCAGGTTTGGGGTGGTTGCCCGTCCGGCATCAAATCCTTTCGATACCAGAGCAATTGGGTGTTGGTGTTCAATGGCGCCGCATAGAGCTGGTCCTGCCACTTCGCCGACTCCAGCGGACCCTCGAGAGTCCCGTTGCTGACCTCGGACGCCACGTCGTCAGGAAGCGGCAATGCCCATCCGGCTTCGGCGAATTCGGCAGTCCACACCACGTCGAGCGTCATCAGATCGAGCGACTTGTCATTACCGGTCAGACGCCGGGCCAACTGAAGTCGCTGGTCGTCGGCACCCTTGGGCAGAGTTTTCTGCTCGACCCGGTACGCGCCGTTCGACGCCGCCGAGCAATTGGCGGCGGCCTCCGCATACTGCTCGGCGCCGTCGGCGGCGGTGTAGAAGGACAGCACCACGCCGTCGTCATTGTCTGATCCACACGCACTGAGCAAGGGCGCCAACAACAATGTCGCCGCGCCGAGCAGCCCCACCCTCAATTTCTTCTTCTGCCCCGCCTGCAATCTCTTGTTCTGCACAGCCGTCCTCCTCGGGCGGCGAGACGGCGCAGTCGATTCGGCTGGCCGACGCACCACACATCGGCACTTTTGCCGGAGAAGGGACCTATTTCCTTGTCCGGCAAACGGTCACGGGAAGGAGTACTGCCTCGCCCGCGTGTACATAAAGTAACCGAGATCACACAAGTTGGCAGCCCGAGCGAGAATGTCAGATGGCGAGCTTGGCGAGCAGGTCGCGCGCAGACTCCGCCGTCTTGGGCTCACACAGTACGTCGTAACGTCCGGCGACCAACTGCATCGTCGAGGCGAAGTCCCGCTGCCCACGCGTCGCGGCGTACGGGATGGTCGTGGAGATGACACCGAAGATGATGCCGCCCACGATGCCCGCGATCAGCGGAGCGAGGAACCCGCCGGTGACGATTCCGAGCACCAGGCCGAAGAAGACACCGAGCCAGGCACCGGAGACGATGCCACCACCGATCACCTTGGCCCACGTCAACCGGCCGAGAACGCGCTCGACCTGCATCAGGTTCACGCCGACGATCGTGACGTCCTGAACCGGGAATTCTTGATCGGAGAGATAATCGACTGCGCGCTGCGCCTCGGCGTAGGTGGGATACGACCCGATGGGCCATCCCGAAGGCGGTGTCGGCAACGCTCCACGGCGCGACCCATTCGACGATTGACCGAGCGGATTGGACATGGCTGGCAGCGCTCCTCTTTTCGGGCACGTCATCCACGCGGATGACGCAAGTACATCTACCCCTATTGTGCCCTTTACAGACCTGATTCGTTCGGCTATGCGAGCGTCAGGCGTGTTCGGGCGGCGTGAATTCCGACGTGCGCGTCATCCCCGCGGCGCGGCCCTTGGCCGAAATCACCAGTGCCATCTTGCGACTCGCCTCGTCGATCATCTCGTCGCCGAGCATGACGGCGCCCCGCCCTCCTCCGGCGGCCGAGGTGTGGAACGCGTACGCGTCCAAGATGAGTTCTGCACGGTCGTAATCGGATTGGCGCGGACTGAACACCTCGTTGGCCGCCTCGATCTGCGTGGGATGCAGAACCCACTTGCCGTCGAAGCCGAGCGCTGCCGTCCGCGCCGCCGACCGAGTGAAAGCCTCGACGTCGCGAATCTGGAGGTACGGACCGTCGATCGCCTGGACGCCGTGTGCACGTGCGGCCATCAAGATGGTCATCAAGATGTGGTGATACGCGTCACCGCGGTCGTAGCCGTCCGGTTGCTCACCGACGACCAGAGTTCGCATGTTCAAGCTCGCCATGAAGTCGGCCGGGCCGAACACGAGTGCCTCGACGCGGGGGCTCGCGGTGGCGATCGCGTCGATGTTGGTCAAGCCGATCGCGTTCTCGATCTGCGGCTCGATTCCGATCTTGCCGACCTCGAGACCGTTGGCCTTCTCGACCTGCGTCAACAACAAATCGAGTGCCTGGACGTGACTCGCGTCGGGAACCTTGGGCAGCAGAATGGCGTCCAGATGCGCTCCGGCGCGGCCGACCACCTCCACGACGTCGGCATACGTCCATTCGGTGGTCCAGTCGTTGACTCGGACGACCTTGACCTGTTTGCCCCACCCGTCCTCGGCCAGCGCGTCGCCGATCGACTCTCGTGCCGCCTGCTTCGCCAACGGCGCCACCGCGTCTTCGAGGTCGAGGAAGATCTCGTCGGCGGGCAATCCCTTCGCCTTGTCGATCATCTTCCGACTGCTGCCGGGAACTGCCAATACCGATCGACGGGAACGGTTGCGTGAAGTCATTGCGGACTGCCCTTCTCGATTTTCGGTGGCGCCGTTGCAGATTTTGACGCTGGACGAATTAGCCTTGCAATCATGGCAGCAGCAGGCAAGGTATTTGCAGCCAGGCTTGCCGGCCTGGTTGTACTCGGCCCGGACGGCGAATCGATCGGTCGTGTGCGCGACGTCGTCATCACGGTCCGTATCGGACGCCAGCAACCGCGGGTTCTCGGTCTGGTGATCGAAATGTTCACGCGCAAACGCATTTTCGTTCCGATGCTCCGCGTGACAGCCATCGAGCCGAGTGCGGTCACCCTGACCACGGGCAACGTCAGTTTGCGGCGCTTCAACCAGCGGCCGGGTGAAGTACTCGCGCTGGCGCAGGTACTCGATTCGCATGTGCGCGTGGACGACCCGGAACTCGAGGAGCTTCACGGCGTCGACACGATAGTCGTCGACCTCGGGATCGAATCGACGCGAACGCGAGACTGGGTGGTCTCGAAGGTCGCCGTTCGCGGCCATCGCGGACGCCTCGGTCGACGCGCGGCGATTCACATCGTCGACTGGCAGCACGTCGCCGGCCTCACCCAGAGCGATCTCTCGCTCCCCGGCCAGGGCGTAGCTCACCTCCTTCTGCAGTACGAAGGGATGCGACCCGCCGATGTGGCCAACGCCATGCGGGAACTGCCGGAGAAGCGCCGCCACGAACTGGCCGTGGCACTCGACGACGAACGCCTCGCCGACGTCGTGCAGGAACTGCCGGCGGACGACCAGACCGATCTGCTGATGCACCTGGAAGTCGAACGTGCCGCCGATCTACTCGAAGCGATGGATCCCGACGACGCCGCCGACCTGTTGGGCGAGCTGCCCGAGACCGAAGCCGAATCACTGTTGCAGTTGATGGACCCGCAGGATTCCGAACCTGTTCGACGCCTGCTCGAGCACTCCCCGGACACTGCCGGTGGTCTGATGACGCCCGAACCGGTGGTACTGACGGCCTCGACGACCGTCGCCGAGGCCCTTGCCCGCGCCCGCAACTACGACGTGACCCCGGCGCTGTCGA
This sequence comes from Rhodococcus sp. P4_E4, assembly GCF_056401575.1. Classification (NCBI taxonomy): domain Bacteria; kingdom Bacillati; phylum Actinomycetota; class Actinomycetes; order Mycobacteriales; family Nocardiaceae; genus Rhodococcus; species Rhodococcus sp. P4_E4. The sequence continues at coordinate 23,152 of NZ_JBFUJB010000010.1, read as the reverse complement.
GCATGGTCTTCGTCGTACGTCCGCCGACGGCGACTCCGACCGGGCGGTATCTCGGCTGCGTCCACTTGCAGAAGCTTCTCCGCGAGCCTCCCGCCAGCCTTGTGGGCGGAATACTCGACACCGACATGCCCCGGTTGGCGCCGGACGACTCGCTGGCGTCGGTCACCCGATACTTCGCGACCTACAACTTGGTGTGCGGGCCGGTCGTGGACGACGAGAACCACCTGATCGGGGCCGTGACAGTCGACGACGTGCTCGATCACCTCCTGCCGGAAGACTGGCGTGAGGATTACTCCGACGACGAGGAACTACTCCGATGAGCGAACGGGCGTCGAGCACGACCGCACGGCAACGACTGGAAACGCCTCGCGGAAGCCGCCGGTTCAATCTCGATTTCGACGTCGAAGCTGTCGGACGCGTCAGTGAACGCATCGCCCGCTTCCTCGGTACCGGGCGTTATCTCGCGATCCAGACGATCATCGTGATCGTCTGGATCCTGATCAACGTGTTCGCGGTGGCGCTGCAGTGGGACCCGTATCCGTTCATCCTGCTCAACCTCGCCTTCTCCACCCAGGCCGCCTACGCGGCGCCGCTGATCCTCCTGGCCCAGAATCGTCAGGAGAATCGCGACCGGGTCTCGCTCGAGGAGGACCGCTCACGCGCCGAGCAAACCAAAGCGGACACTGAATTCCTCGCTCGCGAACTCGCAGCGCTGCGCATCGCCGTCGGCGAGGTCGCCACCCGCGACTACCTGCGGCGGGAGCTCGAGGAGATCAAGTCGATCCTTGCCGCCGACGGCGAACCGACCCCGAAGAAGAAGCACCGTGACTCGAATACTGCGAAACAAAGTCACAACTAGCTGAGCGTTCGCTGAGTTTTGCTGCACGCACCGTGACCGATATGTAACGTAAGTCACAGCAGGATGGATTATCACGGTGGGTACTCCGAGGCGGGAGCACCAGCAAAGGGGAATCGTGCGAGTACGCGGAATGATTGCAGCATCCACACTGGTGGGGGGACTGCTTGTCGTAACAGGTCCAGCAGCCCTCACGGCCGGAAGCGCACCATCCGGCGGGTCGCAGGTCCCCATCGCCCTCGCAGGCTCCGCCTCCGTTGCGCAGCCGGACTCTGTCGACTTCCTCCCGACGCCCCGCACCGTCCGAACGCAACGATCGGCCCCACCCAGCGATACGGTCGCCGGCGCTCCGGCAGCGCCCAACGCTGCGGCCGTCGTCCTCACCTCTCTGGGCATCCCCGAGATCGTTCTGAACGCGTACCGCTCCGCCGAACTGGTGATGATGACCGAGGCGCCGGGCTGCGGCATCCCCTGGCATCTCCTGGCCGGCATCGGACGCATCGAATCCGGTCACGCCAACGGCGGCAAGACGACGTCGGTGGGTACGACGGTCACCCCGATCCTCGGCCCTGTCCTCGACGGACGGCTGGCAGGCAACGAAGTCATTCGGGACACCGACAAGGGCGCGATCGACGGAGACCCGACCCACGACCGCGCTGTCGGGCCGATGCAGTTCATTCCGGCCACCTGGGCCGGTTATGCCAGCGACGGCAACGGGGACGGAATCAAGGACCCCAACAACGTCTTCGATGCGGCGCTCTCGGCAGCGAAGTACCTCTGCAGCGGCGGCCTCAACCTGCGCGATGTCGCCCAGGAGACCAAAGCTGTTCTGCGGTACAACAACTCGGCCGCCTACGCGGCAAACGTGATCATGTGGTCGACGGCATACAAGAACGGTGTCATTCCTTCCGGCCAGCTCCCGTACACCACCGGCATCAACACCGGCAGCTCGGCGATCAACGCCGCCGCCTCGGCAGACTCCGCCGCTTCGGCCGTTCTCGCCGCTGCTGCAGCTACCGACCCGGCGGCAGGCGACAAGGAATCTGCGTCGACGACTCCGACCACCACCCCCCCTCTCTTCCCAGGCCTGCCCGACATGCCCGCGCTCTCACCCGAGATCCAGGCACTGATCCCGCCGGGAGTAACGCCGACCAGCCCCACTCCGGGACCCAACGCCGCCCGGAACGCGGCTCCCGGTCCGATCATCCCGCTCCCCGTCCTCACCTCACGGGGTCTCGTCTGGCCGATTCTGACGACTGAGGGATGGCGCTGGCCCGACGACATGTGCGTGATCCTTCCGGATCCAGCAGCACTCGACGCCTTGCAGGACGGCATCCTTCTGCCGTGCACGGTCCCAGGAATGGCAGTAGCCGCCACCACCGACGCAGCGCCCGCGGAATCTTCGCCGCCGGCTGCCCCGTCGCCTGAGCCCGCTCCGTCACCCGCACCGGCCCCCGCACCGGAACCTGCCCCGGCCCCGGCTCCGGCATTCGCGCCGTTCTTCCCGGGCCTTCCCGGCATGCCCGCTCTGTAACCAAAAAATCACGAAAGAACAGTGCATATGCCCCAAACTGCCCTTCCAGATCACGGTTGAATAACGGAAGCGCAACAAATCAGGTAGCCTCGACTCCGTCAGTTGAACGGAAAACCTCCTCGCGGAGGTTCAGGAGGCATACACAGTGGGTCGGCACAGCAAGAAGACAGATTCGCACATCCGTCGAAATTCGGTCATCGCGCTCACCGGACTCATCCCTATCGGACTCGTCACCGCAGCCAACACGGCCGGCGCCGCTCCCAAGGTTCCGTTCTTCAACACCAGCTCCGCCGAAACGGTGGACACTGCCGCGCAAGCCACGCAGGAACCGCAAGCGCAGATTCTGCCCGCCGTCGAAGCAATCGCCGAGCCCGCTCCCGCCCCCGCGCCGGAACCCGCGCCGTTGGCTCCCGTGCAGGCGACTCCCCCGCTCCCAGCCTCCATGGCCGAGGGCGCACTCGGAATCCCGAGCGTGAGCGTCGCCGCATACCAGAACGCCGAGCGGATCCTCGCCGTCGAGAAGCCCAACTGCAACATGCACTGGACACTCCTCGCCGGTATCGGCCGCGTCGAATCCGGCCACGCCAACGACGGCAAGGACGCCGACGCGAACGGCAACCTCTACAAGCCCGTGATCGGCCTGCCACTCAACGGCAGCCTTCCCGGCCAGGCCGTCATCATGGACACCGACGGCGGCGCCCTCGACGGCGACACCGTCTACGACCGCGCGGTCGGCCCGATGCAGTTCATCCCGTCCACCTGGAACCAGTACGCCGGCGACGGCAACGGTGACGGAATCGCCGACCCCCAGAACCTTTTCGACTCCGCACTGACCACCGGCAAGTACCTGTGCGACGGCGGACTCAACATGCAGGACGTAACCCAGGTTGCCTCCGCGATCCACCGCTACAACAACTCGGCCGCCTACGTTGCCAACGTTCTGGCCTGGTCGCTCGGGTACTCCACCGGCATCGTGCCCGCCGCATCGGACCTGCCGCGCATCCACTGACCTACCTGGACTTACCATGGAGTCATGTCTGTACTGACCGAGTCCGACGTTCGCTCCGCGCTCGCGCGAGTTCTGGACCCAGAGATCCGCAAACCCATCACCGAGCTGGGGATGGTCAAGGGGATCTCCCTCTCCAGTGACAACAGCGTCGACATCGGCATCTATCTCACGACCGCCGGTTGCCCGATGCGCACCGAGATCACCGAACGCGTCACCAAGGCCGTCGCCGACGTCGCCGGGGTCGGTGCGATCCGCGTCGAACTCGACGTCATGGACGACGCCCAGCGGACCGAGCTCCGCAAGTCGCTTCGCGGCGATTCCGCCGAACCCGTCATCCCGTTCGCCCAGCCGGGTTCACTCACCCGCGTCTACGCCGTAGCCTCCGGCAAGGGTGGCGTCGGAAAGTCCAGTGTGACAGTCAATCTCGCGGCAGCAATGGCCGCGCGCGGGCTGTCTGTCGGCGTACTCGACGCGGATATCTACGGTCACTCGATCCCCCGCATGCTCGGCACCGACGCCAAGCCCACTCAGGTCGAGCGCATGATCATGCCGCCGGTTGCACACGACGTGAAGATGATCTCCATCGCGCAGTTCACCCAGGGCAACACTCCTGTCGTCTGGCGCGGACCGATGCTTCACCGCGCGCTCCAGCAGTTCCTCGCCGACGTGTTCTGGGGCGATCTGGACGTGCTGCTTCTCGATCTGCCGCCAGGCACCGGTGACATCGCCATCTCGGTGGCTCAGCTCATCCCGAGCGCCGAGATCCTGGTCGTCACCACACCGCAGCAGGCCGCTGCCGAGGTCGCCGAGCGAGCGGGCGCCATCGCCCTGCAGACCCGCCAGCGCGTCGCCGGCGTCGTCGAGAACATGTCGTGGCTCGAACTTCCCGACGGCACCCGCATGGACGTGTTCGGCGAAGGCGGCGGGCAGACCGTCTCCGATCGCCTCACGAAGGCCGTCGGCGCCAAGGTTCCGCTTCTCGGACAGATTCCGCTGGACCCGTCCGTCCGCGAGGCAGGCGACGCCGGGACGCCGATCGTCCTCAGCGCTCCCGATTCACCCGCGGCCATCGCACCTGTCACCGATCGGTGACAGGCGCCCTTTCGCATATCGAATCTAGGTTGCGTCGAAGTCCACAGGAGGACGTTCGCCCGCGGTGAGTGGCTTGTCCTTCGACAGCGTCTTCGGCTCCTGCACTCCGCTCTGCGGCTTCTTGTCGAAGTTGCCCGTGAAGATGGAATCGTCGCCGTCGAGAAGGTGCTGGGTGATCACAGCGCGCGGCGTCATTCCGCGCAGCTTGTTCAGATCTGCGAGTGGTTTACGCAGATCCTCGAAATCGGTGCCCAGTTCTTCCTTGAGCTGATTGGAAGCGCCCGAAGCATATTCGCGCACCTGCCTCAGGGACTTCGTGACCCAGGAGACCGCACCAGGAAGCCGCTCAGGTCCCAAGATGACCAGAGCCGCTACGAGGAGGATCATGAACTCGCCCCAACCGATGTTGCCAAACACAGGGTCAGCCTACTGTGTGCTCGCTCGGTGCGCGCATGTCCGGATCAACCTCACAGGAAGATCGCAGGGTCCGATCAGTCGGACACAGGCGTGACCGAAATGTCGACCTGCCGTCCGTCGCGGATCAACTGGACGTTGACCGGCTGATCGACGGTCGTCGCGTTGACCGCAACCACCAGTTCGTCGGCACTCGTCACCGGTCGGTCACCGACCTTGACGATGACGTCACCCTCGACGATCCCCGCACGTTGAGCTGGGCTGCCGTCGCGGACGTTGGCCACCGCAGCACCGCTGGTCGCGTCGTTGACCGCGGTGCGGGCATTCACGCCGATGTCGGGGTGATGAACCTTGCCGTCGCGAATGATGGTCTGCGCCACCTCGGTGACCGTATCGATCGGAATCGCGAAGCCGAGCCCGACCGAACCACCGGACTCGCTGAGCATGGCCGTGTTGATACCGATGACGCGGGCTTCGTCGTCGACGAGTGCACCACCCGAGTTGCCGTGGTTGATCGCCGCATCGGTCTGGACGGCGTCGATGACGGCGTTGGTGTCGGTGCCTTCACCCGACAAACGCAGAGGCCGGTTCAGCGCACTGACAATTCCGCGGGTGACAGTCTTGCTCAATCCGAGCGGTGAGCCGACGGCGACGACGTCGTCGCCGACCTGAACATCCTCGGATTTTCCGAGCTGAGCGACCGTCAGATTGTTGGCCGACACCTTGAGCACCGCGAGGTCTGTCTTGACGTCACGTCCGACGATCTGGGCATCGGTCTTGGTTCCGTCGGAGAAGATCACCTGGATCTTCGCGTCCTGAGCGGGCGGTACTGCCGAGGAGATCACGTGGTTGTTGGTGACGATGTACCCCTCACCCGAGATGACCACACCGGAGCCGGTACTTCCCTGGTCACCGACGGCGACCTGAATCGACACCACGGAAGGCAGCACTGCGTCGGCGACCTTCGCCACCTGCGACTCCGGCTGTTCACCGCCGCCGGATTGAACGAGCGTGACACGTGAGCTGGTGAGTGAACTGCGATCGGCGGTGATGACAGTGGCGAGCAAGCCACCGACAAGAGCGATGACAAGTGCCATGCCCGCAAGCGCGGCCAGTGCTGAGGGGGCGACCTTGCGACCGAACAACAGCTCACGCACGTCGAGCTTCTGGGCGGGAGGCAACCGCACCGGCGCCTCGGACTCTGCAGGCTTGCCCAGCGAGACCTCGGATTCAGGATCGCGCCACGGATCACGCGGGGGTTCTTCGTCGGGTGTGTTGTTCGCCGACGCCTCGGGATCGCGACCGATCGACTCGGTGGCGTCAGCGGGTCGACCGAACGCTTCGGCCAGAACTGGGTCCGGATTCCCGATCACGACATCGGAAGACGGGGTCGATCGCGTGGCAATCGGAGTGAACGAGCCCTCGACTCCACTCGGTCGACCGAACACCTGGCGCGAGGCCGGATCGATCTGAGGTCGGTACACCGGCCGAGGATCGAGCACCGGCGCATCTGCCGGTCGATCCGCCGAACCGCTTGCCGAAGAATCCGAGCTCACTCCGGAGTGCCCCCTCTTTCCGTCAGTCACGTTGTCCAGTATCACTGATCCGTGCCGGGAAGCTGGCGCGCGGCGTCATTTGCGCCAGCGCGCGCGGCGTCATTTGCGCCAGCGACGGGACAACCGCTTGCTGATGGTGGAAAAGCCTGCGGGCTGATTGCCGACGGAACCGTCGGCGTTTTCCGAATTGGGTCCGGTGGTCGGACTGTTGCACGAGGGAATCTGACTGAGAAGTCCAACCAGGGACAACGGCATCGTCATCTCGCCGCTTCGACGCAGCGCACCACGTGCCTGCTGCTGAGCATCGACGGCCGCCGCGCACTCGGCGCAGATCGAGATGTGATGCGAGGCCCGCAAGTAGGCCTGCATTCGGAGTTCTCCGTCGACGTAGGCAGCGATTGCCTCGCTGGCCAGATGTTCGGTCGAACCGAACTGGCGATGTGCCCGCGCCTCCGTCATTCGTCCCTCCAGGTGATTGACCACGTCCCGCTCTGTAGCTCGAACCCGACCGTCAGAAACCGACGAGTTCGGATTCGGCTGCGCGCTGCGCTGCCAGATGATCACGAATCGCCTGTCGCCCACGATGGATACGGCTACGAACCGTTCCGAGCTTCACTCCCAGTGTGGCACCGATTTCCTCGTACGACAGACCTTCGATGTCACAGAGCACAACAGCGGCGCGAAATTCAGGTGCGAGTGAGTCAAGTGCGGCCTGCAGACCTGCGTCGAGGCGCGCGTCGTGGTAGATCTGCTCGGGGTCCGGACCGGGCGAGGGAACGCGGTCGTAGTCCTCGGGCAGCGCTTCCATACGGATACGGTTGCGTCGGCGAACCATGTCGAGGAACAGGTTTGTGGTGATGCGGTGCAGCCAGCCCTCGAAAGTTCCGGGCTGATAATCGGAGAGCGAGCGGAACACCCGAATGAATGTGTCCTGCGTCAAGTCCTCGGCGTCCTGGGCATCGCCTGACAACCGGTAGGCCAGGCGGTACACCCGGTCACCGTGCTGACGCACGAGTTCGTCCCAAGACGGCATGGAGGACTTCTCACCAGTTGCATCGAACACAGCAGTGCCGATCAATTCGGAATCCACAGCCGATTCCGTCGTCAAAACTTCCGACTCTCGAGGGCGAGGCTCGTCGTTGACCTGGTAAATAAGTTGATCCTCCTGCTCGGGATCGCGTAGTTCGATCACCGCGTTGTCCGAATCACGTAGTGCGCGATATTCGGGAGAACCAGCCGTTGCTGTGATTTGTTCCCGATCACCGAGCTGCGAAGGACCAACTTGGTAAAAATCGATACCGCCGTGCGATCTTCGATCCGGCGATGTATACACCTTTTCTCATCGCGGTGTGCACGCCATATGAGGAGCCTGAGGGATTCCTGAGAATCCTGGTGACTGCGCGCCTTGCAGCGACAATCCGAACCGCCCGATAACCTCATGAGCGTGACCCACGCCGAACAGATACTCCGCCACGTCGAGGACGTAGTTTCCGAGGACGAGATTTTGACCGCGGCGCGAGATCGAGCGCTGGATCTCGGAGCCCATCCGGTGACGCCCGCCGTCGGTGCGACGCTCGCGATGTTCGCGAGGATGCTCGACGCGAAGACGGCCGTCGAGGTGGGTACCGGAGCCGGCGTGAGCAGCCTGTGGCTTCTGCACGGAATGCGCGACGACGGCGTCCTGACCACGATCGACAGTGAACCCGAACACCAGCGGGCTGCCAAGCTGACCTTCCGCGAAAGCGGAATCGCTCCGGCACGCACTCGCCTGATCAACGGACGGGCTCTCGACGTACTTCCCCGGCTCGCGGACGGCGGCTACGACCTGGTGTTCGTCGACTGCGCCGCGATCGACCACCCCCACTACGTCCGCGAAGGTGTCCGCCTGCTGCGCTCCGGCGGTGTCATCGTTCTGCACAACGCCCTGGCCGACGGCCGCGTTGCCGACAGCTCCGCTCGCGACGCGACAACGGTTGCGGTCCGAGAAGCAGCAAAGGCCGTAACCGAGGACGAGCGACTCATTCGAGTCCTCCTCCCCCTCGGCGACGGCCTCCTCTGCGCGAGCAAGCTCTAGATCCAGACGCCCTTACCGATGGCGACGACGCCACCCTGACTGACGGCAAATCGTTCGCGGTCACGTTCGAGATCGACGCCGATGATTTCGCCGTCACCGACCACGACGTTCTTGTCGAGGATCGCGCGCCGCACGACGGCGCCCTTGCCGATGCGCACACCCGGCATCAGCACGCTGCCCTCGACGGTCGCACCGTCCTCGATCATCACATTGGAACTGAGTACCGAATTGCGCACGGTCGCCGCGGACAGGATCGACCCCGCACCGACCACCGATTCCTGCGCGAGTCCGCCCTTCACGAACTTGGCGGGCGCAAGATTCTCGGTGGCGCCGCGGATGGGCCAGCGACGGTTGTAGAGATTGAAGATCGGGTGCACCGACACGAGGTCCATGTGAGCGTCGTAGAAGGCGTCGAGGGTACCGACGTCACGCCAGTAACCGCGGTCTCGATCGGTAGCGCCGGGAACGACGTTGTCCTTGAAGTCGTAGACCGACGCCTCACCCGCCGCGACCAAGGCGGGAATGATGTCTCCGCCCATGTCGTGGTCGGAATCGGAGTTCTCGGAATCAGCGCGGATGGCGTCCACGAGCACCTTGGTGGTGAACACATAGTTACCCATGGACGCGAACGTGGAATTTGGGTCGTCCGGTGTGCCGGGAGGATGGGCGGGCTTTTCCAGGAACTGCGTGATGCGTCCGGACTCGTCACTGTCGATGCAGCCGAAAGCGAAAGCCTCACTTCGCGGTACACGAATACCCGCGACCGTCACGCCTGCCCCGGATTCGATGTGGTGCTGCACCATCTGTTCCGGATCCATCCGGTACACGTGGTCGGCACCGAAAACCACGATGTACTCGGGGTCCTCGTCGTAAACGAGATTGAGCGACTGCAGGATTGCGTCGGCACTGCCGGTGTACCAGCGCGGCCCGAGCCGCTGCTGGGCCGGGACCGGAGTGATGTACTCACCCGCGAACCCGGACAATCGCCACGTCTGCGAAATGTGACGGTCGAGTGAATGTGACTTGTATTGCGTCAACACACAAATACGCAGATATCCCGCGTTGACAAGGTTGCTCAACACGAAGTCGATAAGTCGATATGCACCTCCGAAGGGCACTGCGGGCTTCGCTCTGTCCGCGGTCAGCGGATACAAGCGTTTGCCCTCGCCCCCGGCGAGCACGATTCCAAGCACATGCGGCTGGCTTCTCACACCGCTAACCTATCCGCACTGGTGAACTCCCGCTAGCGAAGCAGTCCGAGAGGTCCGATCGTGTCCCCCTCCGAACGGTCGGGGATAACGCGATCGGTAGCCGGATCGACCACGGGCGGTTAGGTTTAGCGCGTGCGAGTCGCAATGATGACCAAGGAATACCCGCCGGAGATCTACGGCGGTGCAGGAGTACACGTAACCGAGCTCGTCGCTCAGATGAAGCGGTTGTGCGAGGTCGACGTGCACTGCATGGGCGCCCCGCGCGAAGGCGCGATCGTCCACTCTCCCGACCCCGCTCTCGCCGGATCCAACCCCGCCTTGACGACGCTCTCCACCGAGCTGCGGATGGCGGACGCCGCGGCCGGTGTCGACATCGTCCACTCCCACACCTGGTACACCGGACTGGCCGGGCATCTCGCGTCGGCTCTCTACGACGTGCCGCACATCCTCACCGCGCACTCACTCGAGCCCAGACGCCCGTGGAAGGCCGAACAGCTAGGCGGCGGCTATCGGATCTCGTCGTGGTCCGAACGAAACGCCGTCGAGCACGCAGACGCGATCATCGCCGTCAGTTCCGGTATGCGACTCGACGTCCTCGACGCGTACCCCGCCGTCGATCCGAGTCGCGTTCACGTAGTGCGCAACGGAATCGACACCGAGGTATGGCATCCCGGGGGATCTGCGCCGGGAGCGCCGTCCGCACTCGCGTCGATCGGCGTCGACCCCGCAAAACCCATCGTGGCCTTTGTCGGACGGATCACGAGGCAGAAGGGCGTCGGGCACCTCGTCGCGGCAGCACACCACTTCGACCCGGAGATTCAGCTCGTGCTGTGCGCCGGCGCTCCCGATACGCCGGAGATCGCCGGCGAAACGGAGAAGGCAGTGGCCGAACTCGCCAGACATCGGGGCAATGTCTACTGGGTGCGCGAGATGCTCCCAACCGAGCAGATCAGGGAAATACTCTCGGCAGCAACGGTATTCGTCTGCCCTTCGGTGTACGAGCCCCTCGGAATCGTCAATCTCGAAGCCATGGCGTGTGAGACCGCCGTGGTCGCTTCCGATGTCGGCGGTATCCCCGAGGTGGTCGCCGACGGCGTCACCGGACGACTCGTGCACTACAACGCCTACGAGCCGAACGCATTCGAGGAATCACTCGCTGCCACCGTCAATGCCGTTGTCGCCGACCGAGAAGGCGCCGACGCGATGGGTCGTGCGGGCAGAATCCGCGCGATCGACGAGTTCTCCTGGGCCGAAATCGCCAAGCAGACGCTCGAGGTCTACGCGGACGCCGTCACGAGACGCTGATCCGCGTCAGATCTTGCGATAGGTCGAGACCGTCGCCGACGCGGTGACGGTGCTCGGCTGCGGCAGCTTCGCCACGGCGGCAGCCAGATCGGCCGGCGTCAGGTGCCTCGCCGACGGTCCCATCCCCACCAAGTCGAGGACGTCCTGGTGTGAGAGTGACATCGTGAACTCGACCTCGTCGCTGCTCACGCGCTCGAACAAGCCGGCCATCGACGATTCGAGACGTTCCACCTTTCGATCGTCGACCTTGACCATCTCGAGAATGTCGATCAGCTCGCGCAGATGCCTGTCGGTGGGCGTCAGGACCACCAGAACGCCGTCATCGGCGAGAACTCGATGGGACTGCGGACCGTTGCGTGGAGCGAACACACAGAGCACGTGGGAGAGCGCTCCGTCTCGAATCGGAAGTGGTTGCCAGACGTCCGCGACGATCGAGCCGATCCTTTCGTGGATCTTCGCCGCTCGCCGTGCCGCGAACTTGGACACGTCCAAGGCTATTGCCCGAGAATCAGGCAGCGAATCCACGACGTGTGCGAGGTATTGTCCTGTGCCTGCACCGATTTCGACGATCCGCGCAGGGTCCGCCCCTGCCGTCGTCGCGCAGGCCCGGGAAACGGCATCCATCAGCGGGCCGAAGTGGCCGGCGCCGAGAAGTCGTGCACGCGCGGCGATCATCTCGGCACTGTCGCCGGTGAACTTCGTGGCACCGCCACTGATCAGGCTCACGTAACCCTGGCGAGCCACGTCGAATCGATGTCCGCGATCACACTCGGCGGCGCCGTCCACCAATTCCAACTCAGCAGCGCACTGCGGGCAGGACAGAAGATCGACCACGGCGGCAAGCATTGATCCGTCCTTTCGGCTACCGGCGGTGCGCACACTTCAGGCCCCGTACCGAAACGGATACGGATACGGAGCCTGCGTGCAATCACGTGCTGTTGTTCGTACTGCTACAACCTGGACCCGACTAGCTGGTGACGTTCGTAAGTTCCACACCGAGCGCTGCAGCTTCATCCGGGGTCAGCTCGACGACGAGGCGTCCGCCACCCTCGAGTGGAACCCGCATGACGATTCCTCGTCCCTCTTTGGTTGCTTCGAGGGGACCGTCCCCGGTCCGGGGCTTCATGGCCGCCATCCTCTGCTCCCTCCAGATCTGCGCTGCATTGCTCTGCGCCTCGACTAACGGTGCGCCCCGCCAACAATCAGCGAGGCTCGTACCCTCCATTGTTCCCTATGGATGCAGGAACCGGGAATCTGAGTCACATTTAGGGGTGTTCAGTCGACCGTCACACCTGCGCCGGAACCCAGCAATCAGCCACGTGATCGTCGACCATTCCGGTAGCCTGCATGAGCGCATAAGCGGTGGTAGGACCCACAAACTTGAACCCGCGTCGCTTGAGTTCCTTAGCCATGGCAGTCGACTCGGGAGTGACCGCTGGAACCTCCGCAATTGATGTCAGTCGTCTGGTGCGTCGAGGCGGCGAGAACGACCAGAGTAACGAATCGAGGTCCAGATCGGGTGAATTCACGAGCACTCGGGCGTTGGAAATCGTCGCCTCGATCTTCGCGCGATTGCGGACGATCGCGGCATCGGAGAGCAATCTCTCCACATCCGCAACTCCGTACGCTGCGACCTTGTCCGGATCGAACCCGTCGAAGGCTTCGCGGAACGCCTCGCGTTTGCGCAGAATCGTGATCCAAGAAAGCCCCGATTGGAATGCTTCGAGGGCGAGCCGCTCGAACAGTTCGTCGCGCCCGTGCAGCGGACGCCCCCACTCCTCGTCGTGATAGTCGCGGTACAGCGAGTCACCGGGCGTCTCGACCACCCAGCCGCACCGAACCAGTCCGTCTGCCATCAGCCCTGGGAATCCTTCGCTTCGGATTCGGTCTCAGGCGCCTCCTGCGTTGCTTCGGCCTTGGCCGGAGCATCCGCCTTCACCAGAACCTCGGACTTCTCGTCACGGCCCAGTTGTGCACGCAGAGAATCGATTTCCAACCCGAGGCGATGCAGGGCCCAATCCACTTCACTCGCCTTGTATCCACGCAACACCTGCTGAAAACGCAGAGCGTCGACATCCGCCCCGGTGACGTCCTCTGCCGGGAGTACGGTCGCCGTCGTGCCAGGAGGCAGCGGCGGCAGCTCTTCCGAGCGCCCGAACACAGCGCTCGCGGCGAGGAAGATCATCGCGCCGACCAGTGCCATGACAATCAGGTACAGGAGGATCGTCATCATGAACCGATACTCCCATACCCGAGTGTGAGCGGTCAGACCCCCGCGGTGCGCACTACCGAATTCATCGGGGGTCGATCGAGTAGCGAAACCTCAGTGGTCTCGGGCACGAAAGAATCGCCGTCGACCAGGAATTGGGTCAACCCGGCACCCGAATCCTCGATCCCGCACCGCCGGAGCATCGTTCCGATGATCTGCCGGCTCATCACGCCGAGGTCGGCCAGCGGCCGGTTGCGATGCTTGCGCACACCGAGATTGACCTGACCGATCGCCGCCAGCCCCAACGTGTCGTACGTGTCGAGCAGAAGGCCGATCTCGACGCCGTAGCCGGGCGCAAATGGGACAGCGGACAGCAGCTCGCGGGTGCCCGCGTATTCACCGCCCAATGGTTGCAGTACCGACGTGAGTTCGGGCCGCAGCGCAGCCAACATTGGCCGCGCAACCAATTCCGTGACTCGTCCGCCGCCGTTGGCGTCCTCCGTGCCGCTCACGCGCAGCGGACGGCGGTAGTAGCCCTTCACCAGATGGATGCCGTCCACCGTGAGCAGCGGCCCCAGCAGTTTCGGCACGAACGCTGGATCGGGATTGATGAGATCGGAGTCGACGAATGCGATCAGATCGCCGGTCGTTGCGGCGACCGAACGCCACAGCACCTCACCCTTGCCCGCGGTCGGCGGGATGGACGGGACTGCGCTCTCACGACTGATCACCGTCGCCCCCGCCGCGCGAGCACGCTCGGCGGTACGGTCGGTCGAACCGGAATCGAGAACGATCAACTCGTCGACCAAACCACCGAGCAACGGATGAATGGTGTCGACCACCGCAGCAACGGTGTCCTCTTCGTTGAGCGCGGGCAACACCACCGAGACGGTTCGGCCACCCTTCGCCCGTTCGAGTTCGGCGACCGTCCAACTCGGATGGTCCCAACTGTTGGCTTCTGCCCATACGCGGGTCGGGCCCGCACCGGTGATGCTCATGCCAGACCTCGAACCGTACGTACCGGGGCACGGCGTCCTTGGATCGCGGCCACCATGTCGACTACTCGACGGGTGGACGCCACCTCGTGAACACGGAACACCCGGGCGCCGCCAGCCGCGGCCATTGCTGTCGCTGCCAATGTTCCCTCCAACCTCTCGGAAAGCTCCACACCAAGAGTCTCCCCGATGAAGTCCTTATTGCTCAGCGCCATCAGCACTGGCCACCCGGTGTTTACAAGAACGTCCACTTTTCGCAACAACTCGAGCCCGTGGAAGGTGTTCTTACCGAAATCGTGAGTGGGATCGATCAGAATCGCGTCACGCGGCACTCCGAGTGCCAGGGCGCGTTCTGCCGCCGACACGACCTCGGTGACCACATCTGTGACGACGTCGTCGTAGCGGACACGGTGCGGGCGGGTGCGCGGAACCGCACCACCCGTGTGCGAGCAGACGATCCCGGCACCAGTCTCGGCGGCAACCACAACGAGTTCCGGATCCGCACCCGCCCACGTGTCGTTGATCAGGTCGGCGCCTTCGCCGCGTGCCAACCGCGCGACGCCGCTCCGCCAGGTGTCGACGCTGATGATCAGCTCGGGGTACTTGGCTCTGATCGCGGCGACAAACGGAACCACCCGCCTGACCTCTTCGTCGGCGTCGACGAGGTCACCTGGCCCGGCTTTCACTCCCCCGATGTCCACCAGATCGGCGCCCTCGTCGACGGCCCTGTCGACGGCAGCCATCGCTGCCGAATCCGAGAACGTCGCGCCCTGGTCGTAGAAGGAATCGGGAGTGCGGTTGACGATCGCCATCACCAATGCACGGTCGACCGCGACCGGACGCCCACACAGGGTGGGCGCCGGACCTGGCTGCGCGGTAGAACCGGAGAGTGAAGACATGCCACTCATACTGGCATGACGGAACTCGGTCTAGCCCTTGGGTACCGAGCCCGCCGCGACCTTTCCGACGTATTCGTCGTACGAGTCCACATAACCACCCTCGCGGCCTTCGAGAACGTGCAGAGTGTCGGCGCCGACGTCGTAACCCTCGTTGCGCAATTCCACCTTGCGCGACTTGAAAGTGCTGGTGTGTTCGAGTGAGTCGACGATGCGGATGAACAGCGGGACCGCGTAGTTGGGAAGCTTGCCGTAGAGGTGAGCTGCAACTTCGCTTCCCTCGAAGCTCTGCCCGTCCCGCAGCTTGACCGCCGCCATTCCCGCGCGACCGTCGGTGCCCGGGATCTCGACGCCGTAGACAACTGCTTCCTCGACGGCCGGGTGCGAACTCAGCGCGCCCTCGACCTCCGTGGTGGCAACGTTCTCGCCCTTCCAACGGAAGGTGTCGCCGAGACGGTCGACGAAGGCGACGTGGCCCCATCCCTGCTTGCGCACCAGGTCTCCGGTATCGAACCAGGTGTCGTCGTCCTTGAATCCGCCGCGCACCAGCTTGCTGTTGCTCGCGGCTTCGTCGGTGTAACCGTCGAAAGGCGCTCGGTCGGTGACCTTCGACAGCAGGAGCCCGACCTGACCCGTGGACACCTTGCGAAGGCGACCGTCGGCTCCACGCAACGCTTTTCCGGTGTCCTCGTCGAACTCCACGACGGCGTGCGGCAACGGACAGATGCCGGCCGTCTTGTCAACGTTGAGTGCGTTGACGAACGCGATGTTGCATTCGCTGGCACCGTAGAACTCGGCGACGCGGGGAATGCCGAAGCGCTGGGTGAATTCGGCCCAGATCTCCGGGCGCAGACCGTTACCCACCATCAGCCGAACAGCATTGTCGCTGTCGGTCGGCTTGACCGGCTGGTTGAGCAGATAGCGGCACAGTTCGCCGATGTAGGTGAACGCGGTCGCCTTGTTGAGTGCGATGTCGTCCCAGAACCGCGAGGCGGAGAACTGACGTCCGATCGCGATTGTCGCGCCGGACGCGAGCACCGAGGACAGCGAGACCGTCAACGCGTTGTTGTGGTAGAGCGGCAGGCAGCAGTACAGAGTGTCCGAGCCGCGCAAGCGCACGCCCATCAACCCGAGGCCCGACATCGACTTCAGCCAACGGAAGTGAGTCATCAAGCTGGCCTTGGGCATTCCCGTGGTACCCGAGGTGAAGATGTAGAACGCCTTCTCCTTCGCGAGCACCTCGGCGGTGACCGCCGGGTTGGCGGCATCAGCCGTCTTCGCCAGATCCGCGAGTTCACTGACGAGAAGTTGCTTCGGTCCGGTAAACCCAGCCGGCAAGGATTCGAGGGCCTCTTCGCACTCGTCGGCGACCACCAGGACGCGCGCGTCGAGCAGCGTAAGGCTGTGTGCCAGAACGTCGTCGCGCTGGTTGTAGTTCAGCATTCCCGCTGCCGCGCCGAGTTTGACTGCGGCCAACGCGATCAGCAGGGCTTCGGGGGTGTTCTTTGCCAGCACTCCGACGACGTCTCCGCGATCGACTCCTCGTCCGCGGAGGACGTCGGCGTAGCGGTTCACCAGTTCGTTGGCCTCCGCGTAACTGGTCGCGTGGCCCTCGAACCGGATGAACGGGCGCGACGGGTGCGCGTGCGCGGCCTTCTGGAAGATCAACCCGATCGATTCCTTGGCCGAAGGCTTGCGGGTGAGCCCGGCGGCCCCCCGCGCCAGGATCGGCACCTCGGTGATCATCGACGGCAGTTTTGCCGCCAGATCCAGCAGGCCGACGGTCGAACGGGCTTCCGAACTCATGGCTCCCCTAACACGTATCCGGCGCCCATTCGGCCGCCCAGTCTGCGGCCACCTTACTGCACGGTAATAAAGCCCGCCATGCCCCAGGTCAGGGTTTCACGCAGCCGTCTGATCAGGATCTGACGCACGCGTCGAGCGCAGCCTCGACGTCCGTCCGCACCAACAGAGTGTCCAACGCCTGACGCCCGACGAAGCCGGTCCCGTCGAGCTTGTTCAACCACTCGAGCAGGCCGGTGAAGTGCCCGACGGGATCGAGCATCACCACTGGTTTCTCGTGCATTCCGAGGTAGCCGGCGGTCCACGTCTCGAACAGCTCTTCCAGCGTCCCGATGCCGCCCGGCAGCGTGATGAACGCGTCGGCGTGATCTTCCATCAGCTTCTTGCGCTCGCGCATGGTGTCCGTGACGATCAGTTCGTCGGCATCGACGTCGGCTACTTCCTTGTGCACCAGGGCCTTCGGAATGACGCCGACGGTCCAGGCGCCCGCCGCGCGAGCGGACTCGGCGACAGCACCCATCATCGAGACGTTGCCACCGCCCGAGACCAACTGCCATCCGCGTCGACCGATCGCGGTTCCCACTTCTGACGCCAACGCCAGGAACGATTCGTCCACCGGACCGGACGCGCAGTAGACGCAGATCGAGTACTTCTTGCCGGAATCGGTCACCATTCTTCTTCTTTCCCCAGATCTGCGGCCTCGTCGACGCCCTTGTCGGCGTTGAGGACGATTCGTACTGCTTCTTCCACGCTGTCGGTGACGTGCAGCAGATTCACGTCGCCCTCGGAAATCTTGCCGTCACGCTCGAGGGTGCCGCGAATCCAGTCGACGAGTCCGGACCAGTACTCGGTACCGAACAGGACGATCGGGAAGCGCGTGACCTTGTGGGTCTGCACCAGGGTCAGTGCCTCGAACAGCTCGTCGAGTGTTCCGAAGCCACCCGGCAGGCAGATGAATGCCTGGGAGTACTTCACGAACATCGTCTTGCGCGCGAAGAAGTACCGGAAGTTGATTCCGAGATCCACCCACTCGTTGAGACCCTGCTCGAACGGCAGCTCGATGCCGAGACCGATCGAGTATCCGCCGGCCTCGCTGCAACCGCGGTTGGCAGCTTCCATGACTCCCGGTCCACCGCCGGTGATGACGGCGTATCCGGCTTCGGCCAACGCCGTTCCCAGCTCACGGCCGGATTGATACTCGGGATGATCGACCGTGGTGCGGGCCGAACCGAACACCGTCACCGCACGCGGGACCTCGGCGAGTGCGCCGAAACCTTCGATGAATTCGCTCTGGATACGCAGCACACGCCACGGATCGGTGTGTACCCAGTCCGTGGGTCCGCGCTTGTCGAGCAAGCGCTGATCGGTCGTGGTCTTCTCGTCTTTGCGCTTGCGTCGAAGCTGAACGGGCCCGCGGTGCTTGATCGACGAGCTCTGCTTCTTCGAAGCCGAATTCTTCTCTGGTGCCATGCGGCAAGGCTAACGGTCAGGCCGACAGATACTTCCTCAGCACGGCCGCGACGTCGGTGATCTGCTGCACCGGAACGTGCTCGTCGCGTTTGTGTGCGAGGTTCGGATCACCCGGTCCGTAGTTCACGGCAGGAATGCCGAGCGCCGAGAACCTGGACACGTCGGTCCACCCGTACTTCGCACGGAACTGACCACCGGCCGCCTCGATCAGGGCGGCAGCGGACGGGTTCGCCAAGCCAGGCAGCGCGCCGGGCGAGGAGTCGGTGACCTCGAATCCGAGGCCCAGGCCGTCGAACACTTCGCGCACGTGCGACTCGGCTTGCGCCTCGCTGCGATCGGGCGCGAATCGGAAGTTGACGTCCATCTCGGCTTCGTCCGGGACGACGTTTCCGGCGACACCGCCAGAAATCCGCACCGCCGACAAACCTTCGCGGTAGCCGCAACCGTCGATGTCGACCGAGCGCGGCTGGTAACTCGACAACCGCTCCAACGCACCGCCGAACTTGTGAATGGCGTTGTCCCCCAGCCAGGACCTGGCCGAATGTGCGCGAGTTCCCGAAGCTGTCAACCGAACCCGCATCGTGCCCTGGCATCCGGCCTCGATGAAACCGGCCGTCGGCTCACCGAGAATTGCGACGTCGGCCGCGAGCCATTGCGGGATCTCGCGTTCGATCCGTCCCAGGCCGTTGAAGGTTGCGGCGATCTCTTCGCAGTCGTAGAAAACCAGGGTCAGATCGTGGGCCAGGTTCTCGATGGTTGCCGCCAGGTGCAGAAAGACCGCGTCGCCCGACTTCATGTCCACGGTCCCGCAGCCGTGCAGGATGTCGCCGTCACGCCGCGAAGGAACGTTGTCCGCGATGGGCACCGTATCCAGATGTCCGGCAAGCATGACGCGACTGGGCAAACCACGCGAGGTCCGCGCCAACACGGCGTTGCCGTTGCGGATGATCTCGAAGCCCGAAGTCTGCTCACGCAGCGCATCCTCGACGGCCTGCGCGATGACGGATTCGTCGTGCGAGACGCTGGGGATGTCGACCAGGGCGGCCGTCAAGTCGATGGGGTCCGAAGCAAGATCGAGGATGCTCACACGCACCAGCCTAGGCCGGTGCACCCACCACCCAGTAATCTCTAGTCCCGTGAGCGCACAGGGAGCAACAGCAGTAGGTATCGCCAACGTGACCGCGGACGGAACCGTCCTCGACACCTGGTTCCCGGCACCGGAGCTGGGAACATTCGACAAGACCGGTACCGAGAACGTCGAGGGAACAGACATTCCTTCCGATCTTGCACTGCTGGCAGGCACTGACGACGCTCGCGAGGTCTCGCAGGTCGTCGTCCGCACCACCATCGCCGATCTCTCCAAGGCGCCGGTCGACGCACACGACGTCTACCTGCGCCTCCACCTCCTCTCGCACCGTCTCGTCGCACCCCACGGCGTCAACCTCGACGGCCAGTTCGGCCTGCTCAGCAACGTCGTGTGGACCAACTTCGGCCCGTGCGCCGTCGAAGGCTTCGAGCAAGTTCGCTCACGTCTGCGCATCCGCGGCGTCGTGACCGTGTTCAGCGTCGACAAGTTCCCCCGCATGGTCGACTACGTCGTGCCGTCCGGAGTGCGTATCGGTGACGCGGACCGTGTCCGACTCGGTGCGCACCTCGCCAGCGGAACGACCGTCATGCACGAAGGCTTCGTCAACTTCAACGCCGGCACCCTCGGTAACTCGATGGTCGAAGGCCGCATCTCCGCGGGCGTCGTCGTCGACGACGGATCCGATGTTGGCGGCGGCGCCTCGATCATGGGCACCCTCTCCGGCGGCGGCAAGGAAACCATCTCCCTCGGCAAGCGCTGCCTCCTCGGCGCAAACGCCGGCCTCGGCATTTCACTCGGCGACGACTGCGTCCTCGAAGCGGGCCTCTATGTCACCGCGGGCACCAAGGTCACCGGCCCGGACGGCACCGTCGTCAAGGCCAAGGAACTCAGCGGCAAGTCGAACCTTCTCTTCCGTCGTAACTCGGTCTCGGGTGCCGTCGAGGTCGTGCCGTGGAAGGGCACCGGCGTCGAACTGAACGCTGCTTTGCACGCCAACGACTGATGACTGACACCGACGTCTCCGACGGAACAACCACTGCTCTCGGCCACGGTCTCAAGGTCCGCCATCTGACGATGATGGGCCTGGGCTCGGCCATCGGCGCCGGCCTGTTCCTCGGAACCGGCGTCGGTATCGCCAAGGCCGGCCCGGCCGTCCTGATCTCCTACATCCTTGCGGGCGCCGTCGTGGTGTTCGTGATGCGCATGCTCGGTGAGATGGGAGCTGCGATCCCGGCGAGCGGTTCCTTCTCTCACTACGCGCGCCTGGGGATCGGCGAGTGGGCCGGCTTCGTGATGGGCTGGCTCTACTGGTTCATGCTGATCATGGTGCTGGGCGCCGAGATCACCGGAGCCTCGGCGATCGTGAACGACTGGGTGCCGTCGATCCCGCAATGGGTTGTCGCCCTGGTCTTCGTGGTGTTCTTCGCCGTGGTGAACCTGGCGAAGGTCAGCAACTTCGGTGAGTTCGAGTTCTGGTTCGCCGCAATCAAAGTCACCGTCATCATCGCCTTCCTCGTCATCGGCGTCTTGCTGGTGTTCGGCATCCTCCCCGATACCGATCCGGTCGGTACGAGCAATCTGTTCGGGCAGGGCGGCTTCATGCCCAATGGGTTGTCCGGCATTGCCGCAGGACTGCTCGTCGTGGCGTTCGCCTTCGGTGGGATCGAGATCGTCACCATCGCCGCAGCCGAATCCGAGAATCCGGAACGCTCCATCGCCGTCGCTGTGCGAAGCGTCGTGTGGCGCATCAGTGTCTTCTACATCGGTGCCATCTCGATCATGGTTCTGGTGCTGCCCTGGAACGACCCCGAACTCGAGAGCGGCCCGTTTGTGGCCGTCTTGAACAAGGCGAACATTCCGGGTGTTGCCGGGTTCATGGAACTCGTCGTAGTGGTGGCGTTGCTTTCCGCGTTCAACGCCAACATCTACGGCACCTCTCGCATGGCGTTCTCACTTTCGCGCCGCGGCGACGGACCCGCTTTCATGGCGAAACTGTCGAGCACCGGAGTTCCGACCAATGCCGTTCTGCTGTCGGTGTTCTTCGGCTTCGTCAGCGTCCTGCTCAACTGGCTGCTCCCCGACGACCTGCTCGGCATCCTGCTCAACGCAGTCGGCGCCGCGCTGCTCGTCATCTGGATCTTCATCGTCGTCTCGCATCTGCGACTGCGTAAACAACTCGAAGCGTCGGGCAAGCTAACAGTTCGTATGTGGCTGTTCCCGTATCTGAGCTACGCGACTCTCGCGATGCTCGGCGTCTTCGTCGTCCTCATGCTCTTCGACGCCGATGCCCGTGCACAGTTGATCTCGACCACCGTGTTGTTCCTGGTGATCGCGGCATTGGGTTTCCTGAACGCCCGCTGGCGTAAGCAGAATCAGCCCGCCTGATCCGTGTGCCTATGCATCCCGCCTGTTCACGACGACGATGCTGAGGCCGAATACGACGAGCACGAAGAGGGCGAAGTAGACCAGGCTGCCCCAGGGTCCCCAGTGGAAGTCGACACTACCGCCGGAACCGAGAAAGTTGTTGGCGTTCATGAACGGCAGGAACGGCATGATCTTCTCGCCGATACTTCCGAACAGGTTGAAAAGATTCTCGATCAGCAAGGGCCACAACAGCAGTAATGCGATCGCACCTGCAGACTGCCGGAGCAACGCGCCCACTCCTACGGCTAGAACTACGCAGAAGAACGCGTAGATCGGTGTTCCGTAGACGACCCGCCAGTTATCGTCGCCAGACAGAGTCAGGAATCTTCCGGCGTCACCTGATGTGGCCTTCGTGAGAGCGAAAGCGCCGAATGACAATACGAGAGTCAGTACCGCTCCGAAACCACCTATGAGGCCCGCTTTGGCGATGAGCACCGAAGCGCGGTTCGGAACTGCCTGGAATGTTGTTCGGATTGTCCCGAAGCGATATTCGCTGGTGATCGCGAGAGCCGCCATGATCATCAGAACCAACACACCGAAGCCGGTCACTCCACTGAGCGCCCCCGACACTGTCGGCATCATTGCACCATTGGGGCTACTGAGCGACGACTTGGCGCTCAGTCCGAAAACCGTAGCGAGTCCCAACCCGAGCACGATGATGATGATCGTGCACCACAACGGTGATTTGGTCGTGGTGATCTTGATACGTTCAGCACTGAGAACAGCCATTACAGTGCACCTCCCATAGCCTGCTGTGTGTATGCGTTCTGAGTTTCGGGGGCTGCTTCGATACCGGATGCGTGGTACTGGACATCGTCCCCGGTCAACTTCATGAACGCATCCTCGAGCGAACCCTGCACAGACGCCAACTCGTACAACACGATTCCCTGCGAACCAGCCAAACCACCGATCACATCAGTCGTCGAATCCACGACCACCAACACCGGCTCCGATCCTGAATGCTCCTCGCGGACAGTCAGTCCGTGGGCAGTCAATGCGGCATGGAGAGCGTCCAATTGTGGGCTGCGCACCCGCACCGTCGACTCCGACGAGCGATCCACGAACTCCGCCACCGTCGAATCCGAAATCAACCGACCCCGACCGATCACCACCAACTGCTCCGCCGTCAACGCCATCTCCGAGAGAAGGTGACTCGACACCARCACCGTGCGGCCCTCGGCCGCCAACCGCTGCATGAACCCAACCGCTGCATGAAC